>NZ_CP023740.1 GCF_002752655.1 Methylosinus trichosporium OB3b | reverse complement strand
AGGTGGAAGCTCACGAGAGGCGTCTTGCCCGAATCGGCTTTCCGGCCTGTCACGACGCGCTCGCCCGGCGCGAGCCCCTTCAGTATTTCTACTCGAAAGCGGGTGCGCAGCCCGACTTGGACTGTTCGCTCGCTCTCTTTGCCGTCCGCGTCGACGACGCCGACGGTCGTCCCGCCATCGGCGCTCGCGCGGAGCGCCGTCACGGGGGCGATGACCGCGCCCTTCGTCTGCGCCGCGACGAAGAAGACCTGAGCGGTCATTTCAGGGCGGAGGTCGCCAGCGGCATTGTCGACGTCGAACAGCGCCGTGTAGAGAACGACATTATTGACGACATTGTTCTTGCTCGTATTCGCGTCGCTTCCGCCTTGCGGGCCGACAGGCTTGTGCGGCGCCGGCAGGATCTGACGCAGACGCGCCGTCCAGCGCCGGTCGCCATGGCCGAGCGTCATGAAATAGACCGGCATGCCCGCATGCAGACGTGTGACGTCCGCTTCCGAGACTTCCGTCCAGACGGTCATCGTCGAGAGCTCGGCGATGCGAAGAAGCTGCGGCGTCGAATAGGTCGCATTGAGGGTTTGGCCTTCACGCGCGTCGATCGACACCACCGTGCCGGACATGGGCGCGAAGATGCGCGTATAGCCGAGCGTGGCGCGATCGGATTCGAGCGTCGACTGCATTTGCTTGATTTGCGCGCGGATGGCGTCGGCCTTGGCCGCGGCCGTCTGAGAGTCCCGACGGCTCTCGTCCATGGCGAGCTTCGACACCGCCTTGTTTTCGAGAAGCCTCGCATTGCGCTCGAGCGTGGCCTTTGCATATTCGACGATCGCCAGCTGCTCGACGAGATTGGCGTGATATTGCGCGATCTGCGCTTCGTCGGCCGCGACCTTGGCGGATTGCAGCTGGGGATCGATCTCGGCGAGCAGCATGCCCTGCGTCGCGTGATCGCCGATTTTCACCAGGATGTGGGTCAATTGTCCCGAGGCCTGCGCGCCGACGTCGACATGAGCAAAAGGCTGTATCTTGCCCGTGGCTGTGACGACCTCCTCGAGATCGCCGCGGGTGACGACGGAGGTGACGAGCGTCTCGCCGCCGGCCTGACCGAACTGGCGCATAGAATAGATCGCTCCGGCGAGAGCGACGACCGCCGCGCAAAAGAGCGGCGTCTTCGAGCGACGTCCGGACTGGCGCTGCGCGGCGCCGCGTCCCTTGATCGGAGCAATGTCAGGCACCGGCGTCACCCCAGCGCCTGAGTTCGGAGCCGGCCCGGCCACGCCGCGCCGACGCAAACTTCGTCTTGCGAGAAGACCTGCGTCACGCCCGCCGCTTTCGATGCGGCGCTCGGAACATTCAGTGAACTTGAAGCCATCTGGACCTCGCCCTCGGCGGGACTGCCTCCGTCCCTCTTAGACAAGACGAACAAGCGGCTGCAATTCTGCACCTTTCCGTGAGGGAATTTATTGAAGCGATCGTCGCGGCGGCTTTGGGCGGCGCGCAACGGCGGCGCTGCGCAAATGGATGGATGAACAGGCGGCATGATCGCGCAACGCCAACGCGCCGCGGTCGAGCAAGTGTCGTGAGTGACATGCAATAGCGGGGGCGCGCGATCGATCTCATCATCGATCGCGCGACGGCCCCACGCTACGGAATCACGCCCGCCACGATCGACAACATGCTCCATGACGCTTTCGGTCAGCGCATCGTTTCGACGCGCCTCGACGACCAGGGAGCTGCTACTGATTCTCGCAGCTGTCGTCACGATCTGTATTTCGCTCGGCGTCCTTTACGAAAGCTTCATCCATCCGATCACGATCCTGTCCACCTTTCCCTCTGCTGGCCTCGGTGCGCTGCTCGCGCTGGCGGCGACAGGCGGCGATCTCGGTCTCATCGCGAGCATCGGGCTCGTCCTGCAGATCGGCATCGTAAAGAAGAACGCGATCATCATCGTCGATTTCGCCCTCGACGCGCAGAGTTCGCGGAGCCTTTTCGCCCACGACGCGATGTCGAAAGCGTGCCTGCTGCGGTTTCGAACGATCCTGATGACGACCTTCGCGGCGATCCTCGGCGCCTTGCCATTGATGCTCGATTGGGGAGTCGGCTTCGAATTGCGTCGACGCTTCGGCGTCCGGCGGATCGGCGAAGATGTGCGCTGCCAATCTCTGGGTCCCTCTAGTGGAGCGGTCGTGGCAGGAGCCTCGGTGAACCAGCGTCGCCGAGAACGCCGGCGCAGTTAGATGCATCGCCATCGGTGAATGGGCGAATGTGATAAATGTACCACAGCGTCCGCGATTCATAAGTTACTCTATTGTTTCAATAGACTGCATAATGTACGTATGGCTTTATACGAGCGTCCCAACCGAGCGAGGGAACAATGAGCCGTGCACTGACGCGAACCGCTGTGGTTGCATCAGCATTTGCAATAGCTGCAGCGACCGGATCGAGCGCTGCGCGCGCAGACACCGCCGCGATCGAGGCGCGATTGCGCAAGCTCGAAGCAGAAATTGTAAAGTTGAGGAAAGAAGCGCGTGACGCCAAGGTTGCTGCGTCGACGAAAACGACAAACGTCGCTAATGCCGCTACTGTACAGGCAATAGGCGCGACAGATCCAAAGCTCACACCCCCGCCGCCGCCCGTCTTTGTCAGCTTCAAGAATGGCCTCTTTGTCGAGACTGAGGACAAAGCGTATTCCGTCAAATTCGGAGGACGCGTTCTCGTCGATGGCGGTGGAGCTATCCAGCCGGAAACGGGGTTGAACAGCAATGTCAACTTTCGACAGGTTTGGCTCCAGGTCGAAGGCCGCGCGGCACGCTATTGGGATTATAAGCTCGCCTATGAGTTTGCTAACACTTCAGCCGTGGGAACTCTCGGCGGTCTTCGCGATGCTTATCTCGCTTTCCACCATCCGGCCCTGACCGTTCCGGTCGTCAACACGCCTCTTACCGTAATGATTGGCAATCAGTGGGGGCCCAATGGACTCGAGACGATCAATACCTTTCTCTACACAGACTTTATGGAGCGCTCCCTGGTTTCCGACACTTTCGGCGCCGGCCGACACTTAGGCGCTTCTTTTTCGACCTACGGCTCAGATTGGAGCGTGAAAGGCGGCGTGTTCAGCACCAGCCCGCAGGACAAGGCTTTGGCGCCGGCCGCTTCCAATCCGGTTCCTGATTGGGTGAACTCAAAAGCTGGATGGGTGGCCACTGGTGGCGCGCAGTATTTCGAGGTTGCCGGACGGGCGACCTACGCACCGGTCAAGGACGCTGACAAGCTGATCCATCTTGGCTTGTCAGGCCGCTATCACCAGCCCAACAGCTCGACCGGCGGGAACGACGACCGCAATCTTCTGCTAGGCGCCTCGACCAATATGGAGAGCAATATCCTCAGAACAAACCTCCTCGGCACACCGGATCTCTCCTGTGGCGCCGTCGTAGTATCCGCGCACCCGGCGGTCGCCGGCAACTGCGTGCGCGACGCCTTCTTCTATGGAGCAGAATTCGTCGGCTCCTATGGGCCGTTGTCGATCCAAGCCGAATATATGGGCGCCCATTATGACCGCCGTGGCTCGAACATTTTGCTGGCCAACCTCGCCGGCAATTATGCGCCCGGCGGAACATCCCAAAACTTCGATGGCTATTATGTCTACGGAACATGGTATTTGACGGGCGAATCTCGCGCCGCGTCCTACTCTGTGACCAATCCCAATAACCCCGCCACCTTCGGTCAAATTAAAATCCTGAAGCCGCTCAGCGCTGGCGGATGGGGCGCATGGGAACTCGGGGCGAGGTTCAGCTCGGTCAACCTCAACGACGGTCCCTATTCAGGAACGACCTTCCAGAACCTGCTCGCCTCGGCGCCGAATGCCGCGACCCGGGCCTATATCGCCAATTCGAGTGTTGTTGGCGGAAGCGAACAGGACGTAACAGTCGGCGTCAACTGGTACCCTGACGATGGCATTCGCTTCATGGCGAACTGGACGCATGTAACGAGCCTCACCGCACCTTGGAATCGCGCTTATCTCAACGGCGCGCATCCCGACACCTTCCTGTTGCGCACTCAGGTCTATTGGTGAACGGATCGACCGGCGCTGACCGGGCGCGGAAATGCTCGACGTCGCGCGATGGATCGACGCCAGGACCGTCGCCGGGGAGCTGGCGGCGGCGGTCGAGACAGAAGGAGCGCCGCCGCGTCGTGCGGACGTCCCACGCGGCGAGGCGGAGTTGCTGGCGCTGTGGTTTCGCCTCGCTCTGCCAGGCTTTCGCGCCCGAGAAGGCCCGACGGCTGACCGCGCGCTTCGAGTGGCGTCACACGCCCAAACATGGGAGCTGGCTCGACATGGCCGAGAGCGAGCTCAGCGTTCTATCCTCGCAATGTCTCGCGCGCCGCAACGGCGACATCGAGAGCCTGCGCGCCGAAGTCGCCGCCTGGGTCGCCGACCGCAACACGCATCAGGCGAAGGCCGACTGGCGGTTCACCACCGCCGACGCCCGCATCAAGCTCAAACGCCTCTACCCGGTCTTCCCCGTTCAAAATGGCTGAAATCACGCCACTAGGAACGCGTCTGTTCAGCGATCCAAATCGAAAGAAATGGTGACGTTGCCGTAAAAGAAGCCGCCCGGTGGCGGCGGTGGATGCGAAATGGCGAGCATCTCATGCACCGCAGCGTCGATCGCTCCATTGCCGGACGAACGCGTGATGGAATGGCTGACGATCGCGCCGGAGGGTCCGATCGAGAAGATTACGCTGACCGCGCCCGTCGAGCCGGACTGACGCGCGCTCGCAGGATAGTGCTTGTGGCGGTGGATCTCGGCCGAGACCAAGGCCGCATATGCGGCTTTCGACATATGCGGCGCGTTGCCGGCGCTTTCCCTCACGCCGGTCCGCACCGCCGCGGCGCCCGCTTGCTCATGCGCCGCCAGCTGGCGCGACTGCGCGCTCTCCCGGCGTGCGATGCGCTGCGCCGCCTGGCGTCTGACCTCTTCCGGCTTCTCCTTACGCTTTTTGTCCTCCACACGCCGCTGGCTTTTTCGAGCGTCCTCGATCCGCCGTTGCTCGATCGCGAGCGGCAACGCGTCCGGAGCCTCTACCTGCGGCAATGGCGCGGACAGCAGATCTGCGGCTTCTGCGCGCGGCTGTTGCTTCGACATGGTGATTTGTGTGTCGTCGCGCAGCGTCGGGTCTGGGGAGGCGGACTGGATGGGCTCGATAGCGGCCGTCGGCGCCGCGTCCGGCGTCGGTGAGATGTTCGTCTCCGTGACCGTCTCCCCCTGTTGCACGAGTTCCACGCGCAAATCGTCGAGCGGCGTGACCTTCTCGGCGAGGAAGCCGGCGAAGAGGATAAATAGCGCTGCATGGGCGCCGAGCGCGACGCTGATCGCCAGAGACCGCAACCCGGCCGGCCGTACGGCTTCCGGCGGCGAGGCGGCGGGTCGCTCGAGCGGAGTGTCGCGTGACGCGCGCTCGTCCGCGCCCATCAAGCGGCGCCTTCCGCCTTCGTCGCCGTTTGGGAACGAATATTCGCTCTCCTTGTCGGCGTGAGGATCGGCGCGATCGTCTCGACCTCGACGCCTTCATGTTCGAAGGCGAGGCGCTTCAGCGGCGCGCGATAGAGCGATCGTAGAGACTCCTCTGTCAGTATGTCCCGCGCCTTGCCCGCGAGATAGTCGCCCTCGCCGCGCATCAATAGCGCGTCGTCGGCGACGGCCAAGGCATGATGAGGTTGATGCGTCGTCATCACGACCGTCAGTCCATCCTCTCGCGCGAGCGCCGCAATGCGCTCGAGGACCAGCGCCTGATTCTCGAGATCGAGCGCCGAGGTCGGTTCGTCGAGCACCAGAATGTCGGCCTCGGCGACGAGCGCGCGCGCGAAGATCACCAGCTGGCGCTGTCCGCCGGAAAGCTCTCCGAACGGCCGCTCGGCGAAATCGGCCATGCCGAAGCGGTCGAGAGCCGAGAGCGTCGCCTCCACATCGGCGCGCGAGGGCTGCGAGAACAAGCCGATCTTTCGTGCGCGGCCCATCAGCGCCATATCGAGCGCCGTATAGTCGAAGCTCGCCTCGAACAATTGCGGGACGAAAGCGATGCGACCGCGCACGGCGAGACTTCCCTCGCGGGGCTTGGATGCGCCGATCAGAAGATGCAGCAGCGTCGTCTTGCCGCGCCCATTGGGGCCGAGAATCGCGAAAACGCCGCCGCGCGCGACGCGCGCCTCGCAATGGCGCAACACCCAGACGTCCGGCCGATAGAAATAGCCGAGGTCCGAAATCGAGATCGCCGTGTCACTCACGCATCCAGCCCTTCGATTGCGTCTTCCAAAATAGGAAAGCGAAGATCGGCGCGCCAATGGCGCTGGTGAGCAGGCCGATCGGGATCTCCTGCTCGGTCAGGCTGCGCGCGATGTCGTCCATCGCGAGGAGATAGACGCCTCCGAGAAGGGTCGAGGCCGGCAAGAGTCGCGTATGGTCTGGCCCGACCAGCATGCGCGCGAGATGTGGTACGATGAGTCCGACCCAGCCGACGCCGCCGGAGACCGAGACCTGCGCTGCAACCGTGACGGCGACGAGGCCCATGAGCGCCCAGCGCAACGCATTCACATCGACGCCGAGCGCCCTGGCGTCGGTCTCGCCGAGCGTCTGCAGCAGGCCCACGAGCGAGCCACAGAAGCCGCCGATAATGACGCCGGAGAGCACCAAGGCGAGCGTGCTGCCGCGTCCAGAGAGTTGCGCTAGCGCGAAAGCGGCCGCGAGCGCGGCAAGGCCCGAGGCGAAGGCGAGGCCGACGATCTCGAGGGACTGCCAGGACAGCATGATCGCCGCGACTCCGCCGAGAGAGGCCCCCGAGGAGACGCCGGCGATTTCGGGGCCGATCAGCGGATTGCGGAAGACCCCCTGCATGGCTGCGCCCGACATCGCGAGCCCCATGCCGCAGAGCGTGACGAGCAGAATGCGCGGCATGCGCACGATCTCGACCACGACCCATGGCGCGTTCTCGTAATGTCCGACGGCGTTGATCGGGGCAGTCGTGAGGACGATGCGGGCCACCTCGGCGGCGGGAACGGGATAGCGCCCGAGCGTCAGTGAGAACAACATCAGCAGCACGAGCACCGAGAAAAGAAGGAAGAGAAGCGCTCCACTCACAGAGAAGAGGCCTCTCATCGGGTCGTCGCCCACGGTCGATGTCTCCGAGCCGATGTGCACGGAAAGCCGCTCCCCCTTATCGTTATAGAATTTCGATATATCGCATGCCCGATCCGTCCGCAAAGCGGATTATTGCAGCGCCATCGCCGATTTCGGCTTCAGTTTGCGTGATTTGCGGTCGTCGCGTCGGGCGTGTGCCGGCCCTCGGGCTCGCCGCGCCATGTCGAAAACCGACAGATTTTTTGTCGTGTTCTGTACAAAAAAATATCTGGTTGCAGACAAATAAAAAAATATTGACAGAACGGGGCCTTCGTCACGTTATGTATCTGTGCTACGCAATGAAACGGTCGAATGCGCATGCTCAACCCCTTCCTTCCGAAGAAGCAGAAAGGCCTGCCGATCCGCTGGCGCACCGGCCCTTCGGCCGGCAAGGTCGGTTTGTCGTCCGCAGAGTTTTCCGCCCCTCCGGTCGCCGAGGCGCGAGTCGTCACCGATCCGTCTCCGTACCGAAAGGACCCACGTGGTCGAAAGCCGAAAAGCGAGGGCCCGAAGCCACGCGAGCGGGCAGCCTCCGATCTCTTTCCCGCGCAGATCGCCCGCAGCCCCTCCGAGGCGGGCCGTCTGAAAAATTGCTCGGGACACTTCCTGGCCGAGAGCAATTCCGGCTGGGGCGCCAATCTCGACATGCTCTCGCTCGCTCACGGTCCCGTCGGCTGCGGCGTCTTCTCGCAGGCGGGGCGTTTCACTTCCCCTGGATTCACGCAAGGCGTCGATGGTTTCACCGCGCTGCATGCGTGCACGAATCTCGGGGGCGACGACCTCCCGGACGGCGGCGACGAAAAGCTGGCGCGGGCGCTCGACGAGGCGGCGACGCTCTTTCCGCTCGCGCGCGGCGTGACGATCCTGAACGAGGATCCGATCCTCTTCCTCGACGCCAATGTCAAAGGCGTCGCCAAGACGAAGGCGAAGGAGCTGGACAGGCTGATCACGCCGCTCGCCTGCGAGGCGGCGCGCTCCGCTCCGCCATATATCGTCGACACGGCTTGGGCTTTGAGGGGAGCAGCCAGTCGCGTGCGAGCGGAGCCGCGGTCGCGTGACGTGGCGATCACCTTCTTCCGCGAGGCGGTGGGCTTGGTCTGGATCGTCAGCAAGCTGCTGCGCGACATCGGTTTGCAGCCCGTGCATGCGTTGACCGGCTCGTCCACCAGCGACATGGCGCGCGTGAGCGCCTGCAAGCTGATCATCGGCTTTTCCCTCGGCCGAGAGCCGTCGCCCGATCATCTCGTCGGCGGCTACGCTCATTTGCTGCACAAATGGTTCGGCGCGCCGATCCAATGGACCTGCTTCGCCGGCCCGTCGGCGACCGATGCCTCCCTGCGCAAGCTCGCCGTCTGCTTCGGTCCACGCGTGGCGGCGCGAGCGGAACGAGTCGTCGCCGAGAATCGCAGCCTCGTCGAGGCGATCGTCTCTCGCTACCGTCCCCGTCTCGAGGGCAAGCTGCTGATTCATTTCGAGCCGATGACGGACGACCAACTGGAGCCGTTCCGGCTTCTGGGCATGCGGATCGGCGATGTGACGGGCTGGGAAGGCAAGACCGGCAAGAGGCGCACGCCTCGCCGCGTCTGCGACGGCGAGCGTCCCAGCCTGGAAGCGATCGAGGCCTATATCGTCGAAGCCGCGCCGGATCTGGTCTTGGGTCTCGACCGTGACGAATTCGATTGGCGCAAGCGGGGACGCGCCGCCTTGCCCTTCTCGTCGCTGTTCGATCGCAAGGGCAATGCATTCTGGGGCTACGACGGCTTCGCCTGTCTCGCGGCCGAGCTCGATCGCTGTCTCAATGCGCCATGGCGGGGCCTCGTCGAGCCTCCCTGGAGCAAGAGCATCCCGATTTCGAAAACGCCGTCGAGCGGCGCGCGCTGAGCCCGCCACGAGAGCGGACGCATGGGGCCGGAACGGGCGTCATTCGATTTTTCATAGCAACCTCGAGCGCAATTCGACGCGCGACACGAAGGACAGGACGCCGGGCTCTCTCAGGAGCCGGCGAAAGAGAACGCGCGTCTCCTCGAGGCGCAAACGAAAAAGGACAGGTCATGACGAACGATAATCCTCTGGTCACGGCGAAGGTCCTCCGCCGGACTGCGATGGCGACGGCTTCCACGCTGGCGCTGATCGTCGGCCAAGCCACTGCTCTCGCCGAGGAGGCGACGCCGATTCCCGACGTGTCGGTCACCGATCGCCGTGGAGACGCGGCGCCCGAGGGAAGCGAGGCGGCCGGCTACAAGCCCAAGACGGTGAGCAATCTCGGACCGCTCGGACAGAAGTCGATCCTCGACACGCCCTATTCGGTCAATGTCGTCTCGTCGGCGTTGATCGAGAATTTGCAGCTCTCCCGCACCGAGGATCTCTATCGAATAGATCCCGTCATTCAGACGCGCTCGACCTCGACACGCGGCTTGTCGCCGAACTTCATGCTGCGCGGATTCGCTTTCGCCAACGGCTCGGGAACAGCCGAGGATGGAATGCGGATGCAAAATCTGTTTTCCGTTCCGCTCGAGGACAAGGAGCGAGTCGAAGTCTACACCGGCCTCACGAGCTTTCTATATGGCCCGAATAATGTCGGCGGCTTGCTGAACTACGTCTACAAGAGACCGACCGACAAGCCGCTGGCCGATGTGACGCTCGGAAATTACGGCGGGCTGTCGAAATATATTCATGGCGATTTCGGCGGCCCGATCGATGCGGGTGGACAGTTCTCCTATCGCTTGAACATCGTCGGGCAGGACGGCGAGACCGCGGTCGACACGCAGTCGATCCGCCGCGACGCGCTCACCGCTGCGCTCGCCTGGCGCCCGGTCCAGGATCTCACGATGACATTGATCGGGTCTCATCACGATCAGATCGTCCGCGGAGCCGACGTCTCATGGAGCTTCGCAACCAATGCGGATGGATCGAGCAAGGTCCGTCATCCGGCGGCCCCCGACGCGACCAGGAATTTCGGGCAGCCGTTCGGCGCCTATTCGTCCCAGACCGATCGGATCGGCGTCGATTTGAAATGGAAGGCGAACGACATCTTCACCCTGCGCGCGGCCTACTCTTATGCGATGATGACCATCCGCGACAATTTTTATGTCAACAATAACGTGTCGACCGCCGATGGGCTCTACAGCCAGACCGCCGGACACAACACCAATTATCATTATCATGCGAATTCTGGTTATGCTTTTCTCGACGCGAGCTTCGACACCGGCTTCGTTCACCACAAGCTGACGACCGGATTTTACGGCGACGATTATCGCCAACGCAACGCGCCGACGAGCTATGCCGCCAAGACCCTCGCAGGGCTGAACTTCGTCACGCCCATCTATTATACGATGCCGTCATGGACCGCTTCCAATTATGGGGCGGTCGGGACATCCACCTACAACAATGAGAGAAACGTCGTTCTGGGCGACGAGATCAGCTTCGACAAGCAATGGTCGCTGCTGGTCGGCGGCAATTACACATGGCTGCACGCCAGCAATTTCACCGTCGCGACGGGCATGCTCTCCTCGGGCTATGAGCAGAGCCGATTGTCGCCGAGCGCGTCATTGATCTTCAAGCCGCAGGAATGGCTATCCACTTACGCGACCTATAGCGAATCTCTTCAGAACGGTCAGGCCGTGTCGAGCTCGGGGACCATCCGATACACCAATGCGGGCGCGACCTTGCCGCCCTATGTCGGCCGTCAATACGAGATCGGCGCCAAGGCCGACCTCGGCAGCGTCCTGCTGACGGCGTCGCTTTTCCAGATCGAGCAGGCGCTGCAATACGCGCGCTACAATGGCGACGGCTCCTACACTTATGTTCAGGACGGCCGACAGCGCAATCGCGGCCTCGAGTTCACGGCGACCGGCGTTGTAACGGACGGGTTGCGCGTGTTCGGCGGTCTGACGCTGCTCGATCCGCGCGTGACGCAGAGCGGCACTTCGACGACGGCTCCCTCGATCGATGGCAAGGTCCCGGTAGGGATCGCGCGGACCATGTTCAAGATCAGCGGCGAATATGATCTGCCCTTCGCTCCGGGGCTGACGCTCACCGGCGGATATTATTTTACCGGTCAGCAGGCGGTCGATCGATTGAACACCGAATATCTTCCGTCGTTCGGAACCGAGGATATCGGCTTTCGATATCGCGCGTCCGAGCTGTTCGGTCGAAAGCTACCGCTCGGCCGAGAGCTCATATTGCGTTTCGACGTGACCAATGTCGCCGATGCGCGATACTGGGTCACGAGCAATTATGTCGGCCAGCCGCGGACATTCGCCGTGTCCGCTCAATTGAAATTCTGACGGACGGAGCCCGCATCATGACGTCGATCGCTCGACCGGCGCGCCGCATGCTGGTCCATGCGAAGCTGTTTCCTTGCGCCCACAGCTGCAAATATTGCCTGATGGGAGACAAGAAATTGACCCGCATGACCTCCGAGCGTTTTCTACGCCTCGTCGAACGACTCCTCGAATGGGAGCTGGAGCAGGCAGGCGAGATCTATATCTCCTATGTGCTGAACTACACTTCCGACTATGATCGGAAAACACTCGGTCTCGTCCGCGACCTCGAGCTGAAATTTCCGAGAAGCTATCCCACGCTTTCCGGCATCACGCTCGGCGGTCTCCGATGGCGAGCACGCGCAGAGCTGCGCGAATGGCTGCTCGAGCGGCAGGCGTTCGGCTGCCGGACGGCGCATGCGTCGCTCGCAGGAATCGGCGGGGTCCACGACGCCTGGAACGGACGTGCGGGCAATTTCGATCTCATCATGTCGACATTGGAGATCGCGGGCGATATCGGCATGGCGCTCGGCGCGCGTCTCTTCGTGGCGCGCAGCACGCTGCCTCATCTGCGGGCGCTCGACGACATGCTGAACCAGCTCCCGAAGCATGATGGCGATTGGCGTTACGCGCTGCCGTTCTTCTATTTCGGCTGGGGCGTTCGCCATGAGGAGGAGCGGATCGACGAAAAGATACGCGACGCCTTGCCGGCCTGGATGGAGCCATTGATTCGCGAGTCGACGCGGGAGGGCGTCTGGCGCTCAGAACGCGAATGGATCGACCTCGTTCGAGGCGGTCGTTTCGCGGCGCGCGAGCCGCAACTCATCTTGAATGTCAACGACGGCAATATCGAGCAGCTCGAGAACATGAGCTGCGACGAGATCGTCGCCGAATATGACGCGCGCACGCGGGCCGCCTACGCTGTGATTCCCGCGCTGAACGAGTTGTGCGAACGCTACGGCGACCGGGACGGAACGAAAATCTACCCGCTTCAGCGCTGCATCGAGATGAAGTGGCTCGACCTTCATCTGGCCGAGCATCCGACTGACTTCGAGCGACCGCTCACGCATCTCCAAATGGGAAATTGAATGGCGCGGCTGCGGTCGAACTCGTCGAGCTCCTGGTCGGTCGTCGCAGGCTTCGTCACTTGCTGCGCTCTGATTTTTGCGCTCGCTCTTCATCCGCCGAGGACGAAGCCCAAAGACCATTCCACGGCTCCATTCCAAATCGTCGACATGCTGGGCAGGACGCATGGCTTCGCCGAGCCGCCCAAACGCATCTTCTTTTCCGCGAATGTCATGCCGACCTTTCTGACGCTCGCCGGGAGCGCGGACCGGATCGTCGGCGCGAGCGACCTCGGCCGGTCGGGCATGGACCGCGCTTTCCTCGATCGGATTTTTCCTGGCGCCAGTCGCGCGCGTCTGATCGGCGGAACCGAGCGCCCGAATTTCGAGGAGGTTTTGCGGTCATCGCCCGACGCCGTGCTCGGCTGGTCGTCGCAAATAAACTCGATCGAAAAAGGAGCGTCATTCGAATTCGTCGCATTTCAAACGGCCTATCCGCTGACGCGGAGTCATCTCGCCCTATGGCGCAGAATGGCGGAAATCAGCGGGGCCTCCGAGCGAGCAGAGACCCTTCTGCGGCGCTATGCCGAGGAGACGGAAGCGATTGCCCGGACCGTCCGCGACGCGAGCAAGGTGACGGCGCTGATCGTCGTCTCCAACGAGAACTCCAGTTGGATAGGCGGCCCGAAGCAATATATCAATGAGCGGCTGGAACTCGTTGGTGCGACCAATGTCGCCCGTCACGGCGCCGTCGCAGCGCATTTATCGCTCGAGCAGGTGGCGGTGCTGGATCCGGACGTGATCTTGCTGCAAGGCTCGGCCGGGCAGATGGAGCCCGAATATTTCATGAACGACCATCGATGGAGGCTGCTGCGCGCCGTTCGGGCGGCCAAGGTCTACCGCGTTCCGGAATTTCCCATTTTCGTCGTTCCCGTATTCGATCCATTGCTCGAGCGGTGGCTCGCTCGAGTGCTGCATCCCGAGATCGAGGACGACGATCTACGTGCTGGCATTCGCCGGACCTATGCTGAGATCTATGGATATTCGCCGAACGACGACGACTTGGACGAATTACTCGCCTTAGCCGCCAATGCGAGATCCGCAGGCTACCAGCGCTTCGAACGTCACCGTGAACGAAGGGCTTTGTCGCAAATTTTTATCGCCGGCCGGAATGGGCTACGATCGTCGGCAGCGCGGCGGGCGGAACGGTTCTGTCGCGAATTTTGGCTTTGTCGCAATTTTTGTTTATATAGACGCGTTGAGCGTGTGAGCGTGACGCAGCTCACGCCGGAGTGCATAGAACTGCTGCGCTGGACGCAATTTGCCCCTGGTCCGCAACTGGTCCTTTCGGATCATATGCATGAGCTCGATCCCCGAGAGTGTCGCAGCAGCGGATCGAAATGATTTGAAACCCAACATCGGCCGCGTCACTCGCTTCACCGCTCGATGGTCCTGCTCAACGATATTATTGAGATATTTGATGCGGCGGATTTCGATATCCGCTTCATGCTCCGCATTGTACCGTTCGATCGCTGCCGTGTTGGCGCCGCTCTTGTCGATCGTGATCTTCTCCGGCTCGCCATGCTGGCCGATCGCCTTGCGCAAAAAGCGCAACGCAGCTTTGTAGTCCCTCTTGGCCGTCAGCAGGAAATCCACCGTCGCGCCGGCCTTGTCGACCGCCCTATACAGATATTTCCAGCACCCTTTGATTTTCACGTAGGTCTCATCGAGCCGCCAGCTCGAACCGACCGTGCGCTTGCCAGCACGAAACCGCTTCTCCAGCAAAGGGGCATACTTGACGACCCAACGGTTGAGCGTGGAATGGTCGACATCGACGCCGCGCTCTTCCATCATTTCTTCGAGTTGGCGATAGCTCATCGGATACGCCACATACCAGCGGACGCCCCACAGGACCACTTCGCGTTCAAAATGGCTGCCCTTGAAATCGATCATCGCGCTCGTCCGCCAACTCCCCTGCCGGCAATTATAGCCCAAACCGACCTGCGACAAAAATTCGCGACAGAACCCTTTCCATTCTCAAAAGGCGGCGGACAGCATTCGGGCACTTGAGCGCTGGCTTTCGAAGAACCCGACCGCTCTGCCCGGTGACCGAGCGGCTGCGGAAAACGTAATCAGAGATATGAGCAATGCGCTGGGGGGACGGTGATGATGGGCCGGGAAGAGTTTCTGGGTTTGTTGGTTGCAGCCTCTGGTGGCGTAAAAGCTGCGTACCAGGAAACACTCGACGAGTGGCGGCCAGAAGAGCCACCTGTAACGACGCTGTTCGCCGCCCTTGGCGATCGGATCGCCGAGAACTTTGGTAGCGCAGACGTCGACACTAACCGCCGCCTGTTCTCATTGATTGAGCAGGCTATGGAGAGTAGCGATCAAGGATTGGTGACAGCCGTCGCAACTGGCCTTATTGAAGCTCTAGCGACTCGGGCTGTCCAAAGTGCAAGCTTGTGGCAGCAGATGACGCCGCTTCTAGGCCCACGATCACTACGTCATGCAGAGGCCTGGTTATCCCCGTGATGCTGTCCGGTCTAGAGCGTTTCACATTTTGACGAAAGCGTATCCGGCGTTTGCAAGCTAGTTGGCGCATTCGCCGGTTCTGTCGCGAATTTTTGTCGCAGGTCGGTTTGGGCTATAATTGCCGGCAGTGGATCTGCGGACGAGTGCGATGATTGATTTCAAGGGCAGCCATTTTGAACGCGACGTGATTCTGTGGGGCGTCCGCTGGTATGTGGCGTATCCGATGAGCTATCGTCAACTCGAGGAAATGATGGAAGAGCGAGGTGTCGAAGTCGACCATTCGACGCTCAACCGCTGGGTCGTCAAGTATGCTCCTTTGCTGGAGAAACAGTTCCACGCTCGCAAGCGCTCGATCGGATCCAGCTGGCGTCTCGATGAGACCTACGTGAAAGTCAAAGGCTGCTGGAAATATCTGTATCGGGCGGTCGACAAGGCAGGCGGGACGGTGGATTTCCTGCTGACGGCCAAGAGGGACTGCAAAGCCGCGTTGCGCTTTTTGCGCAAGGCGATCGGCCAGCATGGCGAGCCAGAGAAGATCACGATCGACAAGAGCGGCGCCAACACGGCGGCGATCGAACGCTACAATGCGGAGCATGAAGCGGACATCGAAATCCGCCGCATCAAATATCTCAATAATATCGTCGAGCAGGACCATCGAGCGGTAAAGCGAGTGACGCGACCGATGTTGGGTTTCAAATCATTTCGATCCGCTGCTGCGACGCTTTCCGGCATCGAGCTGATGCACATGATCCGAAAAGGGTAGATGCAACGCGGGCAAATTGCGTCCAGCCCAGCAGTTCTACGCCCTCCCCGCGTGAGCCGCGTCATTCTCATACGCTCGCGCGTCTATAAACAGAAATTGCGACAAAGCCAAATTTGCGACACAATCGGATTATTATCCGCTCACGCCGTTCGCACCAGAACCGTCGATCCGCGATCGGCAAAATCGCCGCGGATCGACCGAGTTTTTAGAGCCGACCAACCATGGCTGGGTCAGCGAAGTCTAGAAGTCACAAGCTCACGGAACGCGGCTGCACCTCTCCGTCAGGCGTAATCATGGCACACCGTAGCAATAGTTCAGAAGCGTCGTTACGGTGTCAGATGGAGGCGATGTCGTATGATTGTTCAGATATGCGACGAACAGCCGCAATTCGGTTTCTTCGCCGGCTGTACGCGTCCGAGCCGTGGTGTTGGCGATAATGACACCGTCTTGAATGATCGCATTATAAGTGGTCGAACTCGGTGATATCGACTGGTGTCGCGTTGACGGCACGTTCACAGCGCCCGCCGAGCAGATTTGTGACTTCGCGACATAACCGAACGTCTCGGTTCCTGCGACCACCGCATTGTAGATGGACGCGATATCGGCGTAGGTGGAATGGACCAAAGCGCTCGTTGAGGTAACGGTATAGGCATTCCAGAGCTCTTGCGTCGCCGCGAGGCCATAAGGCGCCGATCCGGGGGCGGCGATGCCGACGCCTTTCGTTGTCCAGCCCGAGGGCAATCCCGAACTCACGTTCCAGGCGCCGGTGTTGGTGTAGAGCTCGAGATATCCTTGCGCATATTCGAAGAGATAATTCGCGCTCGCAGGGCTCGCGCCGGTCGTCCAAGTCGACACCAGAGAAGGATAGGTGCTGTACAAAGTCAGCGGGCGCGAGACATCCGCTGAGAGAAACAGGTCATAGTGTCCCCAGGCGTTGGGATTGGTGGTGGCGCAGGTCGGCGTTGTAGCGCAGCTGCCGGTGATCTGGCTCAGTAGATTGCCAGAGGCTCCGGATGTATAGGTCACGTCGTAGTCGTAACCATAGGTCGACAGTGCATAAGTCTTGAATTTTCCGATGATATCATTCAGCGGATTTGCGAAGTTGGCTGCGACTGCGACATAGATAGTGGTGGTCGCCTGAGCCGGGGGCGCGGCGGCCATCAGAGCGGCGGCAGCCGCTCCGGCGAGAACGAGTTCTTTTATCTTGCTACTTGGCAACATTACATACCTCTTTGGTAAGTCGACTCAAGTCTTGGCTCTCGTCGAGTAATTATATATAGCGTTTACATATATAAGCTTTGCACAACCCTCTGTTTGCGTCAAGGACCAACGTTCAGTATATTCATTATTATCGGCAGCTTTATTCGAGATATGCGCCACTATATTAAAATAGTCGCGCGCCCGCGCTTTCGGACCCCGCCCCCGTGAGCGCTCCGACTCCAAATCGCGTGTCCACACAACTCCCCCCCCCCCGAGACGATGTGTCATCCCTCGCCGTGGATGACGGCGCGCTGATCGCACCAGTCTTTCCAAAGCCCCATCAATGCCGTCGAAAGATTGTTTCCGAACCGAACAGGATCATTGAGCGGCGAGGAGGCGACTTGCTCGCGTAAACGAAGGCGCAGCGAGGCCAGCTCCTGCGGACGCTCGGCCCAACCGACGGCCAGCTCGACATAGTCCTCGACGCTATACGTGCAGAAATGCGAGAGTCCGGCCGCGGTGAGATGCGTCGCGGAGTGACGTCCGGCAAATGTCTCGCCCACCATCGTCACCACCGGAACGCCCATCCACATCGCCTCGAGCGTCGTGACGCCGCCCGAATAAGGAAACGGGTCGAGCGCGAGATCGATCCTTTCGACATAGGCCTGGAGGAGCTTCTGCTGATCGGATTCGCCGATGAGATCCACGCGCTCGCGCGAAAGCCCGCCATTCTCGAGTATCATATAGACCGCCTCCTGCGTCGTCGGCTCCTGCAAGCCGCCATAGACGAGAAGGATTCGCCCGTTCGGGACGCGCTCGAGAATTCGCGCCCAAGCGCGGGCCACCTCGGCGTTGAGCTTCGCCGGACGATTGAAACATCCGAAGGTGAATACCCCACTCTCGAGAAAAGGAAGCGGACCCACATCGGGCGCGCGCAAGGGCGGCTGATAGCAGACGTAGCAATCGGGAAGGCGAATGATCGGCTCCACATAATATTCGTCGTCGCAGGGCGGCGCTTCGACGGGGTCGGCAATGAGCCCATCATATGTGTCGAGGCCGATCGTTCCGACATAGCCGGCCCAGCTCAATTGCACCGGCGCGGCCCGTTGGGCGAACAACGTTAGGCGACATCCATGCGTATGGCCCGAGAGGTCGAACAGCACATCTACGCCCTGCTCGGCGATCAGAGCGGCCAATTGGTCGTCGTCGAGATCGGAGACGTCTCGCCAGCTCGCGGCGACGGCTTTATATCGATCGCTGAATTCGTCGTCCTGGCGCTTGCGATCCGTCTTGTAGCAGAAGATCTCATAGCCGAGCGCTCCCAATTGCTCGAAGGCGCGCAGCACGAGATAGGTCACCGCATGGCGATGCATGTCGGCCGAGACAAGGCCCAGCCGCGGCCGGCGGCCGGAATCGGGATCATTGCCGAAGGCGAATCGATCTTTGGGCTCCCGCGGGCGATAGAGCGCGGCCCATCGCTTATGCGCGTCGAGCAAGTCCTGCTTGGTCACGCCCGTTTTATGCTGCAAGGTGAACAATAATCCACCGGCGATATCGGCGCTGCTCGGATCGAGCTCGCCGGCGCGGCGATAGCTCGCGACCGATTCGTCGATGCGGCCCTGCCCGAGCAGGCCGAAAGCGCGCAAAGCCTGATATTCGCCCGATCGCGGCTCCAGCGCGATGGCGCGATCCACATGTTTCAGGCCCATCTCGTAAAGGTGATGGCTGATGAGGAAATGAGCGAAGAAATATTGCGGCAGAGCAATGTCCGGCGCGACCTTCGCCGCCATTTCGAACAACATGCCCGCCTCGCGCTCGCGCTCGCTCTTGCCGAGCTGCGTTCCGAGCACCAGCATGGTCTGGTAATTCCTCGTATCGAGCGCCACCGCCGCATGAAGATCTTGCACGGATTGCTGCTGGTTTCCGTTGATCGCATGGGCGAGGCCGCGCAGCCGATAAGCGTTGATATAGGTGGGATCGAGGGCCAGCGCGCGATCGAAGGCGGCGATCGCCTCCAGCGGCTTGCCCTCGGAAAGAAGAGCGAGACCGAGATTGAACTGATGATTCGGCATTCCGCCAAATAGATTCAGCGCCTTTCGCAGATACGGGATGCCCTCTTTTCGACGGCCGAGGCGCGCATGACAGGCGCCGATCTCGGCGAGAGTGGGCGGATGATCGGGCTTCATCGCCAGCTCACGCTGAAACGCCGCAATCGCCTCTTCGAAGCGATCGAAACGAGAGAGCGCGATACCGTGACCATAATGAAAGCGCGGTTGATCGGGCGCGCAGCGGACAGCCTCCTCGAATTCGTGCAACGCTTTCGTCCAGCGGTCGGCGCGAGAATATTCGACGCCTTTGTCGTGGTGCTTCTGCCCGCGTCGGATCTGCAGCGGAGACGACGGGGGAGCCGTCGCGGACAGCCGAGACTCGATCATCGTCTCTTCCGGTAGAAGGTTCTTCAAATTTATGACCATTTTTCACAGCCCGAAAAACTGCGCTGGAGCTTCAGGAGCATACGTCGATCGCCTGGCTTTGGTCAAGTAACCTGATTACATAAAATACGCGCCGCGCTTTCCGAGCGAATGGAATGGTTCGATCGACAGACTTTACTTCAACGGAAAAAAATTAGCGCGGCATCCGATCAAATTCTGCTCAAAAAACTCGCGCCTGGACCGAGTCTGTGCTGATTTTACAACCAAATCGGCCAATCGTTGATCAATACGACTCTCAGTAGCTCAATATTAGAGCTATATATCAAATAGTTGATCGACTGCGGTGGGCGTCCGCGCGACGGGTGCGTCTAGATGGCCGCCGTATTGACGGGGACCGGTTTCTCATTATTATTAAAGTTCAATATATTGCGATGTCGCTAAGAGACAGCCCGATGACGCTCCCCGAAAAAAATCGCTCTCATGCCACCCTGCTCCTTCCTCGCCGGCCTTCCCCTCTCTCCGATCATGCTCGGCGATTGCAGGCGTCTTTCGCCACGATGACGGCGATCGCGGCGGTTCTCGCCCTTCCGCGTTTCGCCGCCGCCAATCCGACGGGCGGGGTCGTGGTCGACGGCTCGGCGAATATCTCCTCTGCCGGCAGCGTCACCAATGTCGCGCAGTCGACCAATCGCGCCGTCATCGATTGGCAGAGCTTCTCTATCGCCTCGGGTGAGACCGTCAATTTCCTTCAGCCGAGCGCGCTCTCCGTCACGCTCAACCGCGTCGTCGGCAATGAGAGCAGCGTCATCGCCGGCGCGCTCAACGCCAATGGCAATGTGTTCATCGTCAATTCCGCGGGCGTGCTGTTCACAAAAATGCGGAGGTCAATGTCGGCGGACTTGTGGCCTCCACGCGCGACATCTCCAACAATGATTTCATGGCCGGAAACTATGTGTTCTCCGGCTCCTCCGCCGCCGCGGTCGTCAATCGGGGAACGATCACCGCGGCCGATGGCGGCTATGTCGTGCTGCTCGGCCGTTCGGTTTCCAATGAGGGAGCGATCACCGCCAAGCTCGGATCCATCGCGCTCGCGTCGGGAGATAAGATCACGCTCAATTTCGGCGGCGACTCGCTGCTCGACGTGACAATCGACAAAGGAACCTATGATGCGCTGGTCGAGAACAAGGGGCTGATCAAGGCCGACGGCGGCCGCGTCGTGATGGCCGCGAAGGCGGCCGATGCGGTTCTCTCGGCGCAGGTCAACAACAGCGGGATCATTCAGGCGCGCACGCTCGCCGATCTCACCGGCGGCCCGTCGTCGAGAGGCACGGTGAAGATCGGCCAGATCAAGCTGCTCGCCTCTGGCGGAACGACCAAGGTCACGGGCAAGCTCGACGCCTCCGCGCCCAATGGCGGCAAGGGCGGAACGATCGAGACCAGCGGAAACAAGGTGACGATCGCGGAAGGCGCAGAGGTGACAACGGCGTCGTCGACGGGCGAAACCGGGAGCTGGATCATCGATCCAGACGGCTTCACCATCGCGTCGAGCGGCGGCGACATCACCGGAGCGCTGCTCGGCAGCCTGCTCGCGAACAACAACATCACCTTGTGGTCCACGAGCGGCGGCGGAACGGACGGCAACATCTATGTCAATGACGCGGTGCGCTGGTCCGGCAGCACGATCCTAACGCTGAATGCGACGAGCAACATCTATGTGAATGCGGCGATCACCGCGACCGGAAAGAGCGCCGGCCTGGCGTTGAATTACGGCAATTACGCCTCGGCGAGCAGTGCGACCTCCGGGACCGATTATTATATCGACACGGACACGGGCGGGAAGGTGACGCTCAGCGGCTCGAGCGCGAGCCTCGTGATCAATGGCGCCGCCTATACGCTGCTCCACAGCATGAACGAGATCGCCGCCTTCACCGGCCAGACGGTCACCGGCAATTATGCTCTGGCGCGGGATCTCGACGCCACGGGAACGACCTATGACAACGCGCTGATCGACACATTCATCGGCACATTCGCGGGTCTCGGCCATACGATCAGCAATCTGACGATTTCCTCTGGATCGAACGGCGCGAATTTCATCGCCACAATGGGCGGGTTCTTTGTCTCCGATCCCGTGGGCATCCGAGACATCGGATTGGTGAATGTGTCGATGACGGGCGGCGACCGATCTGCTGGGCTGGTCGGCGCAAATTACGGTGGAACGATCTATAACGCCTATGCGACCGGAACCGTCGTCGGCGATGGCAGCAATGTCGGCGGCCTGGTCGGGACGAATTTCGGCGGCACGATTTCTAATTCTCACGCTGATGTGGATGTTGCCGGCGTCACCAATGTCGGCGGCCTCGTGGGGTGGAATTTGCCGTTGGCCCTCCGCGGGCTGCAAGCCGTCATCACCGACTCTTACGCTACGGGAAATGTGACGGCCTATTCGGCCACCTCTATCCGCTCGAACTTCGGCGGTCTCGTAGGGTGGAATTCCGGCGGCCTCATCAGCAATTCCTACGCGACAGGAGCGGTTGACGTCGGCGCTGCGAATTCGAACAGCACCGATCTATCGAATGTCGGCGGTCTCGTCGGCTCTAACGGCTATTTTTATTTCGCTGGGTCCGGCGCCAGCTATGTCGGCACGATCGTTAATTCCTATGCGACCGGAAATGTGACGTCGCCCGGCAGCAATATCGGCGGCCTCGTCGGAATAAACGAAGGTAATATCAGCGGCTCCTACGCCTCCGGAAATGTAACCAGCACCGCCGCCACTGCAGGCGGCGCGACAAATATCGGCGGCTTGGTCGGATTGTCCAGCGTCAGCGAATACACCAATTATACCGGTGTAAGTAGCGGCAATATCTCCGATAGCTATGCGACCGGCAATGTCTACGCTCCCAACGCATCCTCCGTCGGCGGCCTCGTCGGCGGGGTGAGCGGCTCGACGCTCAATAACAAGGAGACCTACGGTACGATATCCAACAGCTGGGCGAGCGGAAATGTGACCGGTTATATGACTGTCGGGGGATTGGTCGGCTTCAGTGTCCGCAGCGCGATTTCCGATTCCTCGGCGAGCGGCAATGTCATGGCGATATTGTTCGGCGCGGGCGGCCTGGTCGGGACCAATGCGTTCGGCGCCATCAGCAATTCGACCGCGAGCGGAGACGTATCGCAGGGGAGCCCCGATGACGGCCGCGCCGGCGGCCTCGTCGGCTATAATTACGGCGCGATCGAGAATTCCTCCGCGACTGGCAGCGTGACCAATGGCTCGAGCGGGTTAGTGGGCGTCAACGATTCCGGGAGTGGGACCGTCACCAACAGCACCTATCGCGACGCGAAGGCGGAAGCGCGCGCCGCGACGCAGGCGCAGGCAACCCAAATCCAGCAGACGGCTCTCTCGGCTGCCAATGTGCTCACGAGCGCCGCCGCGAACGTATCATCCAAGCCCCCGAACCCGACCCTATCGACGGCGTCGGGCAAATCAGCCATCATGGCGGCGGTCACTCCCTCCGTCAGCGAAAATATGCAGAACGTGGAGCCCGCCGAAACTCCGCCTCCCGCGGCCCGCGCGCGTCCGCGACATGTGCTGGCGGTCGCCGCGCAGAAGCCGGCAGTCCGTCACGGCGGCGGATATGGCTCGCGCATTCGTAGCATTGAAGTCGACGGCCAGCGATTCGACTATAACGACGGCAAGAATAATGCTCCAGGAACCAACGCCAGATAGCACTTGCTCGGGTTCTGTCACGAATTTTGGTGGGGCCGATAAATTTAAATGGGGTTTTCATGCCGCTTTTAGCAATGGCGGCAGCTCGTCGAGGACGTTCAGCGTCTTGTACACCCAGCAGCGCTGATCGCGCGTCTTCGGGAACGCCTCCTCGAGAGCCTTCCAGACGCCGAGGGCGCCGTCGCCGACGGCGATCTCCCGCGCGACCACCAGGCCGCGCTTCTTCAGCTCGACGAGCGCCTCCTTTCAGCTCTGCGCGCTCTCCCGCATGCCCGGCGTTCCGCCGACACATGGTGCGGCGAGCAAAACGGGGAGGTGTCCGGCGCTCCCTCCGGGCGGAGGCGATGGCCGGGCTCATGACGTGTCGCAGCGGAACGGGCGAGCCCTCGCGGGTGGAACGGCGCCGATGCGGCGGATGAGCCCGCCGCAGTCGGGGCACGGGAAGACATGCGCTGCGGCGGTGGAGGAATCGTCGCATGCGCGGACCTTCGGCTCGACCGGATGATCGACGGCCGCGGCGGTGGCGAGACGACGACAGAGCGTGAGCCGCTTCTCGCGATCATACCAAAGGCTATGACGATTGACCGATATGCGCCCAATCTCGCATTCCGATCGATGTGATGGACTGGGGCTGTGCGATGAGTCGATTCCAAGCATCGCATGCGGCGTCGATGATCGCGTCGTAGGTCTCGAAGACGCGGTTCGAGAGCCAGTTGGCGCGTAGGAACTGCCAAATATTTTCGACAGGGTTCAGCTCCGGGGAGCGCGAGTGTTATTCGGCGTGCAAAATTGACCCCCATACGAGGGGAATCGGCGTCGAAAATTGACCCCCTCTGGTGAAGGCCGGACAGTCCTCCCGCTTTGGTTGCAAGGGCGGGTGGAGGGGGATGTTGATTGTGGAGACGATCGGGCGAATCCGTCGCGAGCATTTCATCAAGGGCAAGACGATCAAGGAGATCGTCCGCGATCTGGGCATTTCACGGAACACGGTCCGCAAGGCATTGCGCTCGGAGGCGACCTCCTTCGCCTATGAGCGCGACAATCAGCCACTGCCCAAGCTCGGACCTTGGTCGGAGAAGCTCGACGAGCTGCTGGCGGAGAATGAGAAGAAGGCGGCGCGCGAGCGGCTGACCCTGATCCGCGTTTTCGAGGACTTACGCGGGCTGGGCTATTCGGGCGGCTATGACGCCGTGCGTCGCTACGCGCGCAAATGGCGCAGCGAGCAAGGCGCGGCGACGGCCGCCGCCTATGTGCCGCTGAGCTTTGCGCCGGGCGAAGCCTATCAGTTCGACTGGAGCCACGAGATCGTTGTGCTCGACGGCGTGACGACGACCGTGAAGGTCGCGCACATGCGTCTGTGCCACAGCCGCATGCTGTTCGTTCGCGCCTATCCGCGCGAGACGCAGGAGATGGTTTTCGACGCGCATGATCGCGCCTTTACCTTCTTCAGGGGCGCCTGCACGCGCGGCATCTACGACAATATGAAGACGGCGGTGGAGGCGATCTTCGTCGGCAAGGAGCGCAAGTTCAATCGACGCTTCGCACAAATGTGCAGCCATCATCTCGTCGAGCCGGTCGCCTGCACGCCGGCGTCCGGCTGGGAGAAAGGCCAGGTCGAAAATCAGGTCGGCCTGGCGCGGGAACGGTTCTTCACGCCGCGCCTGCGGTTCAAGACCTATGAGGATATGAACGCGTGGCTTCTCGATAAATGCGTCGGCTACGCCAAGGCGCATCCGCATCCCGAGATGCCGGACAAGACGATTTGGCAGGTTTTCGAGGAAGAGCGGCCGAAGCTCGTCCCGCTGCGCGGACGGTTCGACGGATTCCACGAGCTGACGGCGTCGGTGTCGAAGACCTGCCGCGCAAGCAAGTGTACGCAGCTTGCGCAAGCGCAACTGCTATGCGCTTCGACAACAATAAATATTCGGTCAATGCGAGCGCCGTCGGCGCCCCGGTCGAGATCCACGCCTACGCCGACCGCATCGTCTTCCGTCAAAAAGGGCGCGTCGTCGCCGAACATGCGCGCGCTTTCGGGCGCGGCGCGACGATCTTCGATCCCTGGCATTACGTGCCGGTTCTCGCGCGCAAGCCCGGCGCGCTGCGGAACGGCGCGCCATTCAAGGATTGGGTGCTGCCGGGCGCGATCGAACGCGTGCGACGCAAGCTCACCGGCGACGACGGCGATCGACAAATGGTCAAGATTCTGGCCGCCGTCGTCGACGATGGATTGACCGCTGTCGAGGCAGCCTGCGCGGAGGCGCTCGGCCAAGGCGTCCATTCCGCCGACGTCATTCTCAACATTCTCGCCCGCCGGCGCGAGCCGCCGCCACCTCCGGCGATCCCCACACCCCAGTCGTTGACGCTGCTGCACATGCCGCTCGCCGACTGCGCCCGCTATGATCAATTGAGGAGAACGGCCTGATGGAACGCACGCAGCTCTTCGATCTCATGGGAGAGCTCAAGCTCTTCGGCATGAGGAGCGCCTATGACGAGGTGATGTCGACGGGCATAAAGCGGCAGCATGAGCCGCCGCGCATCGTCGGCGATCTTCTCCAGGCGGAAATCGCCGAAAAACATGCGCGCTCGATCAAATATCAGATGACGGTCGCGAAGCTGCCATTGGCGAAGGACGTCGAGGACTTCCAGTTCGAGGGCGCGCCGATCAATGAAGCTCTGGCGCGCGATCTCGCAGGCGGCGGCTTCCTCGACCAACAACGTA
Organism: Methylosinus trichosporium OB3b; assembly: GCF_002752655.1. Lineage (NCBI taxonomy): Bacteria > Pseudomonadati > Pseudomonadota > Alphaproteobacteria > Hyphomicrobiales > Methylocystaceae > Methylosinus > Methylosinus trichosporium. The sequence goes on along the minus strand of NZ_CP023740.1, from coordinate 154,354 downwards.
ATTGCGTTCTCGTCGGCGGAACCGGCACGGGGAAGACTCATCTTTCGATAGCGATCGCCAGAAGCTGTATTCGCGCTGGAAAACGTGGCCGATTCTTCAACACCGTCGAGCTCGTCAACCGGCTCGAGAGCGAAGCGCGAGGCGGTCGTCAGGGACGCTTTGCGGACTATCTCACGAGAATGGACTTCATCATACTCGATGAGCTCGGCTACTTGCCGTTCGCGCAGTCGGGCGGACAATTGCTCTTCCATCTGATCAGTCGGCTCTACGAACGAACCTCGATCATCGTCACCACCAATCTCGCTTTCGGCGAATGGCCGAGCGTGTTCGGCGATGCGAAAATGACCAGCGCGCTGCTCGATCGCCTCACCCACCATTGCGACATCGTCGAAACCGGCAACGAAAGCTGGCGCTTCAAGAACCGCGCCTGATCCTCCCGATCACATCGCGAACCGAAACGCACTCGCCCCGGCTGCGCAATCCCGCCAGCTCCGCCGGGGCGAGCGCTCGCGTTCCGCCCTACGCCAAATGGGGGTCAATTTTGAACGCCGATCGGGGGTCAATTTTGGATGCCGATTGACATTCCGCATCGTCTCTCAGCACCGGAGTGAACTTCAGCCGATTTGGCAAGACGCGCCTCAAGCGTGGCAAAGACTACCAGCCTCTCCCTTTTTCGTCAGCGAGGCGTCGGCAGGATCGATTTTCCGTAAGCGCCGAGGATATTGGCGACTTCCGGAAGCCGGTCGACGAGCCGCACGGCTGGTTCCGCGTCGAAGCCGGAGCCTGCCCGCTCGAAAATCGCCAAGCATATCTGGTCGGGATCGTGCCGTGAGCGGAAGGCGAGCCCATCAGGCGCGTCAGGATGCGCCCACAGCGCATCGGCCCAGGCGCCGCAAGGTTCGTAAGGTCCCGTCGAGATGGAATTGTCGAGACCGAGAATCTGCAGCCCGGCGCTGTGCAGCTGTACAACACGGAGCGCACGCCGACAGCGCACGACGCTCGATGCGCGCGCTTCGATGTCGGCTTGAGCGACCATTTTCCTGCGTGGGTTGCGCGACAAGGTCTCGACCAGCGCGCCGGCGAAGCGAAATGCGACATAAAGCACGCCAAATGAGCCCGAGGCGCTATCGAAGCGATAAGTCGGTGGCGCTCCCGGACCCGGACCGAAAAATATCGGATGATGCTCCGTGCGATGGACGCGGTGGAACTCCATCCGAGCTGGCAGAATCTCGATCGGTAGTGCCGCAGTGGCGAGAGCAGCTGGGGGGAAAGCCGCGACGCCCGAAGGGCCTCGGGCCGGGCTCACGCGAAGCCGTCGCCTTGTTCGACCCGGGCGAGACGTTCCAGCTCGGGGGTCAGTCCCTCACGCCGCAGCCTTTGCATCGGCGTCTCGTTTCCGAGAACTTCGTCGGCCGTCAACAGAAAATCCATCGCGACCCAAGGACCGGATCTGGCGAAGACGTCGAGAAGCTTCGGCAGTCCGGCGACGACCGTCCCCTCGGCCTCGTCGAACTGGCAACGTGGATAGCGCCAATCACGGCCCATGCGCACGGCGAGCAGCGCGTTGGCGCGCCGGCGCTTTTCGATCGCCTGCCGGCTGACTCCAAGCAGTTGCGCGACCTCGTTCGAGGAGAGCGTGCCTCCAGCGGCGTCGAGGATCTGGACGCGATGTCCCGCGTTCCGCGCCACAAGCGGGGCGATCGGGTCCAGGTCGACAAGCGAGGCTTCGGTGGTCGCGGTGTCCGCCAGTACGCGCGCGAGGGCGCCGAAACCGGTCGAGGCGGCGAGCGCGTCAGAGAGTATTTTCGGATCGGCATGCGCGGCAATCCGAGTGATCGTATCTATCGAGCGACGGAGAAACGCCTCGCGCAAAGGGTCGGCGCTCGTGGCATCGCGGAAGGCGGTCTCGTGCGAAGCGGGGGCTTTCATCTGCGTCTCGGTTGTCTTCAGGAGAATATAGCGCAGTGCATACATCGTCAACCGCGGTTCCACTGACGGCAGGGCTCCGAATTCGGGTTAACGGCGGTTAACGGATTGGGTCAGGCGTGATTCCCTATCGGCGGAGTGATTCTGGAGCCGCCGTGATGAGCCTCGCCTTCGCAGTTTTCAAAGAGAAGTCGCGTCTGAAAGCGCTTCTCGACCATTTCTCGATCATTGACGACCCGCGCGAGCCCTGGCGCGTCGCGCATCCGCTTCGCGAGGTGCTGCTGCTCGTCGTCTGCGCCTCCATGGCCGATTGCGATCACTTCGACGCTATTGCATCTTGGGGCAAGGCCAACATCGGCTTCCTGCGCCGCTATTTGCCTTATGAGCACGGCGTGCCGGGCGGACGCTGGCTCACCCTGCTCATGAACCGCGTCGATCCGGCGCTGTTCTCGGCGGCCTTCACTGGCTGGGTGCGCGAGACCTGGCCGGAGCGACCCGAGCTCATCGCCATCGACGGGAAGACCTCGCGTCGCAGCCATGATCGCGCCGAGGACAAAGCCCCGCTGCATCTCGTTTCCGCCTTCGCCACCACGAGCCGCCTCGTGCTCGGCCAGGAGGCGGTCGAGGGCAAGAGCAATGAACTATCGGCCATTCCCGTCCTGCTCGATCGCCTTTCCGAAGGCGGCTCGCTGAAAGGCGCGCTCGTCTCCATCGACGCCATCGCCACCAACGCCAGGATCGCCCAGGCGATCGTGGACAAGGGCGCCGATTATCTGCTGGCGGTCAAAGCCAATCAGCCGACCCTGCGCGCCGAGATCGAGAGCGCTTTTTCCGCCGCGACGCGGATCGACACATGCGTCGATTTCGACAAGGGCCATGGCCGCATCGAGCAGCGCAGCGTGAGCGTCATCACCGAGATCGACTGGCTGAACGGCGAGCGCCGCTTTCCGGGCGAGCTGCGCCTGCCGAACGCCGCGACGATCATTCGCGTCAAATCGCAGGCCGAACTTGCCGACCGCGGCCGCTTCGAGACGCGCTATTACATCTCCTCGGCCCTTCTCCCAGCGAAGCGGGCGGGCGAGGCCGTGCGCGGCCATTGGGGCATAGAGAACCAGCTGCATTGGGTGCTCGACGTCGTCTTCGCCGAAGACCAATCCCGCTTGCGCAAGGGCCATGGCGCGAGAAACATGGCCGTCGTCAGGCATTTCGCCATCAATATGATCCGCACCGCCCCCGAGCCCGAGAACAAGCCCATGAAACCGCAGCGCAAGGCCACAAAGCCCACACGCACCAGCATCAAGCTCCGCAGAAAAATCGCCAGCTGGCGCGAGGATTATCTCGCCATCGCCTTGGAAGCCTCAGCCCATTAACCCGGATTCGGAGCCCTGCCACTGACGGCGACTGAACCGAAGTGTTGTCCAGAGCTGCGCCGCCGCTCTCCGCGCGACGATCAAGCTGAGAAACTGTCCGCGACAAGGTCATTGACGGCCGCCCTGGCCTGCGCCTAAGCTCCGCATGTCACGGGGAGTCCGAGACATCGACATCTTTCAGGGGAGACCTGAATATGAGCGCATCGGCGCAAAAACACGATTATCTCGTGTTCATTGGGCGGTTTCAGCCCCTTCACAACGGCCACCTCCATGTCATGCGTAAGGCGCTCGCCGCCGGGCGCAAGCTCATCGTGCTGGTCGGCTCGTCCAATGCCGCGCGATCGCCGCGCAACCCTTTCACCTATGAGGAGCGGCGCGACACGATCCTCGCCGCGCGCGGCGCGATCGAGGCTGCGCCCGATCGCATTCTCGTCCGGCCGCTGCCGGATTTTCTCTACAACGACCGCGCTTGGATTGCCCATGTCCAGCGCAGCGTCGACGAGGCGATCGCCGAGGACGGCGGCTCGGAGCGAGCCTCGGTGGGGCTCATCGGCCACAGCAAGGACAAGTCCTCCTATTATTTGCGCATGTTTCCCAATTGGGACGCGGTCGATGTGCCGACGCAGCATGGCACGCTCAATTCGACCGATCTGCGCGAGGATTATTTGCGCCGCGCGCCGCGCATTCCCGACGCGCCGCTCTGTCCTGCGGAGACGAGCGAGTTTCTCGCCCGTTTCATGCTGACCGACGCCTTCAAATGGCTGGTCGGCGAGACGGAATTCTATCGCGACTACAAGGCCGCCTGGGGCAAGACACCCTACCCTGTGTTCATCAATTGCGTCGATGCAGTGGTCGTTCAGTCGGGCCATATTCTCCTGGTGGAGCGCGCGCGGCGTCCCGGCGCCGGGCTGCTCGCCCTGCCGGGCGGCCATGTCGATCCCAATGAGAGCTTTCGCGATGCGGCTGTGCGCGAATTGAAGGAGGAGACCAAAATCTCCGACCAGAAGGGCGAGATCCCTCCGGCCATGCTCGCCTCCTTCATCGACGAGACCAAGACGCGGCTATTCGACCATCCCGACCGCTCCGAACGCGGGCGCGTCGTGACCCAGGCCTTTCTCTTCGACCTTCCCGCACGCAAGCCCATGTTCTCGGTACGCGGCGACGACGACGCCGCGAGCGCATCCTGGCACGAGCTCGGCCGTCTGAGCGCCGACCAGTTTTTCGAGGACCATGCCGCCATCATCCGCGAGATGACGGGCGCGTTGATCGACTGATTTTTACTTTGGCGTCCGGGGAGTCCGGGCGCCGGTTTCGAGCTGGAGGAGATTCCAGACATGACTCGCATCAGCAGAATTCTCGACGCCGACAGCTACAAGGCCAGCCATTTTCTGCAATATCCGCCCGGGACGGAATTCGTCTCGAGCTATATCGAATCGCGCGGCGGCGCCTTTGCGCAGAGCCTGTTCTTCGGCTTGCAGATCTATTTGAAGGATGTGCTGACGCAGCCGATCACGCGCGCCGACATAGACGAGGCGGAAGAGATGCTGCTCGCGCATGGCGAGCCTTTCAATCGCGCCGGCTGGGATCATGTGCTGAACGCGCATGGCGGCCATATGCCCGTGCGTATCGAGGCGGTTCGCGAGGGCAGCGTGCTGCCGACCGGCAATGCGCTCGTGCAGATCGTCAACACCGACCCGCGCGTTCCGTGGATCGTCTCCTATCTCGAAACGGCGCTGTTGCGCGCCGTCTGGTATCCGACGACGGTGGCGACGCGCTCCTGGCATTTGAAGAAGATCATCGACGCCGCCTGGAGCGAGACGTCGGATGCGCCACAGGAACGTTTGGTGTTCGCATTGCATGATTTCGGCGCGCGCGGCGCTTCGAGCAGCGAGAGCGCTTCGATCGGCGGCCTCGCCCATCTCGTCAATTTCCGTGGCACCGACACCCTCGCGGCGTTGGCAACGGCGCGGCGCGTCTATCACGAGCCCATGGCGGGATTCTCGATCCCGGCCGCCGAGCATTCGACGATCACCTCCTGGGGCCGTGAGCGCGAGGCGGACGCCTACGCCAATATGCTGCGCAATTTCGGCGGGCCGGGAAAGGTCGTGGCCGTCGTCTCCGACAGCTATGACGTCTATCGCGCGACAGCGGAGATTTGGGGCGAAAGCCTCGCTTCGCAGGTTCGCGCCATGGGCGGAACGCTGGTGGTGCGGCCCGACTCCGGCGACCCGAGGACGACGCCGGTGGAGATCGTCGGAATCCTCGCCGAGAAATTCGGCGTGCGCACCAACTCCAAAGGGTTTCGCGTGCTGCCGGATTGCGTCCGCGTCATTCAGGGCGACGGCGTCGACGAAGACTCGATCGCGGCAATCCTCGACAATCTGCGCGCCAAAGGCTTCGCGGCGGACAATATTGCTTTTGGAATGGGCGGGGCGCTGCTGCAGAAGCTTGATCGGGACACGCTCAAATTCGCGATGAAGACGAACGCTATCCGCGTCGACGGCGAATGGATCGACGTGTTCAAGCAGCCGATCGACGATCCCGGCAAGGCCTCGAAGAAAGGTCGCCTCGCGCTGGTCCTCAGGGACGGCGCGCCGCGCACCATTCGCGCGGAGGAGCGCCATGAGGGAGAGGAAAATTTGCTCGGCGAGGTTTTCGTTGATGGCCGCTTGACTCGTGACGAACGCCTCGAAGACATTCGGCGTCGATCCTGGCGGTGACCTGGGAACAGCTCATGAATGTTGCGAGCTAGCAACATCCATGAGCCCACTCGGGCTCGCTTTTGATCGGCCCCGCTGGTCGGTCACGAGCAGACTGTCTCCAAATGTTGCGAGCTCGCAACGTTCTAAGCCGGGCCCATGGCAACCTGGTGGATCGAACCAGGCATTTGAGTCCCCTAACCCGCATATCTCACCCCCACGGTGCCGCTTGGCGGGGTCGCGGATAAGTTGCCGGATTTGGTGATCGAGGACGTGTCGGCGCGCGTCCTCGTTCCGGCTGAAGCTCCTGGTGTGTTGGTCGGACGTTTTGGCGTTTCGGTGGGGGCTCCGGTGGGCCGAGGGGTGGGTTCGGCGCGGCTTCATGTCAGCGCCGCGCAGGCTGCGGCGAATTCGTGCACGTATGGAAAGGCCGACGCCATCGAGAACAGAACGCGCCGCACGCTGATCTTCACCTGCGCGCCGATCTTCAACCGCTTCAGACGGATCGTTCCGCAGGTCGCATTCGCGAGCTTCGTGCCGGAGAGACAAAGACGGCGCAACGCGCTCATTAGCACATAAGCGAAGGACGCGAGCCGCAGGCGCAGCTGATTGGCGCGCATGGTCCGCAGGAGATTCGATCGGCAAACAGATCGAGCTGGCATTCCTTGATGCGATTCTCCATCTCGCCGCGTGCGCAATAGAAATTCTCATAGAGCGCGCCATGCGTCGTCTTGTCCGCGGAGATCACGATGAAGCGCGGATTGCCGAGTTGCGCGCGCTTCGCCTTCTTCTTCTTTTTCTTCTTCTCGCGCTGTGTCGTATCGTCGGCTTCGGCCTGCGACGGCGTCATCCATTCCGCCTTGCCGACGACGCGACGCTCGCGGCTCCAGCTGTCGCGCGATAGGTGAAATCCTTGAAGCGTAGGCCGCCATTGGCTCGGCCGCCATCTGCGGCGCACATTCCATTTCACGCCAACATTCGCCTCGTGCCTCAACGCCGTAGAAGCTCACAAAGCGCAGACAGAAGCGCGGGGTCTTACGGTCGGTCACCGACCTGCGAGCCGCAAGCAACCTCTTCCTCGACGAGCGAAATCAGCCGTGAAGCGTTGCCGTCCTCTGCCGCCTCATTCCGAAACTTTCATTGTGCTGCGCCATGTACATGCTCGCCGGCCATCGGTTTGGCCGCCTCGATGTCGCCGCGGACGCCCTCCTGGCGCAGCGGCGGCGGCCGCTTCTGGAGTGTGCCCCACAGCCGCTCCATCCGCCCGCGCCCCTGCGGGCTATAGGAGGCGATGTGCTCGATGCCGAGCTGCGCCAGCGCCCGCCCGACCTGTGTCGGCCGCGTGGCGTCCACCTTCTCGCCGGCCTCCGGCGTGAAGAAATAATGGCTGCTGCGATCGGTGTAGAAGCTCGAGAACAGCCCGTGCTCCTCGATCGTCTCCCTGATCCCGCGCAGGCTCGACCATGTTCCCTCCTGTTCGACGAGGAAGATCGACAATAGGCGGCTCGTCGCGTCGTCCATGGTCGCGACGAGGTCGAGCGGGCCGTGCCCTTCCAGCCAAGGATGGGTCGAGGCGTCCTGAAACAGCATCATCCCCGGCAGCGGCCGTCGCTCGCGCCGCCGCCGATGAGCGCCGCGCTTCTTGGCCTTGGTCGTCAGACCGCGTAGCTGGAGCACGCTCTTCGTAAAGGTGTATGAGCGCTCGAACTTGGCGCCCCCCGGCATCTTCTCGCCGTGGATCGCCTCGTGGAAGTGCTTGGCGGTAAAGTCGAAATATTGGGTGCGGAACTGCTCCAGCATCCATTCGATCTCGTCGACCGGCGCCCGCCGGCCGGACGCCCGCGCCGCCGGTCGATCAGCCCTTCCGCGCCCTTCTCCTCATAGGCGTCCCGCAGCCGGCGAAAATGCCGCTCGCTCATCCCCAACAGCTCCGCCGCGTCGACGCAGCTCAATGTCCTCGCTCGACGCCGCCCATTGGCCTCGACAATCCGAGCCCTCCGAACCTTCGGCAACATGCGATCTCTCCGGCCTCAAACCGGATAAATCGCCTGCTACAAAATCCAAACATATCATGTGCTCTCGACAAGCGCTTTGGAGAGTTAGGCTTGCTTCTCAATTTTCGTTAACTCTTTTTCTCTTGCCGTTCTCGAAAGAATCGGCAACACCTGACGGTGTTCCTCATCGAACGACGTCGAATCCGTCATACGGGGATTTGGACCACATGGACGCTATGTCGGATACGACGGCGAAAATTGATCGGTTCACAGCCGCTCTCTCTCAGGAGCTGCTGTCGCTGCGAACTCGGCTATATCCTCCGTCGTCCCAAAAAGCATTCGGACGGACGTTCTCGACAAACGATCTCGTGCGCCTCCTCAAGGTTCCCGAATCGACCCTCCGATCGCTAACGCTGGAAGGTAAGGGACCTCAACCTGCGCGCCTTGATAACAATCGGCGCGTCTACACACTTCAACAGGTCTCCGAGCTGCGGTCCTATCTCGCTGAGGTCAGGCCAGAGGACGCCCTCGCCCTTAAACCTTGGAGGCGGCCGAACGAGCCACTGCAAATCGTCACCTGCACGAACTTTAAAGGCGGATCCTCCAAGACTACGTCGAGCATCCATTTAGCCCATTATCTTGCAATCCAAGGCTATCGCGTGCTCTGCGTGGACCTCGACCCGCAGGCTTCGCTCACGAGTCTCTTCGGCCTGCAACCCGAATTCGACGTCGGCCCCGACGAAACTGCTTACGCCGCCATTCGATACAATGACCACAAACCCTTTCGCTCAGTCATTCGGGACACCTACATCCCAGGCGTCTCGATCGTGCCTGGCAACCTAGAATTGATGGAATTCGAGCACGACACGGCACGTGCGCTCGCATCGCGTGAACGCGACGAGCTCGGCTTGTTTTTCATGCGACTGAAAAAATCGATCGACCAAGTCGCTCGAGATTTTGACATCGCGATTCTCGATACGCCGCCTAATCTCGGGTTTGGCACTCTCGCTGGTCTCTTTGCCGCTACAATCCTCATCATCACGGTCCACCCGGCGATGCTGGATGTTGCGAGCATGAATCAATATCTGATTATGCTTCGAGATCTGGCCGATGAGCTCGCACGGAACGGTGCCCGGCTCGAGCAGAATTGGATACGTTTTCTCGTTACGCGCCATACGCCAAGTGACGGGCCACAAGCACATATCGTTGGGCTACTGAGACACCTTTTCGACGAACACGTCTTCGTTTCGACGGCGCTCGAAAGCACAGCCGTCGCTGCGGCTGGTCTCGCGAAGAAATCGCTCTACGAACTTGAGCCCGGCGATGTGCCGCGAGAATCTTGGAAGAGGGCGCTTGAGAGCATGGATAGCGTGAACGCAGAAATTCTGGCGCTCATCCACAAATCATGGGGGAGAGCTTGAAGAGACCTTCCATTCTGAGCAAGCTCGGATCCACCGAACCTGCCATCGACACGCCGCAGCTACACAGCGTGGCGTCCCAACCACGTCAACGCGTCGTTTCCACAGCGATCACCGGGCTGAGTCGGAGCCTCGACGATCTCACAGCGGATTCCGTCACGACCCTGGATGCCGGCCTTATCGATCCCTCCCCCTTTGGCGATCGCCTCGAGCAGGATCAAGAGGCGTTCAATTTGCTCGTCGCTTCGATCGAAGCAGAAGGCCAAAAAATCCCCGTTCTGGTCCGGCCGCACCCGGAAAAGGACGGTAGGTATCAGCTCGCATACGGCCATCGCCGCCTTCAGGCCCTCAAGTCCCTTGACCGGAAGGTTCGCGCTTTCATTCGACCGCTGACTGACGCCGAGCTGATCCTAGAGCAAGGCGCAGAAAACGGAGGCCGGGAAGCGCTGACATGGATCGAACGTGCGCTTTTTGCAAAGGAAATGGAAGCACAAGGACTCACTTCGAAAGCGGTTTGGACGACGCTCGGCGTCGATAGAACGGGGCTCTCGAAAATGCGATCCGTCGTCGAAGCCGTCCCCCGCGATATCATTAGAGCAATTGGACGCGCTCCTGGCGTCGGACAGCCGCGATGGCAAGACCTCGCAAGCGCTTTTTCCACAGAAGGTGCCATCGATAGGGCTTCTACCGTCATAGCACGCACCACTTTCGCCAGCATGGCGTCCGATCAGAGATTTCTCGCGGTTCTGAAGGCTCTCGACGAGGGGCGGCGGGCCTCGGCGACATATGTCGAGCGTAAGGAGATCACTAGTTCGACAGGCAAACAAATCGCTTATGTTTCTTGGACAGCCAAGGGCCACACCTTCGCTATTCATAAAAGTGAAAGTCAGTTCTCGACATGGCTGACCGAGAACTTGCCGGACCTATACAAGCGGTTTCAGGAAGGGAGCGCGTCGGAACCGCCCGATGTTGCGATCTCGCAACATTGAGTTCGAAGCCAGCCGAACCTGACTGACGATTTCAAGCTCAACTGAAACATCGGAGATATCGCAAAAGAAAAAGGCCCCCGAAACGTCTCCGTCCCGGAAGCCCTTCTCAAAGTCTGACACCTTAGAGAATCACACTTCCGCGAATCGCTGTCAAGAGTCGGCGCCGTTTCGGTGAGCGAATTTCTTTTGCCCGAACGAGGCAAAGGATCATGCAGACACGTCCAACGACGCCCTTCGGGCGGCGGTCGCTGTCGCTCGCCATGGTGGCGAGCCAGACCGCGACCGAGGAGTTCGCGGCGAAACCGGGCGCATCCGAAACCGTCGTGCACAAATGGCGATTGTTTCGGGCGCTCACCGAAGCCAAAGAGCCGCTCGGCGTCACCGAGCGCGCGCTATCCGTATTGCACGCGCTGTTGAGCTTCCATCAGGAGACCGCCCTCGCTTTGGCGGGGAATAATGCGAGGCGTGAGGAGGCGAGCGGAGCCGCCGGCGGCATCGTCGTGTTTCCCTCGAACAAGGAGCTCTCGATCCGCGCCCATGGCATGGCGCCGGCGACGCTGCGGCGACATCTCGCCTGTCTGGTCGACGCCGGACTGATCATCCGCCGCGATTCCCCAAACGGCAAACGCTTCGCCAGAAAAGGGCAGGGGGGAGCCATTGAGGACGCTTTCGGCTTCGATCTCGCGCCGCTCGTCGCGCGCTCGAGCGAAATCGAGAACCTCGCCGAGGAGATGCGGGCCGAGAATCGCGCGATCGCGCTGCTGCGCGAGAAGATCACGCTCACCCGCCGCGACATCGCAAAAATGATCGAAACCGCTTTGGAGGAGGGCGTCTCGGGTGACTGGGCCGGCGCACATGAACGCTACGCGACGCTCTCGGGGCGCTATGGTCGGAGGCTTTCCCGCGCCGATCTGGAGGCTCTGGCCCGAGAGCTGACCGCGCTAGCGGCCGAAATCCACAAGTCGCTGGAAACGCACATAAAAGCTCAAAATATGAGCGGCAATGAGTCTCAAACTGAGCGCCACATACAGAATCAAACCACAAACTCTTCTGATCTTGAACCTAGCCTTCAAGAAGGCAGGGCCGATCCGTCCGGGCCAAATCTCGAAAAGCGTAGAGGACCGATCGAACGTGGCGCTGAAACGTCCTCGGATCGTTCGCGAATCGTCGATCCCAAACCAGCGCTTCGCGCCTATCCGCTCGGCATGGTGCTGGAGGCTTGTCCAGACATCGTCGATTATGCTCCGAGCGGCGAAATTGCCTCCTGGCGAGACTTGGCGGCTGCGGCGGCGATCGTGCGCTCGGCTCTCGGCGTTTCGCCAGACGCTTGGGCGCAGGCCGTGGACGTCTTGGGCGAGCATGACGCTTCGATCGTCATCGCCGCCATCCTGCAACGCGGCGAGGAGATCAAGAGTGCTGGCGGCTATCTCCGTGTCCTGACCGAAAAGGCGAGGGCAGGGGAGTTCTCGCTCGGGCCCGTGTTGATGGCGCTGTTGCGCGGCAAGGCTGCGAAAGCGGCGCGCGAGCGTAAGAAAACGGGGTGACGTGGGGATGGGTTTTCACGAGCCTCGGCCGTCCGCTCGATCACAGCGTTTCGGCGGCGAGCAATCGGAGCTTTTCGGCGCGGTCGAGCAGGCTTTTGACGGAGGAGGGCGCCCAGCGCGTTCCGCCGCGCGGCGTGCGCTCATACATCGCCTCGAGCTGCGCGCCGATTTGCGCGAGCGTCAGATCGGGATTGGCCCGCTTGATCCCGGCGACGAGCGTGACGAGTCGTTCGCTGCTGACTTTTCGGCTGGCGGCCTGATGGAGGAGGCGGGGCTCGATCAAACCCTCGGCGACGAAGCATTTGACCGCGCGCTTCAGGCGCTCGGCGGTCCATTGGGGCAGGGGAGCGCCATTGGCGCCATCGCGCTTGGCGTTCAGAACGCGCACGACATCTTGCCAGCGGTGATCCGGGCGCATTTGCCGGACGACCGGCAGCCAATGTTCGGCCGTTCGATTGACGCGCGCGAAATAATTCGCCGCCTTGGCGTCGACGATGCGCTGGATGGCGTCGCGGTCGCCGGCGCGGAGCTTTGGATTGCCGCCGATGCGGCCGCGCTTTTTGGCGGCGCGCAGGCCGTCCTTGGTGCGCTCCCGGATCAAAGCGCGCTCCAGCTCGGCCACGGCGCCCAGAACCTGCAGGGCGAAACGGCCTTGCGGGGTCGTCGTGTCGATCGGATCGGCGAGTGATTTGAAATGTGCGCCCTTGGCGTCGAGCTCGGCGATCACCGACAGGAGATGCGACAGTGAGCGCGCGAGGCGATCGAGTCTTGCCACCACCAGCACGTCGCCGCGGCGCACCCGCGCCAGCGCCTTGGCCAGTTCCGGCCGCGAGGCCTTGGCGCCCGACATGTGCTCGCGAAAAATCTCGACGCAGCCGGCCGCCTTCAGCACATCGGTCTGGGCGTCCGTGACCTGATCCTCGGTCGAGACGCGGGCATAGCCGATCAGGGGCATTCGCCCTCGTCTCCTTCCGACAAAATCAGCAACGGACTATTTGCGCGCCGTTCGATAAGCTTCCGGAATCTTGTCGTCTGCAACCGGTGGCGCGCCACCCTCGCGGCGCATGATACGGTCGAAGGCGCTCCAATCGGTCCGGCCTTTCTTTTCCGCGAAATAGCGAGCCGTGCGCAACGCCGAAACCTTTTCGGCCACCGCTGAAGCGACGAACTGGTTGAGGCTCGTGCCATCCTCGGCGGCGATCTTTTCGGCTTCCGCCTTCATCGAAGCGGGGAGCCGCAGGGCATAAGCGGCTGTTTTCGTTTTCATCGCACCATCCTCATCAGCGTATCTCTCGGCGTGAGAACGTCGATCCCAAAGCGCTCTCGGACAAGTCCGAAGTCACGCAAATTGAACGTCACGATTGTCGTGGCCCGCCCATTTACAGCCGCCTCGAGCACGAGCTCGTCGCCCGGATCTCGCAATTGCGGCCGCCAAAGGAACCAGATTTCGACCGGTTCGATCAGATCGATGATCGCATCGAGAAACTGAACGACCTCCTTTGTCGACAGGCCGGCCGCTTTTCGGTGTTCGTCGCGCAGACAGACGGCCTCATATTCGATTGCGAGGGCGGCGCTGGCCAAAAGCTGGATCTGTCCTCGACGCGCAAGCTTGAGAAGCTCCGCGGAGGCTCCGCTTGGGCTTCGGAGTGCTGCGATCAGAGCGTTCGTATCCAGAACCAATCTCATTGCCGCGAGTGTATCATATCGCCCATGATGTTATCAACAGGCTCTCAAAATCGAAAATGCAATTTTGATTAATATCAATAAACGGTCGTTTGAAAACGCATCCGAAGGCCAAACTTCGCCGCTGGGGCGTTGTTGGCGCGCCCCGAAAGGACGGAAAAGCCGCCCATTTCGTCGATCTGCGGGCCGAAAGCTCGCCTTCGGCGCCGTTTCGCGGCTTGCTTACTCCGCCGCGGCGACGCATTGCGATCCGATTGGCGAAGGAGAAAAAGGTGCATCCTATCACTCAAGCTAAATTCGATATCACTTGAGAAACGCCGTAATTAATACGGAATTAAAATGGGATTTGATCTCCTCGGTTCTGTCTCATTCGAGCGCTTGCAAGCGCCCTTCTCCACCGCAACCCGTCGCTGAACCCGGAGTCTTGATCTTGACATTTTGGAGGAGTGAGCGCATCTGTGCGTGAAGTAAATTGTTAACTTCTCGTGACATTGAAGGTGAGAAATGCGGTTTGTGTCTTTCATCGGCTGCGTCGTTGCGACAGCTCTGTCGCTCGCGATCTTTTTCCTCCCCGAGAGCGTTCGAGCTCAGGCGAATTTGGGAGAAGGCGTTACAGGATGGTGTGTTGTGACGGGGGGCGTAAGTGGGCCGTATCTGTGCCTCCCCACCCCCGACGCCGCTTGTCGGGCGCAATGGGAAAATTCGGCCGACCCGACGCACACTCCGGCGACGCGGTATATAGCTGCTTATCCGACTGGCGATCCGTCGCTCTTTCAGTGCGACTGGACGACGTATGGAGATGGTAGGTGTAACGGCGGATTGAATTCTTGCGGCTTCTATTCTCCCGGCACCGCCAAATTCCGCTGCGAGTCCGGATCGCATCCGAATGGACGTTCGCAATGCGTTCGTGACAACGAAGACGCGCCCCCGCGGGACGGTGGATGCGGAGCGAACTCTGGAGGTCTCCCAAATAATCAAAGGGGAAATCCCGTTGTGCTGTTCGACGGCGCGAAGGTCGAGCATGTCACGGACTTTTCGACGGCGGATAACCGTTTCCTGATCGAGCGGCATTATCGCAGTATCCCGCAAATCTACGGCGTTCAGGCAGCCAACGGAACAATCCGGGGCGCGATCGGAGGCTGGCGCTTCGGATTTGAGTTGGAGGTTCATTTGCAAGGAACCGGCGGAAACGCCGTGACCCTGCATTTGCCGAACGGCGTCGCTTACGATTTCACGAGGTCCGGAACGCAGTTCGTTTCGACGACTGGAAGCAATCCACAGGGGGACTATACTTTGGCGTTCGTCGGGACGGCGCCGGCAAATTGGTCGAGCATAACCGGAGCCTCGACACAATGGAGCGTGAAAGACGCGAGCAACCGCATCTGGTTGTTGCAGACATTTAACGTCGCGGTTAATAATCAACAAGTTGTAGCCTACAATGTCGCTCGACCGATCAAGATGACAGCGCCGGGGGGCTACGTCTGGAATTTCAGCTACGACGCGACGACCGGCGCGCTACAATCCATTACGGACAGTTATGGCCGCGTGTTCGGGTTCACCTGGAATTTCTTGGTCTACCCTAGGGCGACGGACCCGGGGCAATGGGTTTGGTTCAATCAGCCGGTAAGCGTTGCTCAGATCAGCCTGCCTGGAAACCAATCCCTGCGTTACACTTATGATCCGGATGTCATAGCGCCCGGCTCGTCGGTGCTCGAGGTCCGTCGACTCGTCTCGGCCGAGCTGCTCAGCGCCAGCGGGACCAGGGTCGATCTCACCACCTATCAGTATGAGAACGCCACTTATCCTGATTTTCTCACCGGCGTCACTGACGCCCGCAATGTGCGATATTCCACTTTCGCCTATGACGCGCGGGGGCGCGCTATTTCGACCTCGCATGCCTCTGACCAGGACACTTATTCGATCCTCTACAACACGCCGGCCTCCACGTTTCCCAACGAGTTGATCCGCACTGTGACCAATCCTCTCGGGAAAAAGGCCGAATATCATTGGAGCCATCCTGCGAACAGCAACGACTCGCGGGAAACATCAGTCGTCGGCCAAGCTTCGACCAATTGCCCCTCGAGCGCGAGCAGCTACTCCTATGGCCCCAACGGGAGTGGATTCACCGATTCCCAGACAGATGAGGAGGGGCGCGTTACGACATTCGTGCGCGATTCGCGTGCTCGTCCGACGTCAATCACCCGAGGAGCCGGCACGCCGCAGGCGTCGACGACCCAGGTGACCTGGAGCAACGACTATAATTTGCCGACGACGATCGTCGAGCCCGGCCTGACGACAACGCTGACGATCGACCCTACCACTGGTCTCGTTACGCAGATAGCGAAGAAGGACACCACGACGCAGACCGTTCCCTATTCCACGAACGGGCAGAAGCGCATCTGGGTTTTCGACTATGATGCGACAGGAAATGTCACCGCGGTCCACGGCCCGCTCGCCGGGACCGGCGACACCATTCGCTACGACTACACCACATCCGGCGCGCTCAAGCGCGTCACCGACGAGGTCGGAAATATCACAACGGCCACCGCTTGGAACGCGCTCGGACAGCCAACGTCGATCACCGACGCCAATGGCGTGGTGACGGCGCTGGACTATGACGGCCGCGGACGCATCAAGCGCATCTCCATCGACACGGCGAACACGCCAGTCGTGACGACGATCGAATACAGCGCAGTCGGCGATGTGACTAAAATCATGCAGCCGAACGGCGTCTATGAAATCTATGACTATGACAACGCCAGGCGACTCAAAACCATTACCAACTCCGCCGGTGAGAAGATCGGCTACACGCGCGACGCAATGGGCAACGCGACCAAAATCGCGATCGCCGAGGCGAGTTCGACCATCGACTACCGGCGAACGCAGATGTTCGACGAGCTCGGGCGTTTGATCAAATCGATCGGAGCAGGCTCACAGACGCATAGCTTCGGCTATGATCGCACTGATAATCTCACCACGGTCAAGGATCCTCGCTCAAACGTCTTCTCCTACGGCTTCGACGCCCTCAATCGGGTGCTTCAGGAAGTCGACGAGGACGGCGCGACCGTTAATCTCACGCGTAACGGTCAAGATGACATCACCGCCTATAAGGACGCGCGCAGTCTCACGACGACCTATGTTCGCAACGGCTTCGGCGAGGTGATCCAGGAGAGTTCGCCCGACAAGGGGACGACAGTCTATGTCCGCGACGCGCGCGGCCTCGTCTCGCGCAAGACCGATCCGCGCGGAGTCGTGATCGATTACACTTACGATGACGCCGGCCGCCTCACGGCCAAATCCTATCTCGGCAATTCGGCCTATTGGCAGACATTCTCCTGGGATGTGACGCAGACGGGCAATTTCGGCAAGGGTCGTCTCGTCGGCATATATGAGGAGGCGGGCTCCAATTGGCGCATCTTCGACCGCAAGGGACGCATAGCGACCGATTATCGAACCAATGCCCCCGCGCCTGCCGTCGAGGTCGACTACATCTATGACGCGGCGGGAAACATCATCGGAATGGTCTATCCCTCCGGGCGGCGCGTCGCCTTCTCCCGCGACGCCGCCGGGCGCATCAGCAGCGTCATCACCTATCAGAACGCCGCCAGCGCCGCACAGACCCTCGCTTCATCCGTCACATGGGCCCCGTTCGGCCCGGTCACCGGCATCGCCTTCGGCAATGGCCTCGCCGCGAGCTACACGCTGGACACGGATTATCGGATCACGCGGGTTCAAGTCGGCCCCTCGGACAATCCGGGCGGCACAATCGACCGCAGCCTCAGCTGGACCGGCGAGACCATCGATTCGATCGTCGACAATCTGTTCCCGGGAACAACGCCGCCCGGCGATTACTCTGCACAGACGCAGAGCTTCACCTACACGCCGACGCGCAGGCTCAAGACCGCCAGCGGCTATTATGGCGCGCTCTCCTGGTCCTATGACGCCAATGGAAACCGGACGGGTCAGACGCTCAACGGCGTGACCTCGCCCTATGCCTATCCGACGACCTCGAACCGTCTCGCCTCGGTGACGCCGCCCGGCGGCACGGTGCGCAATTTCACCTATGACGCGGCCGGCAATGTGCTGACCGACTCGCGCGCCGGCGCGCTGGGCATGACCTTCGAATATGATGTGGAAGGGCGGCTGTCGAAAGCGCGGCAGACCAATTCTCCCGGTATAGGCGGGACCTACCGCTATGACGCCCGGAGCCGCCTCGTCTCGCGCACGGTGACGCAAACGGCGGCGCCGACCACCTTCACGACTCTCTATGTTCACGACATCAACGACCACATCATCGCGGAGACGGATACGAGCGGCGTGACCCAGCGGGAATATATCTGGCTGGACGATATTCCGCTCGCCGTGGTGAGCGACGTCGCGAGCGGCTCGCCGGTGATCTATTATGTCCACGCCGACCACCTCGGCCGTCCGGTGCGGATGACGGCGCAGAACAAGGCACGGGTGTGGGATGTGATCTACTCGCCTTTCGGCGAGACGAGCTATATAAGGACCATTCCGGGGACGATCGACCTCCGCTTCCCGGGCCAATGGTTCCAGCTGGAGAGCGGGCTCGCCTACAATTGGCATCGGCATTATGACGCCACGCTGGGGAGGTATGTGCAGCCGGACCCGCTACGGGTGGATGAGCGTTGGGCAACGACAAGCGAAGTTCCTTTGAGCAAAAGCTTCCGATTTCGAAAAAGCGCGCTTGGGGAGCGATTGTTTAAAGCAAATACACAGCTTATCACGCACATTAACTACATCGACGGGCCAAGTATATACAATTACGCAAGGCAGATGCCTATCGTATCGACAGATTTTACAGGACTTGTCGCCGCGGCTCCGTATACACCGAGACCATCGAGTTCTATTGAACAATGCTATGCAAATGATAATAAATGCTCATTAAATACTGGGTATGAGCTGTTTGTAGATGGTGAGTATCTCACAAATTGTCATTACATGTGCGCTGGCAAAAGATCGTTTGTGCAGACGTGGTATGGTTATAAAGACTGCCCACAATTTGCTACTCCATGAGCGGGGGGAGTTCTATGCAAGTCGATGGCCGAGAGTTGAGATTCCATGGAATGACAGAACGCGTTAAGCAAAAGATTTGCATTTTTATTGCTAATGTTGAACAAATTGACAGCGAAGGCAGTCTAGTCCCGATGATAGGCTGGGTGCTCGAAACAACGTTTTTTGACTGCGATGGCGGTGTCGTGGGGCGTAGTGGACCAAAATTTACGCTCGGCGCAATTTCAAAGCAGAAATTGACTGATGAGCTTATCGTCGTCGTAGATGGACTAGAAGTTGCGCTCAGAATTCCTGCTGTGTATAAACGCAACGCAGATATCGATATATTCTTCGATATCTGCGATGATCAGATCGTCGATGTGGGTGCGACCTGACGGTCGGTTGGGTTCTGTCGCGAATTTTTTATCGCGGGCGCCGGAAAATTCAAAGCGCTGCATAATGCGGGCTAGGAGCCGGCGATCGAACGAGTGTTTACGATCCGTCCAAAGAAGCGCACCAAACATCGCAAACCTTGGTTCATCGCGTCTATAAACACAAAAATTGCGACAAAGTCCGAATTACTTTGCGGCGTCCGGCTATGATGCAGATTGTTCGCATTCCGCTCAAGCGGGGCAAAATGCAACCTTGAAGGTCGCGCCTCCGCCAAGCGTATCTTGCACCCATATCTTTCCGCCATATCTATCGATCAACTCGCTCGTGATAGGTAAGCGCCGTTGTCGTCCCATTGCCGCTGGAATGGAAGAACAGCTTGCAATCCGTTGCGACAAAGCATTGCAAGCCTTTGGCGCAAAGCTTTGCCAGCGATTGGTCGGCGTGCGGGCAAGCGATCAGGCGGCCGGCGCCGGCGGGGAGGAGTTGAAGGCCCAGGGCATCAGCTCGTCGATGCGCGACTGCGGATGGCCGTCGGCGATCGCCTCGAGCGTCGCCTTCATCCAGGCATAGGGATCGACGCTGTTCAGCTTGCATGTCGCAATGAGCGAAGCGAGACGCGACCAGGAATGTCCACCTTCATCGTGCCCCGCGAACAACGCATTCTTGCGCGTGAGAGTCAGCGGCCGAATCTGATTTTCGACGAGGTTGGTGTCCATCTCGATGCGACCATCGTCGAGGAACAGGGTCAGCCCGGCCCAATGGTTCAGAAGATAGGCGACGGCCTTGCCCATGTCGCTGCGGCCGGAGAGGCGCGCGGCCTGGTATTCCGCTCGCCGTGGTGAGCGACGTCGCGAGCGGCTCGCCGGTGATCTATTATGTCCACGCCGACCACCTCGGCCGTCCGGTGCGGATGACGGCGCAGAACAAGGCTCGGGTGTGGGATGTGATCTACTCGCCTTTCGGCGAGACGAGCTATATAAGGACCATTCCGGGGACGATCGACCTCCGCTTCCCGGGCCAATGGTTCCAGCTGGAGAGTGGCCTCGCCTACAATTGGCATCGGCATTATGATGCGAGCCTGGGGAGGTATGTGCAGCCGGACCCGATAGGGTATCAGGGTGGGCGTAGCCTATTCAATTACGCAGACGCAAATCCGCTTTCCTACTATGACGCGAATGGCTTGGAACGAAAACCCGGCAAGACGCCGAACGGGCGGTGGCCGACGCTGCCGGAGTCGGTGTGTGGAAAGAAGCCGAAATGGAATCCCGATGGCTACTGGGAAGGTAAGGGACGTCGAGTCTCGTGGGACGATCGCTCTCACGGCACCGGTGCTGATCGGGGCAATGGGCCGCAAGGTGGACATTGGGACGACGAAAACAGTGGCAATCGTTGGGACGAGGACGGCAACCTTCTTCCAGGAAGTCCCGATCTGCAGACGCGTAATTTCTCACCTCGGCCGAATTTTGCTCCACTCTTGCCTCTGATTCTTCTACTGCCATTCCCCGGGAATCCGATTTACGGAGGGATATGAAAATGCAGGATAATAGCGAGGGCTTCGACTGGGACGCGGTGTTTACCGGGATCAGGCGGCGCTTCGACGAAGTGAAAACTAATCCTCGGCGAGGCAAAAGTTTTCTGGACCACGTTTACAATCTACAAAATTGGGAGGCGGATGGACTGACCTATCCTTCTGTGACGCCCGTGTTTCCCGATCGCATCTTCGTTGCTTACGCGGTGTGTCAGCCTGATTGCGGAGAAGAGCAACTAATTGTTGAGGGTGGCACACAGGAGTGTCAGCGTTGCGGGCGCTTGATGTTCAGGGTCGAGACCATGTGCTATCAGAAATCATGAAGGCAACTCCTAGAGCGCTATCCGATCAAGCTGCATCATAGCCGGATGCCGCGAAGTAATTCGCGCATTCGCTCGGCGTGACGCATCGCAGGGCTTGGGCGACTGCGGCGTCGAGCGCATCGACCGTCCGCGCCGCGATGCGCTGAAGAACCGACTTGATCTTCGAGAAGGATTTCTCGATCGGATTGAAGTCCGGCGAATAGGGCGGAAGATAAAGGACCTTCGCGCCTTGGTTCTGTCGCGAATTTTTGTCGCAGGTCGGTTTGGGGCTATAATTGCCGGTAGTGGAGCTGGCGGACGAGTGCGATGATTGATTTCAAGGGCAGCCATTTTGAACGCGACGTGATTCTGTGGGGCGTCCGCTGGTATGTGGCGTATCCGATGAGCTATCGTCAACTCGAGGAAATGATGGAAGAGCGAGGTGTCGAAGTCGACCATTCGACGCTCAACCGCTGGGTCGTCAAGTATGCTCCTTTGCTGGAGAAACAGTTCCACACTCGCAAGCGCTCGATCGGATCCAGCTGGCGTCTCGATGAGACCTACGTGAAAGTCAAAGGCTGCTGGAAATATCTGTATCGGGCGGTCGACAAGGCAGGCGGGACGGTGGATTTCCTGCTGACGGCCAAGAGGGACTGCAAAGCCGCGTTGCGCTTCTTGCGCAAGGCGATCGGCCAGCATGGCGAGCCGGAGAAGATCACGATCGACAAGAGCGGCGCCAACACGGCCGCGATCGAACGCTACAATGCGGAGCATGAAGCGGACATCGAAATCCGCCGCATCAAATATCTCAACAATATTGTCGAACAGGACCATCGAGCGGTGAAGCGAGTGACGCGGCCGATGTTGGGTTTCAAATCATTTCGATCGGCTGCCGCGACACTTTCCGGGATCGAGCTCATGCATATGATCCGCAAGGGGCAGCTGCGAACGACAGGCGAATTGCGTCCAGCGCAGCAGTTCTATGCCCTCGTGGCGTGAGCCGCGTCACTCTCAGACGCCGGTGTCGCGTCCGTAGACAAAATTTGCGACACAACCCATTCGAGCGCCTGTGCGAAACCGCCCGTCTCGAAGCTCGCGCAGCGAGGTAAAGCCACGAAACGTGAGAATATTTAACCTCGATATTCTAACGTTTCGTGGCTTTTTCGATTCGGAATCGGATATTCTCAAGCCAAGATGGCTCCTGACACCGTGATTTGATATTGACTGACTAGTCAGTCGTGACTATCGTCGACCGCAACGTCAAATTCGAGAGCCGATGAGATGTCGACGGCGAGCCCCGAGAAAAGGCGAAGAACCGATCCGGAAGGACGTCGTAGGGCAGTTCTCGCCGCCGCCGCGAGAGTCTTCGCGCAGAAAGGATTTGTCGGCGCCAAGCTAGAAGACGTCGCACTTGAGGCGGGCGTCGCGAAGGGCACCATCTATCTCTATTTCCGCGACAAACAAGATCTGTTCGAGCAGCTCGTCAGAAACGCGGTCACTCCCGTCCTCTCGCGCGTCGACGAGCTCGCCGAACGCACCGACTTATCGTTCGACGTCATGCTCGCCGAGCTCTTCGACACGTTCCGCGAGGACATTCTCGGGACGAGCCGCAAGAACATCCTGCTGCTCGTCATCGCCGAAGGCGGACGTTTTCCGCAGATCGCCGAATTCTACCATCGGGAGGTGATCGCCAAGGCGATGGAGGCGGTGCGCAAATCGGCGCGCCGGGCGCAGGCTTCCGGCCGCTTCGACCCTTCCAGCCTTCTCGACTTTCCGCAGCTCGTGGTCGCGCCGCTGTTGCTGAGCGTGGTCTGGGACAATCTGTTCTCGAAATTCGATCCCCTCGACGTCGAAGGCCTTCTGGCCGCCCACCGCGACATCCTCATCCATGCGCTGCAAAGGACGAAATCGTGAAGCGCAAAGCGATTCTCGCCGCCTCGCTCGTCGCGGCCCTCCTCGGATTCTGGCTGTGGAGGCGCGCTCCAGCCGACGACGGTCCGCTTCTGCTCGCCGGCAATGTCGAGGTGCGCCAGATCGATCTCGCATTCAAGGTCGGCGGCCGGATCAAGCGGCTGCTCGTCGACGAAGGCGACCATATCGCCGAAGGCCAGACGATCGCCGTTCTGGACAAGATCTATTTCGAGGAGGCCCTCTCGCAGGCGCAGGCGCAGCGCGATCAGGCGGCGGCCAATCTCGCCAAGCTCGAAGCCGGCAATCGTCCCGAGGAGATCGCCCAGGTCGAGGCGACGGTGGCGGAACGCGAGGCGATGCTGCTCAACGCGCAGCAGACGCTCGAACGCTCCGACCAGCTCATGAAAAAGGGAGCCGGCTCGCGTCAAACCTCCGAAGACGCAACGGCGGCGCAAAGAGAGGCCGAGGCGCGGCTCAGATCAGCGCGCCACGCGCTGCGCCTCATGCAGATCGGCTTCCGCAAGGAGGAGATCGACGTCGCCCGCGCGCAATTGGCCGAAAGCGAAGCCGTCGCGCAGATTTCGGCGCGCCAGCTCGCCGACGCCGAGCTCGCGGCGCCGAGCGCCGGCGTGATTCTCAGTCGCGTGCGCGAGGTCGGGGCCATTGTCGACGCCGGCGAGACGGTTTTCGTGTCGAGCCTCACGACGCCGGTCTGGGTGCGCAGCTATGTGTCGGAGCCGGATTTGCCGCGCGTGCGTCCCGGCATGCCGGTCGCGGTGACGGCGGATGGCGGCGCCGGACCTTTCGAAGGACGCCTCGGCTTCATTTCGACCACGGCGGAATTCACGCCGAAGTCCGTGGAGACGCGCGAATTGCGCACGGCCCTGGTCTATCGGCTGCGCGTCCTCGTCGATGATCCGGGCGGTGTCCTGCGCCAGGGCATGCCGGTCACCATCACGGCGCAACGGCCGCCGGACGGCGCGCGCGAGGCGGCGCGATGACCGAGCCGCTCGTCTCGATCGAAAATCTGAGCAAGCGCTTCGCCGCCGCCGGGCCGCCGGCGCTGGACGCGCTCAGCATTTCGATCGCAGGCGGCCGGGTGACGGGTCTCGTCGGTCCGGACGGCGCCGGCAAGACGACGCTGATGCGTCTCATGGCCGGCCTGCTGACGCCGAGCGACGGCCGCATCGAGGTCTGCGGCTTCGACGTGGACGCGGAAACCGCCTCGGTCCGCGACGCGATCGGCTATATGCCGCAGCGCTTCGGCCTCTATGAGGATCTCACGGTCGGCGAGAATCTCACGCTCTACGCCGATCTGCGCGGCGTCGTCGGCCCTGCGCGGCGGGACACATTCGATCGGCTGCTCGCCTTCACCGATCTCGCGCGCTTCGTGGATCGCCGCGCCGGCGCGCTCTCCGGCGGCATGAAGCAGAAGCTCGGTCTCGCCTGCGCCATGCTGAACGCGCCCTCCCTGCTGCTGCTGGACGAGCCGAGCGTCGGCGTCGATCCCATTTCGCGCCGCGAGCTCTGGCGCATGGTCTACGCGCTAGTCGAGGACGGAGTCGCCGTGGTCTGGAGCACGGCCTATCTCGACGAGGCGGAAAATTGCGCCGAGGTGGTCGTGCTCGACGCCGGCCGCGTCCTCTATCAGGGCGATCCCAAGGCGATGACCGCCGGAGCCGCCGGCCGCGCCTATCACATCCTCGGAGCCGCCGACGAGCGTCGGACTTTTCTGGCGCAGGCGATCGCCCGGCCGGAGGTGATCGACGGCGTGGTGCAGGGAGACGCGATCCGTCTCGTTCTCCGCGAAGGCGCGGCAGCGCCCGCCGCCGCCGATTTCGGCCGCGCGGATTTGTCGATCGAGCCCGTCACGCCGCGCTTCGAGGACGCCTATGTGGCGCTGCTCGGCGGCCTGCCCAAACGGACGACGACGATCGACGCGCCGCCTCGGCCCGCCGCGGACGGCTCGTCGCCGGTCGAAGCCCGCGAGCTGACGCGGCGCTTCGGCGCTTTCGTCGCCGCCGACCGGATTTCCTTTCGGATCGCGCGCGGCGAGATTTTCGGCCTGCTCGGGCCCAACGGCGCCGGCAAATCCACGACCTTCAAAATGATGTGCGGGCTCCTGCGGCCGAGCGAGGGAAAGGCTCTCGTCGACGGCCTCGATCTCGACAAAGCCCCTGCGGCGGCCCGCTCGCGGCTCGGTTACATGGCGCAGAAATTCTCGCTCTACGGCGATCTCGGCGTGCGCCAGAATCTCGAATTCTTCGCCGGCGTCTACGGCCTCACGGCCGCAAAGCGACGCGAGGCGATCGAGCGGGTGGCCGCGGCCTTCGATCTCGAGCCGCATTTTCACGCCAGCGCCGGGCTGTTGCCGCTCGGCTTCAAGCAGCGCCTCGCGCTCGCCTGCGCCGTCATGCACCAGCCCTCCGTGCTGTTCCTGGACGAGCCCACCGCCGGCGTCGATCCGCTGACGCGCCGGGAGTTCTGGGGCTTCATCAACGCCATGGTGGCGCAGGGCGTCACCGTCATGGTGACGACCCATTTCATGGACGAGGCCGAATATTGCGACCGGATCGCGCTCATCTATCGCGGTAAGAGCATCGCTGTCGACACGCCGAAGGCCCTTCAGGCGCGGGTGAGGAGCGAGGCGCTGCCGAATCCGACCCTCGAGGACGCCTTCATCGGACTGGTGAAGGCCCACGACGCGGCGGCGGCGTGAGAGCGAGCCGGCAGGATCGGCGCCGCCGCGTCGCGCGGCGCATACGCGCGCTCATCGTCAAGGAGACGCTGCAGATTCTGCGCGACCCCTCGAGCTATGTCGTCGCCTTCCTGCTGCCCGCCCTCCTGCTCCTGCTGTTCGGATTCGGCGTCTCGTTCGACGCGACCAGAGTGCGGATCGGCCTCGTCGTCGAGCAGCCGACGCCCGAGACGACTCTGTTCGAAGCCTCGCTCTTCAACTCGCCTTTCTTCGAGGTCCGCCGCGCCGGCGATCGGCGCGCCTTCGCCGACGATCTTGCCCGCGGCCGGCTGGACGGCGTGGTCGTCCTGCCGGGCGACTTCTCGATTCGCCTTCACCGCGGCGATACGGCGGGCGTTCAGCTCATCACCGACGGAGGCGATCCGAATACGGCCGCTCTCGCGACCGCCTATGTGCAAGGCGCCTGGCAATCCTGGCGGGAGCGACGCCTGCCGGATGCGGCGGACGGCCAGCGCATCCGCGTGTCGTCGCGCGTCTGGTTCAATCCCGAGCTCGAGAGCCGCCGCTTCCTCGTGCCGGGCTCCATCGCGATGATCCAGATGATGATCGGCTCGCTGCTCACCGCGCTGGTCGTCGCGCGCGAATGGGAGCGCGGCACTATCGAGGCGCTGCTCGCCACGCCGGTCGGCATCGGCGAATTCATAATCGGCAAGCTGGTCCCCAATTTCGCGCTCGGACTTTGCGCCATGGCCGTATGCGTTGCCGCGGCGCGCTTCGTGTTCGATATTCCGCTGCGCGGCTCGATGCTGAGCCTCACCGCGCTCACCGCCGTCTTCCTGCTCGTCGCGCTGGGGCTCGGCCTCCTCATCTCTACGGCGGCGCGGACGCAATTCCTGGCGAGCCAGATCGCCATGGTGGTCGCCTTTCTGCCCGGCCTCTATTTCTCCGGCTTTCTGTTCGAGATCGCCAGTATGCCGGCGCCGCTGCGCGCCTTCGCCGCTATCGTCCCCGCGCGCTACTATGTGCGCGCCCTGCAGACGATCTTTCTCGCCGGCGACATCACGGCCGTGCTCGTCCCTTGCGCGCTCGTCCTGCTGTTCATGGCGGCGGCGCTGTTCGCAGCGACGGCGCGAAACACCAAGCAACGACTAGATTGAGGCTCGAAGGCGGAGGTTCTCATGATGTGGACGAGAATTCGCGCGCTGATCGTCAAGGAGCTCCTCGCCGCCTTCCGCGATCCACGCGCGCGCGTCGCCTTGGTCGTTCCGCCGGTCATACAGCTCTTCCTGTTCGCTTACGCGGCCACGCTGGAAGTGACCAATCAGCCGATCGGCGTGCTCGATCAGGATTGGGGCGCCGCCTCGCGACAGCTCGTCGCCCGCTTCGAGCGCGCGTCGGCCTTCTCGACGATCCATCACTATGCGAGCCTTTCCGAAGCGCAATCCGCGCTCGATCGCCAGGACGTGATGGTCGTCACGCACATCCCGCAGGATTTCTCCCGTAAGCTGGCCAGCGGCGACGAGACCACCGTGCAGACGCTGCTGGACGGCCGCAAATCCAACAGCGCCCAGCTCGTCAGCAACTATGTCGCGACCATCGTGCAGCGTTTCGGCGAGGAATACCGTCGCGGCGCGGCGGCTTCCCCTCCGGCCAGCGAGCTCGTCGATCGCAGCTGGTACAATCCAAATCGCGATTATCGGATGTCGATGGTGCCCAGTCTGGTCGCGACGCTGACGATGTCGACCGTTCTGATGATCGTCGGCATGTCGGTGGCGCGCGAGCGCGAGCTCGGCACATTCGAGCAATTGCTGGTATCGCCCCTTCAGCCTCACGAGATCGTCGTCGGCAAGGCCGCGCCGGGCCTCATCATCGGCCTCGGCCAGGGCGCTCTGACGACGCTCATCGTCACGCAGATTTTCGGCGTCCCGCTCTCCGGCTCGATTGCGGCGCTGTTCCTCGGCTTGTTCGTGTTCCTCGCCGCGATGATCGGCGTCGGCCTGTTCATCTCCTCGCTCGCCGGAAACCAGCAGCAGGCGATGATGGGCGCCATGGTCTATCTGATGCCGGCCATGCTGCTGTCGGGATTCACCAGCCCCGTGCACAATATGCCGAATTGGCTGCAGCCGCTCGCCCTCGTCAATCCGCTCACGCATTTTCTCATCATCGTGCGCGGAGCCTTCCTGCGCGAAGCATCGTTCTGGAGCGCTCTGGAGCATATCTGGCCGATCGCGGCTTTCGCCGCCGTGACGCTGGCGATGGCGAGCTGGCTGTTCCGCCGCCAGACGCAATGACGATCCGCGCAGGGACGACTCGACTGCCGTCGGCATATGGTTTGCTGCTGATCGCTTCGCGCGACATTCGCCGCTTTCCTTCTCCCCGCGAGCGACCGCGAGCGGGGAGAAGGGGAATGCGCCGAAGCAATCAGCCGAAAGCCGGGTCAGCCGGCGGGCGCGAGCGCCTCGGCGCGTTCGCGCAGAGCGCTATTGAATGAATGAAAGGCGCGCCGCGTATGCGTGTCGAGCCGCTTCCAGAACAAAGGAACGAGCATGCCGCCGAAGGCTTCTTTCTGCGCGAAACGCGTGACGGTCTCCGACAGCGGCTCCAGTCGGAAGGAATGCTCGCCCGTGAACAGGAAACGCGCGCCGACGACGCCGCGCCAGCGCAATTCGACAGCCTCGTCGAAAGCGACGATGCGCGGACGCATGAGCATGACGCCGCCTCCGCCGTCATCGAGCCGCACCGCGAGCGGCGCTCCGCGCCGCGCTTCGCCGTCGATCGACAGGATGAAGCGGCTCCATTGCGGATAGCTCGGAAAGTCGACGAGCGCGCGCCAGACGGTTTCGACCGGCGCGGCGATTTCTATGGTGGTCTCGATGATCCGCTGGCTCATGGCGCTCTCGCTGCTAGGGGTGAACGTGTCGGCGTCGGGCGGACGCCGCTATATTCGATATCGGCGACGATCCCGCGCGTGAGCGCGGCGAAGGCGGCGCCGAAGAAGTAGAAATGTCCGCCTTCGAATTGCCGCAGGCGAAAGCTTCCTGTCGTCTCCTGTTCCCAGGCTTCCATGACTTTCGGAGGCGCCCAGGGGTCTTTCGTTCCGGCGAAGGCGGTCATCGGGCAAGCGCATCGCGCGCGCGCCGCCTCCGGCTCGTAGGATTCGACGGCGGCGAGATCGGCGCGCGCGTTGCGCAGGAAAAGCTGCAGGAACTCCGGCGAGTCGCCGAGCCGCTGCGGCGTGCCGCCGAGCGCGAGAAGCTCTTCCAGCAGCGCCGCGTCGTCGTATTCGTGCAGGCTGCGGCGCGTCGGCGGCAGAGCCGGCGCGATGCGGCCGGAGACGCCGATCCAGATCGGCGGAGCGCCCATGCCGTCGCAGGCGCGCCCCACCTCGGCGGCGATGATCGCGCCGAGACTGTGCCCGAATAGGGCGAGCGGCGCATCGACCCACGGGCGCACGTCCTCGGTCACGCGCGCGACGAGGTCGGCCATGACGGCGATCGGCCGCTCGCCGAAGCGTTTGCCGCGCCCCGGCAGATCGTGCAGCAGCAGATCCCAACCGCTCGGGATCGCCGCGCTCATCGGATAATAGGTCCCTGCGGAGCCGGCCGCATGATGGAAGACGACGAGGCGCGCCGCGGGATTTGCGACCGGGCGCGGGCGGACGAAGGGGCTCACAGCGCGAGCTCCTCGTCCGCCGGCGCCCGCGCCGCGAGCACGTGATCGCCGATCTGCGCGAATAGGGAATCGAGCGGCAGATCTGTCGCCAGAGCCTCGAGCGGCAGATCGACGCCATAGGCCTGCTCGACGCTCTTCTTCAGCAGCATGGCGATGAAGGAATCCCCGCCGAGGGCGAAGAAGGATTGCGAGCGATCGAGCTCCTCCTCGGCCCGCAGCAGCTCCTTGAGCTCCGCGGCGAGGAAGATGTCGAGCTCGTCGCGCAGCGGCGCGCCGTCCTCGCCGCCGATGTCCGCGAAGCCGAGCGCCGCGGCCTCGCCCTGGAGGCTCGGCGTCGGCTCGTCGATCTCCTCGATCCAGAAGCGCTCGCGGCGGAACGGATAGGTCGGCAGATCGCCGATGAATCGCGCGCCCGGCGCGCACAACGTGTCGAAGCGCAGATCGGCGCCGGCGACGAACAGCGCCGCCAGCGCGTCGAGCAGTAGCTGCGGCGTCTCGCCCGCGTCGCGGGTCGCGAGCGGCATGTGGACATGCCCCCATTCGAGCTGCGCGGCGACCGGCTCCGCGTCGCGGAGGATCTTGGCGCGCAGGCCGAGCCGGCGCAAAATTCGGTCGAGGCGCAGCTCTGGCCCGGCCGACGCGTCCTCGTCGGGCGTCAGCGACGGAAAGACGCGCGCCAGCTCCAGAAGCGCAGGCTCGATGGCCGCTCCCGCCGAGCCGAGACGCAGGCGCACGGAAGGCGCGCTCGCGCCGGCCGAAAGCGGCGCTTCCGCCGCACGGGTGAGCGCGGCGGCGGCCTCGGCGCCGGTCGCGCCGGTCACTGCGAGCCGATACGGCAGAGGAGCGCGTCCGGCGCGCAGCGTGTGCGCGATCGCGGCGAGCTCCTCGGCGCCGGCGGCGGCGAGGCGAGGCGCGACGGACCTCGCCAATATCTGCAGCGCGGCGGCGTCGCGCGCGGAGAGGACGATGAGCTCGCGCCGCGCCTTTGCGGGCGCGGCGGTCGGCGCCGCCGGCGCGGCTTCGAACACGGCGTGCGCATTGGTGCCGCTGAGGCCGAAGGCGCTGACGCCGGCGAGGCGACGCGCCGAGCCCGGCGGCCAGGCGAGCGTCTCGCGCGGCACGACGATGGGCATTCGATCCCACGGAACCATCGGGTTGAGCGGTCCGTCGGCCTCGCTCAGAGCCGCCGGAATCTCGCCGTGGCGCAGCATCAGGATCAGCTTGATCACGCCGGCGATTCCCGACGCCGCTTCGAGATGGCCGATCCGCGTCTTCACGCTGCCGAGGACAAGCGGCGCGCGACGCTCGGCCGCGCCGCCGCCGAGCGTCGCGTCGAGCGCCCCGATCTCGATCGGATCGCCGAGCGCCGTTCCCGTGCCATGCGCCTCGACATAGCCGATCTCCTCGGCCCGCGCGCCGGCGTCGGCGAGCGCCGCGGCGATCACCTCCCTTTGCGCCGGTCCGCTCGGGACCGTCAGCCCCGAGGAGGCGCCGTCATGGTTGACGGCGACGCCGCGCAGCACGGCGAGGATCGGACGCCCCTCGCGCTCCGCCTCGTCGAGACGCATCAGCGCGATCACGCCCACGCCCTCCCCGCGGCCGTAGCCGTCGGCCGCGGCGGTGAAGGTCTTGGAGCGCCCGTCCGGGGCGAGCGCCCGGCTCTGGCAGAGCGAGACCATGAGGTCAGGGGAAAACAGCATGTTGGCGCCGCCGACCAGCGCATAGCGGCATTCGCGCCGGCGCAGGCTCTGCGCGGCCAGCTGCAGCGCGACCAGCGAGGACGAGCAGGCCGTGTCGACAGCGAGCGCCGGGCCGCAGAAGCCCATCACATAGCTGATGCGGCCGGCGGCGAAGCAATGGCCGCCGCCCGTGCCGAAATAAGGATCGACGTCCCTCTTGTCCGCGCGACCCAGCCGCCGCTCGCCATATTCGGACGCCATGACGCCGACGAAGACGCCGACCGGAAGCCGGTCGCCGCGCCGCGCCGCAATCCCGGCGCGCTCCAGCGCCTCCCAGGCTGTTTCGAGCAGAAGACGCTGCTGCGGATCGAGCGCCTCGGCCTCGCGCTGCGAGACGCCGAAGAATTTCGCATCGAAGGCGGCGACGTCGTCGAGGAAGCCGGCGCGCTTCACATAGGAGCGTCCGGGCCGATCCGGCCGCGCGTCATAGACGGCCCGCAGGCCGGGGCGGTCTTCGGGAACCTCCGACAGCGCGTCCCCCTCGCCGCACAGGAAACGCCAATAATCCTCCGGCGTCGCTATGCCGCCCGGGAGACGCAGCCCCATGCCGATCACCGCGAGCGGGGCGCGCGTTTCATTCTCCAGCTCACGCAGACGCGCTTTCAGGCGGCGCGACTGCGTCAATTGCTTTTCCACGAGGGAGCGCAAATTTTCGGCGTTCATGATTGTC
Organism: Methylosinus trichosporium OB3b; assembly: GCF_002752655.1. Taxonomy (NCBI): domain Bacteria; kingdom Pseudomonadati; phylum Pseudomonadota; class Alphaproteobacteria; order Hyphomicrobiales; family Methylocystaceae; genus Methylosinus; species Methylosinus trichosporium. The sequence goes on along the minus strand of NZ_CP023740.1, from coordinate 122,805 downwards.
ACTCCGATTCTGCGAGATCGTCTTCGACGAATTTGAACAGCTCTTCGAACGAGACCGCCGATAGATCGTCGAGCGGCTCGAGATGCTCTTGCGACGCGCGGCCGGACGCCTCCGGCTCGTCGCCGCCGACGAGCGTGGCGAGGAAGCGCGCCATCGCCGCGACGTTTGGATGATCGATGGCGACGGTCGCCGGCAATTCGAGTCCGAGCGCCTGCGACAGCCGCGCGCGCAGATCGATGGCCATGATCGAATCGAGACCCATCTCGGCGAAGCCGCCGTGATCGTCGACGACCTCGGCGTCGCCGATCGCCTCGCCGACCAGCGCGCGAAGCGCCTCGCGCAGCGCGTCCTCGTGCAGGTCCGGATCGGACGATGAAAGCGCGGCGCGCAGCCAGCCGCGCGCCTGCTCGGGCGCGCTCGCCGGCGTCGCAGCGCGCGGCGCGGCGGCGAGCCCGGAGACCAGCGTCGCGCGCGGAGCGCCGACGACGGCGGCGTAACGGGCGAAATCCGCGGAGACGGCGACGATGCGCGTCTGCGCGCCGGCCGCCGCGAGCGCGACGAGCCGCGCCGCCTCGGCGTCGGCGAGCGGCCGCACGCCGAGGCGCTCCGCCGCCCTGACCGCCGTCTCAGAGGCCGCCATGCCGCCTTTCGTGTCGGGAATCCACGGTCCCCAGGCGATGCTCGTCGACGGCGTCCCTGCGGCGCGCAGAGCCTGCGCGAGGCCGTCGAGATAGCCGTTGGCGGCGGCGTAGCTCGTCTGCCCGGCCGAGCCGAGCGCGGCGGCGACCGAGGAGAACAGAACGAAATTCGCGATCTTCTCGTCCCGCAAGGCCGCCGCGAGCGTCTCGGCGCCGCGCGCCTTGGCCGCGAAAGTCTTGGCGAAGGACGTCGGCGTCACCCGATCGAAAGACTGGTCGTCGTTCGCGCCGGCGAGATGGAACGCCATGGCGATCGGGGCGATCTCTTTCGCCGCCGCCACGGCGCGGTCGCAGGCGGCGCGGTCGGCGACGTCGCCGCGCGATACGAGGACGCGCACGCCCTGCGCCGCGAGCTCGTCGACGACTGATTGCGCGGCGGCGTCCGGCGCCGACCGCCCCATGAGAACCAGTCCGCGCGCGCCGGCGCCAGCGAGCATTCTCGCCACGCTCGTTCCGAGCGCGCCGAGGCCGCCCGATACGATGACGCTGCCCTCGATCCGCATGTCGGGCGCGGCCGTCGCGACCGGCGTCAGACGCGCAACGCGCGCGCCCGCCGCGCCGAGCGCAAGGCGCGTCTCGTCGATCTCGCCGATGACGAGCGGCGCGAGCCGCGCGGCGCTCCACCCGTCTTCGAGCGCGACCCGCAGAAGGCGTCGGCCGGCATCCTCGGCTTCGAGCGCCGCGAGCAATCCCCACAGCGCTTCGCGAATCGGCGCCGCCTCCGGCCCGCCGTCCGCGAGCACGACATAAGGGATGTCGCGCGGCGCCGACTGCAGCGCCGCCGCGAGCGCGACAACCGCATGTTCGGCGTCCTCGGCGCTCGCCGCGTCGATGGAGGCGAATCGCGCGTCGACGATCCGCTCCGCGCCTTCAGCGCCGGGCGAAACCTCGCAGCCCTGCGCCCGGAACGCCGCCGCGAGATCGCGCGCCGCCGATTCGCCGGCGGCGTTCACGACGGCGACGCGTCTCGCTCTATCCGCCGTTTCGCGACGGGCCGGCAATTCGGCCCAGGCGAATTCAAAGGCGTGCTCCGCGCCGCGCCGCAGGCTGCGCTCCAGCAACTCGCGCGGGGCGTGGCGCACGCGGAACTCGTCGGCGTAAAAGAGGCTCTCGCCGAATTCGCCGAAGAGCTGCAGATCGGCGGCCTCGACGCGCAGCCGGCCGCGCGGCAGCGCCTCGGCGCGCAGAATGCGCGCATGGCCCCAGAGCGGGCGCCCCGCTGCGGGCCGGCCGTGGAAGGAGAGCCGCCGCGCCGCGAAGGGGATGGCGAGCGAAGGCGCCTCGCTCGCCTCGTCGTCGACCATGAAGCCGGCGATGCTCTGGAAACAGGCGTCGATGAGGCCGGGATAGAATTCATAGTCGCGCGGATCGTCCGGCAGCGCCGGCTGCGCAAAGCGCACCAGCGCCTCCTCGCCGCGGATCCACACCTCCGCGATCCAGCGGAACGACGGCCCGAGCGTATAGCCGAGCGCGCGGAAATAGGCGTAGAACGCCTCCCCCGTGATATGCCGCTCGGCCGTCGCGATGAATGCATCGCGATCGATCGACGCCGCGCCGCCATGCCCATCGCCGCCATGCCCATCGTCGGCGAGCCGCGCCATCAGATGCTCCTGCCAGACGCCACGTTCGGCGTCGATCAGGCTGTGCACGGCGATCTCGTCGGGACGGTCGCGGCCGACGACGATCTGCGCCTCGTAGCGTTCTGTCTCGAGCACGACGAGCGCGCGCGGACAGACGAGATCGTCGAGCGCGACGGCGCGTCCGTCCGGAGCGATCGCGGAGAGTATCGTCGCGAGATGCGAGGCGACGGGCGTGACCACCGCGCCATAGAGCCGGTGATCGGTGAGATAGGCGGGAAACGCCGCGCTCCGCTCGAAGGCGAACACGCGTCCGGCGATCGCCGGTGAACGCAGCTCGTCGCCGAAGTGGCGCAAGCCCGTTCGCTCCGCCGCTCTGCTCTGCGCGACGGCCGGCTGAACCTTGGTCCAATAGCGCGTCGCGGCGAAAGGATAGGCCGGCGCCGGCGCGCGCGGCGCCTGCATCGCGGCGTGCGCGGCGCCCCAGTTCAAATCCTGGCCGGCCTCGTAGAGCGTCTTCGCCGCCGCGAGAAGGCTGGCGCGGTCCTTCGCGCCGCGCCGCAGCGAGGCCGCCGCGCCGCCGGCCGGCGTCAGCCCGGCGGCATTGACGAGATTGACGAGCGTGCGGTCCGGCCCGATCTCGAGGCAGAGATCCGCCCCGAATTCGCGGATGGCTTGCGCGCCGTCGTGGAAACGCACCGGCTGGCGCACATGGCGGCGCCAATAAGCCGCGTCGTAAGCGCCCGCCTCCGCAAGCCGACCGGTGAGATTGGAGACGATCGGCACGGCCGGCGCATGGAAGGCGAAGCCCGCGATCTTCTCCTCCAGCTCGTCGAGGATCGGCTCCATCAGACGAGAGTGGAAAGCGTGCGAGACGGCGAGCGGCCGCGCCATGATCTTCTCGTCCTTCATACGCGCGGCGAAAGCCGCCACCGCCTCGGGCTGGCCGGCGACGACGACGGACTCGGGCCCGTTGACGGCCGCGACGTCGAGCGGCGCGTCGGCGATCCAGGCGCTCGCCTGCTCGAGCGTCGCGCTGATGGCGAGCATCGCGCCGGATCGCGTCGACTGCATGAGCCGCGCCCGATGCGCGATCAGCGTCAGCCCCGCTTCGCGCTCGAGCACGCCGGCGTAGATCGCGGCGGCGACCTCGCCGACGCTGTGGCCCATGACCACCGAGGCGGTCACGCCATAGGACGCCCAAAGCTCGGCGAGCGCCAGCTCGAGGGCGACGAGCGCCGGCTGGGTGACGCGCGTCTGATCGATCGCCTCGTTGTCGGCGCCGAACAGCGTCAGCTCCGCGAGAGAGGCGCCGAGATGCGGCGCGAGAATGCGGTCGCAATCGTCGAAGACGGCGCGGAACTTGGGCTCGGTTTCATAGAGCTCCCGCCCCATGCCGAAATGCTGGCTCCCCTGCCCCGAGAACAGGAAGGCGATGCGCGGCGCCCGTCCCGCGACAGCCGCCGCGCGCGTCGAGCCGAGCGCGGCGACGATCTCGTCCTTCGTCTTGCCGAGCACAGCGCGGCGGAAGGCGAAATGCGCACGTCCGGCGCCCGCCGTGGCGACAAGCGACGGCAGGGCGGCGTCCTCCGCCGTGGCGAGACGCTCGCGCCAGAGCGCCTCGACGCGCGCCAGTCCTTCGGCGTCGGGCGCAGTCAGCGGCAGCAGATAAGGCCCTTCGCCGCCGGACGCCGCGCTTGCATCGGGCTCCGCGCTCTCCTCGATGAGGATATGCGCATTTGTTCCGCTGAAGCCGAAGCCGGAGACGCCGGCGACGCGCGGCTCCTCGGCGACCCAGGGCGTATGCCGGTCGACGACGCGCGCATTCAGCTCGCTCCAGCGAATATGCGGATTGAGCGTCGCGCAATGCAGGCTGGCGGGCAGCTCGCGATGACGCAGCGCCAGCACGGTCTTGATGACCGAGACGACGCCCGCCGAGGACTCGCCGTGTCCGACATTGCTCTTGACCGAGCCGAGACGCAGCGGCGCGTCCGCCGGCCGGTCGCGGCCGAGCACGGCCCAGGCGGCTTCGACCTCGATCGGATCGCCGAGCGAGGTGCCGGTGCCATGCGCCTCGAGATAGGAGACGCGCGCGGGCTCCAGCCCGGCGTCGGCGAGCGCCGCGGCGATCACCATCTGCTGCGCCTTGCCGCTCGGCGCGGTGAGGCCGGACGAGGCGCCGTCGTGATTCATCGCCGTTCCGCGGATCACGGCGAGCACGCGGTCGCCGTCCCGCCTCGCGTCGGAAAGGCGCTTCAGCACGAGCGCGCCGCACCCTTCCGACCGCACGAAGCCGTCGGCCTCCGCTGAGAAGGTCTTGCAGCGCCCGACCGGCGAGAGCATATGCGCGCGGCTGACAGCGACCGAGCAGGAGGGCGCGGCGATGACATTGACGCCGCCGGCGAGCGCGCAATCGCTCTCCCCGTTGCGCAACGAGCGCACGGCGAGATGAATGGCGACGAGCGAGGACGAGCAGGCCGTGTCCACGGCGAGCGCCGGCCCGTTGAGTCCCAGCACGAAGGCGATGCGCCCCGCGGCGGCGTTGAGCGCCGTGCCGGCGCCGAAATAGGCGTCGAGCTGCGCGAGCCCGCCCTGCTCGAGGAGACGCGCATAGTCCGAATTGGAGACGCCGACGAAGACGCCGGTTCGCGTTCCCTTCAGGCTTCTCGGATCGAGGCCCGCATCCTCCAGAGCATGCCAAGCCTCCCCGAGCATCAGCCGCTGCTGCGGATCGAGACTCTCGGCCTCGCGCGCCGGAATATGGAAGAAGGCGGCGTCGAAACGCGCGATGTCGCTGAGAAAGCCGCCCTGGTCGGTGGCGATCGCGCCGGCGCGGAGCGGATCGGGATCATGCAGCGCGCCAATGTCGAAGCGCTCCGGCGGCACCGGACCGACGGCGTCGCGTCCCTCGCGCAGCAGCTCCCAGAGCTCGTCGACCGAATCCGCGCCGGGGAAGCGGCCGGCCATGCCGATAATGGCGATGGGCTCTCCGCCCCCCGCGCCACGCTCGTCCTTCGCCGTGGCGAGCGCCGACGGCTCCGCGGCTCTTTCGCGCGGCTCCGCGGGCGCGGCGCGGCGCATTTCGATCTGCGGAGCCGCGCCGTCGCCGAACACGCGGGCGACGACGAAAGCGGAAAGGTCGTTCACCGTGGCGTGGTCGAAAATATCCGACATTTTCACGTCGAAGCCGAAGGCGGCCGACAAGTCGCGCGCCAGATCCACCGCCATGATGGAGTCGAGGCCGAGATCGAAGAAGCCGGCGTCCTCGCGCAGCGCGAGCGGTTCAGCGTAGCCGAGCGTCGCCGCCAGCACGGCGCCGATGTGGTCGCGCGCCATGCTCAGCCGCGCGCGCTCCGGCGCTTCGGCGAGAGCGACCGCCGCGCCCTGCCGCGCCGACGGCTGCGGCGCGAGCGCGGCGAATAATGCGCGCCGCTTCCGTCCCGCCATGACCTCCGAGAAGCGCGGCCAGTCGACGCCGCAGACGACGAGCGCGGACGCCGGAGCGCGTGCGGTCAGCGCGGCGCAGCCGGCCGCCGGCGAGAGCGCGCTCACCCCCATGCGGGCGAAATTGGCGCGCGAGGCCTCGTCCGCCATTCCATCCAGCGCCCAAGGCCCATAGGCGAGGCTCGCGGCCGGGAGCCCGGCGCCGCGGCGCGCGGCGACAACCCCCTCGAGACCGCCATTGGCGGCGCCATAGGCGGCGTAGCCGTCGGTTCCCCATACGGCGGAGACGGACGAGAGTGCGATGAAGAAGTCCAGCTCCTCCCCGCGCGTGAGCAGATCGAGCCAATGCGCCCCCGAATATTTGCCGCGCAGCGCGGCGGCGACGCCCGCCGCGTCGAGCTCGGCGACGGCTTTCGGCGCGAGCGTTCCGGCGCCGTGGACGACGCCGCCGATCGGTCGCGGCGCCTGCGCGAGCGCCGCGGCGAGCGCCGCCGCGTCGTCACAATCGACGGCCCGGTAGAGGGCCGTCGCGCCGTCGGCGCGCAGCCGCTCGAGACAATCGCGCGCCGCCGCTTCGAGCGCCGCTTCAGGCCGGCGTCCGAGCAGCAGGAAGCGCGTCGCGCCGCGGCGGGCGAGATCGGAGGCGACGGCGCGGCCGATCGCGCCGAGACCGCCCGTTATGACGTAAGTCGCGTCCGGGCGTATTGGAATTTCGGGCGAGAAGCTCACCGGAGCCGGACGCAGGCGCGCGACCAGCGCCGCGCCGTCGCGCACCGCCGCCGAGTCTTCCTCAACGCCGGCGCCGAGGAGGAAGCGGAAAAGCGCGTCCCCGTCGTGCGGACCGAGACTCGCCGGCAGATCGACGACGCCCCTCCAACTCGCCGGAAGCTCGAGGCCCAGCGCCGGGGAAAGCCCATGAATCAGCGCGTGATGGTTCGGAGCGACGGCTTCGGTCTCTCGCGTCTGCCGCGCGCCGCGCGTCACGGCGAGCATCTGCGCTCCGGCGCGCGCCGCTGCGCGGGCGGCGGCGATGACGGCGGCGCAGAGCTCGGCGCCGTCGCCCGCGACGTCGCGCGCGCCGGCGGCGTCCAGCAGAGCGGCGCCACGCAGGGCCAGCGCGAGTGTCGCGCCATCCGCCTGCGGCGTCGCGGCCCAGAAGGCGTCCCATGACGCATCGTCGGCTAGCGGCGCCTCGCCCTGCAGGACGAGGGCGTCTGTTCCATGCTCCTTCGCCGCCCGCGCCAGCGCATCGACGATTTCGGCGTCGTCTCCGGCGATCACGAGCCGGCCCGGTGGGACTACGCCGCCGAGCGGGGCCGGCTCCCAGGCGATCACATGCAGAGGCGGCGCGACCGGCGCCGGCGCGGCGGTCGCGAATTCGGGCGCATAGACGCTGCGCTGCCAGGGATAGCTCGGCAGATCGATCACATGGCGCGGCGACGGCGCGAGCGATGTCTCGCCGGTCTCGCCGCTCGAGACCGTCACGGCCGGCGACGGCGCGCCGCGCGCAATGGATGCGAGCGCCTCGATCGCCGCGGCGGGATCGGCGGCGGCGACGCGCGCCCGCAGGGAATGGCGCGCGCGGCCGAATGTCGCCGAATAGGCGAAAGCGCCGTATTCGGCGGCAGGCAGGCGCCCGAGCCGTTCGGCGTAGCGCGCCGCGAGCGCGCGCAGCGCCTCTTGCGATTTCCCCGAAATCTCGAACTCCTTCACCGACGCGGCCGCCGCCTCGCCGGGCGCCTCGGCGGGGCCGAGGACGATATGCGCATTGGTGCCGCTCATCCCGAAGGAGCTCACGCCCGCACAACGTCCGCCGCTCGTCCAGGGCGTGAGCGCGGTCGGCAGCGCGATCGCGGTTCCGTCGAGATCGATGCGCGGATTGAGAGTCTGGAAATGCACGAGCGGCGGTATCGCGCGCTTCTTCATGCAGGCGATCGCCTTCAGCACGCCGGCGACGCCCGCCGCCGCCTCGAGATGGCCGATATTGGTCTTAACGGCGCCGATGTGGAGCGGCGCGCCGCCGTTCCTGCGGCCGAGCGCCTGCGCGATCGCCTCCATCTCGATCGGGTCGCCGAGCGCCGTTCCCGTGCCATGCGCTTCGATGAGGCCCATGTCCTGCGGCGTGACGCCGGCGTCGGCGAGCGCAGCCTCGATCAGCGCGATCTGCGCCAGCACATTCGGCGCGGTGAAGCCGGTCGAGCGGCCGTCCTGATTGACCGCCGAGCCGCGGATCACCGCATGGACGCGATCGCCGTCGCGCAGCGCATGGTCGAGGCGCTTCAGCGCGAGCACGCCTGCGCCCTCGCCGCGCGTGAAGCCGTTGGCGCGGGCGTCGAAGGCCTTGCACAGCCCGTCCGGCGCGAGCGATCGCGTCTCGCGCACGAGGCGCGTCGAGCGCGGCGACAGCACGAGATTGACGCCGCCGGCGAGCGCCAGGTCGCAATCGCCGCGGCGCAGCGCCTGAGCGGCGAGATGCAGGGCGACGAGCGACGACGAGCAGGCCGTGTCGGTCGCCACCGCCGGGCCGGTGAGTCCCAAGGCGTAGGCGACGCGTCCGGCCGCGAAGCAATGGCCGTTGCCCGTCGCCCAATAGGCGTCCGGCTCCCCGCTCTGCCAGTCGCGATAGTCCTGGCCAGTGACGCCGATGAAGATTCCGCCGCGCGCGCCCTGCAGGCGGTCGGGCGGCAGCCCGGCGTCCTCGAGCGCCTCCCAACTCACCTCGAGCAGCAGGCGATGCTGCGGATCGAGCGCTTTCGCCTCGCGCGGGCTGATGCCGAAGAAGCTCGCGTCGAAGGAGGTGACGTCGTCGAGGAAGCCGCCTCTGTGCGGCAGGCTCGCCCACTCCTCGGCGAAGGGAGCGCGCCGCGCCTCGGGCATGATCCGCACCAGATCGCGCCCTTGCGCGAGCGCGCTCCAGAGGGTGTCGAGATCGTCGATTCCGCAGGGAAGACGCAGCCCGACGCCCACCACGGCGATCGGCTGGGTCGAGCCCTGGGCGTCGAGCTGCGCCTTCAGACGGCGGATCGTATCGAGCGCGCGCGTGAGCGGAGTGGGGGCTGCCGGTTCGAGTTCCATCGACGTCGATCCTGTTCGAAATGATAACTGAAAATGAGAAGCGGCGGCTTCAGACCGCCGCCGAGAACACGCTCCCGCACAGAACCTCTGTGAGCGCGCGCGCATTGCCATAGGTCCAGAGGAGCGTCGGCGAGAGCTTCAATCCGAAGGCGGCTTCGAGCCGGTTGCGCAGCTCGAGCCCCATGAGCGAGTCGAGGCCCAGCGCCTTGAACGGCGTCTCGCGATCGAAGGCTTTCGGATCGAGACGCAGCACGCGGCCGGCGAGCTCGCGCACCTTGCCTTCGGCGAGCTCGCGACGCGCCTCCTCGGGCGCCGCCTCGAGCTGCGAGCGGAAGTCGTCGGCCGCGGTCGTCTGCGCGCCGCTCCTCGCCGCCTCGCGCAGCAGCGCCCAGCTCGGCTGCGCCGCCGTCGCTGGATAGGCCTCGAACCATTGCCGCAATTCGATCGGCACATAGCCGACGACGGAGGCGCCGCCTTGCAGCAGCCGCGCCAGAGCGGCCCATGCCTCCGCGGCCGAGAAGCTTCCCATGCCGCGCTGCGCGAGACGCGCGCCGCGAATGTCGTCCTGCGCGGCGAGGCCGATCCCGGCGAAAGGACCCCATTGCACGCTCAGCGCGGGACGTCCCTGCCGGCGCCGCGCTTCGGCGAGCGCGTCCATATAGGCGTTCGCCGAGGCGTAGGCCGCCTGGCCGATGTTGCCGACCAGCGCGGCGGCCGAAGAGAACATGACAAAGAGATCGAGCGGATCGTCCTTCGTGAGCGCGTCGAGATTGCGCGCGCCCTCCACCTTGGGCGCGAGCACCCTGTCGAGCTGATCCTGCCGCAGATTGACGATCATCGCATCGTCGAGCAGGCCGGCCCCATGCGCGACGCCGCGCAATTGCGGCATATGCGCGCGAATGTTCGCCAGCGTGCGCCCGAGCGCGTCGGCGTCGCTCACATCGACCGCGAAGCTCTCGACGAGAGCGCCGCGCGACGCGAGAGCGGCGATGCGCCGCTCGGCTTCGGCGTTCGGCGGAGACCGTCCGAGCAGGGCGATCGCGCCAGCGCCATTCTCGACGAGATAATCGGCGAGCGAAAGACCGAGGGCGCCGAGACCGCCGGTGACGAGATAGGTCGCGTCGGCGCGGAAGCGCCCCTGCGGCGTCGGCTCCGGCGCGATATGACGCACGCTCTTCGGCCGCGTCAGCACGAATTTGCCGATATGGGCTCCGCGCGCCATCTCGCGTAGCGCTTCGGCGGCGTCGGCGAAAGCGTACGCCTTTACCGGCGGCGGCGTGAGCGCGCCGGCGACAATGCGCGCCCAGACATCGGCGAAGAGCCGCGCGAAACGCTCCGGGCGCCGCTCCATCAGCCCGGCGAGATCGACCGCCGAGACGCTGATGCCTTTCTTGAACGCCGAGAGGCTGATGGCGCGGCCGCTATAGATGTCTTTTTTGCCGACCTCGATGAAGCGGCCGTCCTCGGCGAGAGCGTCGAGCCCGAGGGGGATCGCGGCGCCGGCGAGCGAGTTGAGGACGACGTCGACGCCCCTGCCGGCGGTCGCGGCGCGCACGCCTTCCGCCCATGACAGATCGCGCGAATCGAACACGTCGGCAATGCCGAGCCGCGCGAGCCGACTCCGTTTTTCCTCGCTGCCGGCGGTGGCGAGAATTCGTGCGCCGCGCGCCCGCGCGACCTCTATGGCCGCGAGGCCGAGCCCGCCAGTCGCCGAATGGATGAGGACGCTTTCGCCTTCGGCGAGATCGGCGAGATCGACCAGCGCGTACCAGGCCGTCGCCATGACCAGCGGTAGAGCGGCGGCGACCTCGTTGGAGATTACGTCGGGAATTTTCTGCGCGTGATCGGCGCGGGTGGTCACATGGGAGGCGAAGGAGCCGAAGGCGCAGGCCGCGACCCGGTCGCCTGGCGCGAGATAGCTCACGCCCGGTCCGACAGCTACGACCCGACCGGCGCATTCGCCTCCGAGCAGCGCCGCGCGGCCCTCGACGCCCGGATAGGTTCCCATCGCCTTCATCACGTCGATGAAGTTCAACGATGCGACCGCAACCTCGATTTCGATCTCGCCCGGTCCGGGCGTCTCGCGCCGCAACGGCCGGTATTCGAGCCGGTCCCAAAAGCCGGGACGCGCCGCGGCCAGCCGGAACGGCTGCGCCGGTCCCTGCCAAGGATAGGCGTCGAGCGGGGAGGCGCGCTCATCATCGCCGCGCGTCAGACGGCCGACGAAGCGCGTGTCGCCGCGCAGCGCCGCCTGATCCTCGTCCCCGCCGGCGAGGATCTCCGCCGCGCAGGCCTCGGCCCAGCGCGCGTCTGTCGACGCCACGTCGAGAACGAGCGCCTGCAACTCCGGCTGCTCGCGGCGCAGCACCCGCGTGAAGCCCCAAAAGAGGGCGGCGCCCGGATCGGGGCGATCCTCGGCGACGACCGCTTGCGCGTCAGCGGTGACGACCACCAGTCGTGGCGGACTCGCGCGTTCGGAACAGGCTCTCGCCAGCGTCGTCAGCGCCAGCAGGCCACGCTTCTGCGCGTCGAGCCCGGAGGCCGCGCGCGGAGCTACATAGACGACGCCCGTGAGCTCGTCGGCGGCGGAAATCGAGTCCGGCGTGGCGGCGCGCACCCTCGCCCGGGCGATCGCCAGCGCGTCATGGAGCTGCTGCGCGCCATCGGCGTTCGCGCCGCAGACGATCCAGGCGCCGGCCGGAGCGGCCTGCGCCTCGGATCGCGGCTGCGCGACGAAGCGCAGCCGGTGCAGACGCTCGGCGTCGCCGCTCGCCGGATCGCCGGCGGCGAGCGCCTCGAGCGCGAGCCCTTCGAGAAGAGCGAAAGGCGTTTCGTCGTCGGCGAAGAAAGCGAGATCGTAATGATCGGCGTCGCGGCGAATGGCGTGGGCCCACAGAGCCGTCGCCGGCTCCTGCGGATCGACAAAGAGCGTCAGTCGGCGAATCTGCGTCGGCACCACGGCCTCCTCGCTCTCGCACAAGGCGAGCGAGACCTGCAGCGCCGCATCCAGCAGCGCCGGATGCAGCCCATGCGCGCGCGCGCCGGCGCGGCACGACTGTGGAAGCCGCAATTCGCCGAGCGCTTCCGTCTCGGAGGCGAAGATGCGCTGCACGCCCTGAAACGCCGGACCGTAATTCAGCCCGCGCGCGGCGCAGGCGCGATAGAAAGCCTCGGCGTCGCGCGGCGCCTGCTCGAGCAGATGGGCGGGGAAGGCGCGGGCTTCGACCGGGCGCGCGCGCTGCTCGACGCGCGCCGTCGAATGCTCCGACCAGGACGTCGCGCCGGCGGCGAGCGAAAGAAGGGCGAATGTTCCGCCCTCGTTCACATCGTCGCGGAACGCCACGCCGACGCGCGCCGGCTCCTCGCCGAGCGTGAGGTCGGCGATGAAGCGGACATTGGCGAGCGTTCGCGGCGTCACGCCCAGGCGCGCGCGGCCGGTCGCCAGAGCGAGGGCCAGCATCGCCGCGCCGGGGAGCACGATCGCGTCATGGACCTTGTGGTCGCGCAGCCAGGGATTGTCGTCGAGCGCGATCTCGAGCGCCCCTTCCCACAAATCCTTTTCTGCGGCGGCCGGCAGCAGCGCCACGTCGAGCCCGCCGCCCGGCGCGGTGCGGCGCTTGGCCGGAGGCAGCCAATAGCTCGCGCGCCGCCAGGGATAGGCGGGGAGCTCCACATGGGCGTCGCGCGGCAGAGCGGCGAAGGGCTCGAGGCCGGCGACATAGGCGCGCGCGAAGGCGAGCGCGATGTCGGCCGGCGCGCCATGGTCGCGCTGCATGGTCGAGAGGATGCGCGGCGGATCGGATTCGAGCGCGGCGAGCTGCTCGAGCGCCGGAACGAGCGCCGTATGCGAGCTGACCTCGACGACATGGGTCACGCCCTCCGCGAAGAGCCGCGCCATCGCATCGGCGAACAGCACCGGCTCGCGCAGATTCTGCACCCAATAGTCCGCATCCATCTCCGGGCCGGCGAGCGCGTTCAGCCGCACGGTCGAAAACAGCGGCGCGCGCCCGACGCGCGGGCGAATGGATTTCAGAGCATCGCGCAGCTCGTCCTTGAATTCGTCCATGTGATGGCTGTGCGAGGCGTAATCGACGCGCACGAGGCGATTGAAGACGCCGTCCGCGTCGAGAAGCTCCTTCAGCGTCGTCACCGACTCCGAGTCGCCCGAGAGAACGCAGGAGGTCGGGCCATTGTTGACCGCGATGGAGATATTGTCCTCGAATCCCGCGAGCGCGGCGCGCGCCGCCTCGAGGTCGAGATCCACGGCGAGCATCAGCCCCTTGCCGGCCTTGCGGCGGATGATCGCCGCGCGCCGCGCGACGATGAGCGCGGCGTCCTCGAGGCTGAGAATGCCGGCGACGGTCGCGGCGGCGACCTCTCCCTGGCTGTGGCCGACGACGACGTCGGGCTCGACGCCCGCCTCGCGCCACATCTCCGCGAGCGCGACGAACATCGCCCACAGCGCCGGCTGCACCATGTCGACGCGCGTCGTCCATTCGTCGCCCGAGCCGGCGACGACCTCCTCGAGATTCCAGTCCACATGCGGAGCCAGCGCCTGCGCGCAGCGGCGGATCGTCGCCGCGAAGATCGGGCTCTCGACGAATAGCCGCGCGCCCATGCCGACCCATTGCGAGCCCTGCCCCGGAAAGACGAAGGCGACCTTTCCTCTCTCGCGCGCCATTCCCGACGCGCCCTCGGCGATCTCGTCCTCGCCTGCGGCGAAGCGGTCGAGCGCCGCGCACAGCGCCTCCCTGCTCTCGGCGAGGAAGGCCGCGCGTCTGGCGAAATGGCCGCGCCGCCAGGCGAGCGTCCCGGCGATGTCGGCGAGCGTCGCATCGTCGCTCGCCGCGACGGCGCGCACATCGGCGGCGCGCCGCCTCAGCGACTCGTCGTGATGAGCGGAGATCGGGAACAGGATCGGCGCCGTCTCGGCGAACTCGCTCCGCTTTCGCGCTTCGCTTCGCGGCGGCGGCGCGAGGATCACATGCGCGTTGGTTCCGCCCCAACCGAACGAATTCACGCCGATGTAGAAGGGCTCGTCCGCCGGCAGCGGCAATGGCTCGCGCAGGACCTCGAGGCCGAGCTCGTCGAAGGGGATGGAGGGGTTCGGCGCATCGGCGTGGAGATTGGGCGGAACCTCGCGATGCCGGATCGCGAGCAACGCCTTGGCGACGCCCGCGAGGCCGGCCGTCGCCTCGAGATGGCCGATATTGGTCTTCACCGAGCCGATGGCGAGCGGCGCGCGCGCGCCGGCGCGCTTTTGCCCGATCGCGCGGCCGATCGCTCCGGCCTCGATCGGATCGCCGACCGCCGTGCCCGTGCCATGCGTCTCGATATAGACGACCCGATCGAGCGGAGCGCCGGCGCGGGCGTAGACGCGCCGCAGCAGATCCTCCTGACCGGACGGATTGGGCGTGACGAGGCTGTCGCCGCCGCCGTCGTTGTTGACGGCGGTGGCGACGACGACGACGTGTATGCGATCGCCGTCGGCCTGCGCGCGCGCGAGCGTCTTCAAATAGAATGCGGCGACGCCCTCGCCGCGCACGAAGCCGTTCGCAGCCGCCGCGAAGGCCTTGCAGCGGCCATCCGGCGAAAGCCCGCCGAAGCGCGTGAGGCCGACCGAGACATCGGGCGCGAGAATGAGGTTGACGCCGCCGACGATGGCGCCTTCGATCTCGCCGGACGAAAGCGCCTGCGCCGCCAGATGCAGCGCGACCATGGCCGAAGAGCAGCCGGTCTCGACGGCGAGGCTCGGACCAGTGAGCTTGTAGAAATAGGAGACGCGCGCCGCGATCACGTCGAGCGCCTGGCCGACCGCCGTATGCTGCGTCGCATGGGCGCCGCGTTCCTTGCGCAGAATTTCGTAATCGTGCCAGGATGCGCCGACGTAAACGCCGACGCTCGCGCCGGCGAGCGTTTCCGGGCGTCGCCCCGCATCCTCGAGCGCGATCCAGCTCGCCTCCAGCATGAGGCGTTGTTGCGGGTCGATGTCCTCGGCCTCGCGCGGCGAAACGCCGAAGAAGGTCGGATCGAATTGATCGACGTCGTCGAGAAATCCGCCTACGGACTGAACTGTCTTCTCCGGGTCGAGTTGCGCGTTCGCGTCCCAGCGCTCCTTCGGCACGGGCCGGATCGCGTCGCCGCGCTCGCTGAGAAGTCGCCAAAAGCTCTCCATGTCGGCGGCGCCGGGAAAGCGGCCCGAAGCGCCGACGATAGCGAGAAGCGTATCCGAATTGCGTTCGAGGGACGACATATCAGGGCCTCATGCGATCTTTTAAGGATGATAGAGCTCGACGCGAGACGTCCATCGCAGCGCCCGCTCGAGCAGGCCCGCCGCCCGCGGACGGCCGGCGTGGCGCAGCAGCGCGGCCAGAATCAGCAGACGAGTCTGGCGCAGATGATGCGGCGCGCCATGAACGTCGTCGAAAGAATAGACGCGCAGATTGCGCGTGAGCGCGGCCGCCTCACGCCATTCGGCTTGCGGAATGATCTCGTCGCGCAGGCTGGCGACATAGGCGATGGGAATCGCGATCTCGGCGATCTCCTGCGGGGTCAAGGCGAGCTCCGTCAGCCTTCGCTCGAAATCGGACGCATCGACCCCGGCGGCGCTCATGAGCGCCGCGCGCGTGATCTCGGGCATCCCGCGTCGCGCATCCGGATCTGTGAAGAAATGCGCGAGCGGCGCGCCGACGGTGACTATCCCGCGCAGGCGCGCGTCGCCGCGCGCCTGCAGGATCGCCAGATGTCCTCCGAAGCTCGGCGCGATGATCAATGTGCGGCCCGTGTCACAGGCGCCTTCGCTCGCGTCCATGATCGCGCCGAAGACCGCCGCCGCCGCCCGCGCATAGCGAATCGGATTTTCGCCAACGCCCGGAAAATCGGCGATCGCCACCGCGCAGCCGAGGCGCGGCCCGAGCCCGAGGAAGCTTCCCCATTGCTCCTTCAGCGAGACGATCCCGCCCATCAGCACGACAAGCGGCGCGTTGGCGCGCGATGCGGCGCAAAACAGGAATGGAACGCGCTCTCCGCCGACGCGCGCCTCGCGCCTTTCGCCTGCGCCGCCAGCTTCGAGCCAGCCGCGAAACGCCTCTGCGGCGAGCTGCGCGGCGCGCGCCTTGGTCGGCGTGTCGGCGCAAGGGAAGCGCGCGAGATTATAGAGATTAGATGCGGCGCGCGCGTCCTTGCGGCCGAGCGCGGCCTCCGCTTCGCTCGACCATTCGCGCGCCCAGCCGCCCGGCCCCTCGCCGTCGAGCGAAGCGACGCGCCGCAGCACACCGCACACCAGCGCGTCCGACAGGCCCATGTGCCGCGCGTGCAGGCCGACGAATTGCTTGGCTTCAGACAGCGCCGACATGAATCGCCTCCCGCGGCATGTCGTGCGGCGCGTTCAGCACGCGATCGAGCAGACGATATTTCAGCGGGAACAGATCGAGCGCCCGCAGCCGCGCGCGGCGAAGCCATGTGCCGAGCGGCGAGCTCTCCGCGAGGCTCGTCTCCTGCGCGCGCTGGAAGCGCGTCACCATCGATTTATGCGCGCGACGTTTCGCGACGAATTCGGCGAGCTCGGCGGCGCGGACGACGTCGTTCGCCGTGCGCGACAGCGCCGCGGCGATGGCCGGCGCGAGAAGCACTGCGTCCTGAATGGCGAGATTGACGCCCTGGCCGAGGATCGGCGTCGCCGTATGCGACGAGTCTCCGATGAGAACCAGCCCGTCGCGCGCCCATTCGCGCAGCTCCGCCGTGAATATCTCGAGGAAGGAGGTGTCCTGCCAGCCTTGGATATGCGCTGCGACGAGCTTTGCGAGACGCGGGTCGAGCGCCGCTATGTCGGAGCGGAACGCGTCTATGCCGCGCTTCCGGATCTCTTCGAAGCCGCGCTTGGGAAGATTGAAGCCGACCCGCAGCAGATCGGGGAAGGTCGGCAGGATGACGAGATGCCTGTCGCGCTCGACGACGAGCTGCGCCTCGGAGCCCCAATCGACGGGACGCGGCAGCTTGAACCACAGGAAGTCGCGCTCCATCGGCGTGATCGTCGCCTCGAGCCCGGACGCTTTGCGGGTGCGCGAGAACCGCCCGTCGGCGCCGACGACGAGACGCCCGCGCGCTTCGAGCGTCTCTCCGTCGCGGGTCTTCAGCATGGCGCCGCGCACGACGCCGTCCTCCTCGACGAGCGACAGGAAAGTTGTCGCCCGCATCACCTCGCATCGCGGAGCCCCGCCCGCCGCCGCCAGGAACGCCTCGATCAGCGCCGGCTGGGGAATGTCGATCGGCAGCGCGTCGATCGGAAAGCTCCGATAGTCGGCGCGCACGATGCGTTCGCCGTTCTCCCAGAAGGAGATGCCGGTCAATTCGACGAAGCCGTGCTTCGCCAGCGCCGGTCCGAAGCCGAGCTCGCGCAGCGTCACGACGGAGCGCGCCGCGATCGTCTCGCCGCGAAAGCTGCGCTCCGCGGTCGTCTCTCTTTCGACTAATGTCGCGCGCAGCCCGCGGCGCGCGAGCAGGCAGAAGAGCAGCGCGCCGGCCGGACCGCCCCCGATGACGAGCACATCCGTTTCGATCATCCGCATAGTCACGCTTCTCCCCAAGTCTCCAGGCCTCGTTTGACGTTTCCGAGCAATTCGGACGCGAGCGCGCCGTCGAGCACGCGATGGTCGAAAGCGAGCGATAAGGTGAACATCGGCGCGACGACGACCTCGCCGTCGCGCGCCATCGGCGCATCCGCGATCCGCCCGACGCCGAAGCCGAGCGTGCCGGCGATCATCGGAAAGATCGCGCGCACCGGCTCCTGCCCGACGGAGGTGACAGAGAAGGCGCCCTGCAAGGCGGCGCGGCGCGTCGGATCGCGCAGCACGCTCCTGTAAGCGAACCGAAGCAGAGGCAGCGGCAATCGTTGCAACGTCCACAATGCGGCGAACGGCCCGGCTTTCGTCACTTCGGCGCGTTTGTATTCGTCGATCGCCTGCTGAATATCCTCGAGCGAACGCGATGGCGCGCTCGTCACCGTGCCGGACACGACGCATCGTTGCGCGCCGATGGTCTTGTCGAACAGAACTTTCACATTCACGTCCGGGATCGTCGCCAGACATGGGCGCAGACCGTCTCGAAGACTCTCTCGCGCCTCCGGGCAAGCGGCGACCGCATCGGCCGCCACTTTCACCACATAGCTGACGAAGCTCGTCTTGCCGCCGCTGGCGGCGCGCGCCGCCTTGATGCGCGTCGCGTCGATATCCGTCATCAGATGGACATGGCAGGTCCGCCGCGCATCCTCGAGGAAGGCGTAAGTGTGCGCGCGCTCGCGCGGAAACGGCCTCACGGAAAGTGTCACGGCGTCACCGCCTGCGCACAGGCGCGCCAGAGATCGCCGATGCGTTCCGCCGCCATGAAGCTCTGAAAATCGACCGGGGTTCCGAGTTCGCGCTCCAGATAGACCAGAACGCGCATCGCATTCACCGAATCCCAACCTTCGATAGCCGTGAACGGCGTGTCTGCGTCGAGCGCGCTCTCTTCGACGTCGAGAAGCTGTGAGACGATCTCGATGACAGTGCGTTCAGCGAGCATGGAAGGCCTCCTCGCCGCCGACGACGCGTATCCATCGCGGCCATTCGGGAAATTGTTCGAGGTCGTGCCGAAAACGCCCATCCGTCTCGACGAAGCCGAGATTGCGATAGAAGTCGGCGAATTTCTTGTTCTTGGCGGTTTCGACGAAGGAGCCGTCGACCGCCGGCGCATTGCGTTCGCGCGCCGCGCGCAGGACGAGCGTCACCAGCGCGCCTTCGACATTGCGCGAGAATACGCGGCAGCTCAGCACGAAATTCTCGATGGTCCAGGCGCCGTCCGGCGCCGCGCCCAGCGCGAGCGCCGCGATCAGGCCATTGTCGCCGAACCGGTCGGAAAGACGCGCGCCGAAGAAACGCACGCCATCGGCGCGGAGCGTTTCGATCTCGGCGTCGCCGAACCGGCGCCCGGTGAGATTGAACTGGTTGGTCTTTGCGAAGAGCTGCGCGATGCGTCCCGCATTCAGCCGATCGAGCGGTTCGACGGCGAGCTGCGAGTCGAGGCCGACGAGATAATCCTCCAGAGAAGCGCTTTCGGCCGCGAGCTCCTCGCGCGCCGATTGGGCGCGATACATCGAAACCCGCTCGCGATCCTCGTCGGTGAGCTCGAGCAGGTTGAAGTCGCCGCGCGAGAGCAGGACCGTCGCATAGGACGCCGGGTCCGCGGGGAGCTCGACGGTCGTCACCTGTGGCGCAAGGGCGCGCATCGCGCCGCGCTCCACCGGATTATCATCGACGAAGACCATGGCGTCGATGCCGATGTTGAGCTTCTCCGCCTGGCGACGAATATTGTCGGGCTTCGGCGACCAATCGGCGGTCATGGCGACGAAATGCTCGGGCCGCAGCGCCATCTCCGGATGCGTCTCGATCGCTTCACGCGCGATCGCCTCGTCGTTCTTGGAGCAGATGGTGAGCATCACGCCTTGCGCGACGAGGTCTCGCGCCACGATCTGTAGCTCGCGATAGGCCGAGCCCGGATAGGCGCCGCCGAGCCGCAGTCCCGCGACGCCATCATCGCCGACGACGCCGCCCCATAGTGTGTTGTCGAGATCGAGGACGAGGCATTTTTTCGCGAGGCCGAGGTCGGCCCGCGCGACCCGCGCGAGTTCGGCGGCGTAGGCGCGCAAAAAGTCGGGCGTGAACGCATGTCCGGCGATGTGCCGCATACGATCGGGCGCGAATATCGATGTCGCGTGAGCGGCGAGCGCGTCGGCGGCCAGCACGACGGTTCCGGGCTGTTCTTCCGCCAGCGCCAGAATGCCCGCGTTCATCCGCTCCCAGGCCGCGGCAAGGCGCGCCTTGCCGCGATAATCGACGATGCGCTCCCGCCGCAGCGGCGAGAGCGGAATTGTGCAGAGAATGACGCGCCCGCCGAGCGCGGCCCGGCACGCGTCGATCCATCGGCCGAGCTCGGCGGGAAACGCCTTGCAGCGTGCTTCGACGGCCGCGAGATCGAGCGGATCGGCGATCTCCTCGAACACCGCCTGATCGTCGAGCAGGCAGGCGACGAGGCGCGGCGCCAAGTCCTTCAAATTGGGCGCGCCCGCCATGATCTCGAAACGCCATTGATTGAAGCCGGCGGAGCGAATCGTCGGCGCCACGCCGGCTCTCGCCAGCAGAGCGGTGAGAAGATTGGGGACCGTGTCGAGCGTCGAGCTGCCGAGCAGCGCGATGCGCTGGGTGCGAAATCCTTCGGCTGCGGCGAGCGCGGCGCGCTCGGCCTCGCCCGAGAGCAGCGCCCCTGCGGCGTCGAGATCGAGAGCGTCCTCGAGCTCTGTGAGCAGCTCGCGAATACGCCCCGCCGCTTCGCCGACTCCTGCGCGCTTGAGCGCACGCAGCTCGGCAAGCGGATTTGTGCGCGCCGCTTTCGTCTGCGCGACGGCGTCAAGCTGCATGGCGAATCTCCTGAGCGTAGCGCAGCGCCATGCCCGACATAATCCATTTGGAGGACTCGACCGTTGCGACGAAGACTCGTGCTCCATCGCCGAATCCGGTCTCGATCCGGTCCGCCAGGCGCCGCATCTGAATGAAGGGAAGCGCATTGCCGTTGTTGCCGGTCTCGGCGACGCAGGACACCGCCTGCTCCGGCCGCACGCCGAGCCCGGCGCGGATTTTCTCGGTCATGACGCCGTTGAGCTGCGGGGTGAGCACATAGTCAACCTCGGCGAGCGGCCAGCCTGTCGCGCTCACCAGTTCGGCGAGGATCGCCGCAGCCATCTCTGGGACATGGCGTTCGATCGCTTTGTAATCCTCTTCGCCCATCGGCTCCGAAGGCTGCGCGCCGTCGGCGCCGAACCAGCGCACGATCTGCGCGGGCTTGCGTCCGCGCCCGACCGTGCGCAGAAAAAGATGCTCGACGAAAAGGCCCGGACCATTCGCGCCCGCTTCGACCACCGCCGCGCCGGCGCCGTCGCCGAAAAGCGCGAAATTGACCATTTCGGCCGGTTTCATTTGTTTGAGATCGCGTTTGGACGGCCACAGCTTCAAGCAGGTGTCGGCGCCGATGACGAGGCCGCGTCGCAGACCGCCGGCGAGAAGCGCGCGCGCCACGAACAGTCCCTGCAGAGCGCCGGCGCAGCCCGATGTGATCTGCAGCGTCGGCACGCCATCCACGCCGAGACGATCGGCGACAAGATTGACGGTCGCCGGCATCAGATGATCGGGCGAAGCCGTGGTGAGGATCAGGAACTCGAGCTCCTCGGCGGCGACGCCAGCGGCGGACAGAGCCTTGGCGCCCGCGGCTGTAGCGAGATCGCCGGCGCTGCGCGGCGCGCCGGGCGCCGCGTCGAGCCGGCAGAAATGGCGGCTCCTGTTGCCCGTCATCTGGTCGAGCCATTGCTCGTGCAGACCAAAGCTCGCCGCCAGTTCCGAATTTGTGACCGGTGCGCCGGGCAGCTCCTCGCTGAAAGCGACAAGTCTCATGTTGCGAATTCCTTCCCAAACTCCGAACAGCGCCTCGATTTGGCGCGCAGAAAACCAGTCGTTTCGGCCCGCTCGCAGGACCAAACCGGTAGTGGAGTCAGATAAAATCGTTCAGCGGCTGTTCGAAGTGGCCGGAGAGGAAGCGCGGGCGGAGCAGCCGACGCCCTCGCTGGCCGGCGCTTTATCCTGCAGCGCAATAGAGCGCGAGATCATTGTTTATCATGTCAATATTCCTATGTATCTGTCCAGATCGCCATTCTAAATTCGCATTTGCTATAGCGTTCGTGCTGCAGTGCGCCAACTACCCGCAAGGGTAAGGCGCGAATCGCATCGGCCTCCTCGTCCGAAGCCACGCGGCCGCCAGAGGCCTCGCCGGCTCTCGAGCGATCGATCTAAAAATATGCTGGAGGAGCAGGAGGCGACGCCGCCAGCTCCGATTGTCAGATGACCGATCGCGAGGCCGCCTCGGCCACAGCCTGCGTGCGGTTCGCAACCTGGAGCTTACGCGTGATCTGCTTGACGTGATATTTGACGTTGTCGACCGACATTCCCAATATCACGCTGATTTCCCAGTTCGTCTTTCCCTGCCGTAGCCATTCGAGAATCTCGATCTGGCGCGGGGTCAGCTCGGCGCCCCGACCGTCGTTCAGCCTTTTGACGGTCGCCGCGGATTCGAAGGATGGATGCGCGCGCGCGAAAGCGGCGTAGAGATTTGGAACGATGCGAGCGAGCAAGAGAGTCTGCTTACGATCGAGCCGCTGTGGGATGCGATGAAAGCTGAAGTAGGTGACGAACGCGCCGCCGATGTCGACCTGCCCGTGCCCGAGCAGATTGCGAGCGTCGAACTTTATCGCCCGCTCCGCCATCACTTGCGGCCATGAACCGCTGCAATCCTCGAAGTTGATCGCGATCGGCGCTCGCGTCTCCCACCAACGGGACAGGACCGGATTATCTAGAACTTTGGGATCCGATCCGCTAATGAGAGCAAAGAGCTCGTCTGGAAATTTGTGCGTCACGACGTGAATCGGCTCGATTCCGTTGCGTCCGATGCGCCCTACGCTACAGATGAACCATTCGTGCGGCACAATCCGCTGCATCTCCCCTTTCATGCAAGCAACGAACTTGTCGGAAGTATCGACTTCTGCAAGCACGTCGATCAACTCGATCAGTGCATTTCGCTCGACATTCGGCATATCGGAAAGCACGACTAGGATTCCTTTTCGTTTTAAGACAATGTAGCGTAATAGCTCATCGGACTGTACCACCGCTCGGGTGAATCTTTGATGGCGAAAAAATAGGCAGCAGCGTTGCGGCGCTTGTTGACTTTTTCTTTCTCCCGCACGCCAGCTGGCCAATCGCCTGCGCCGGGTGCCGCCCGCTCTATCCAGACGTCGAAGGCGTAGTGCAGGAACAGGTTCCCCAACAATGAGGAGACTTATGGCGCGACAATCTGGATGAGATTTCTTGGGTCGCGGTGACGAGATGATTGTCGCGGAGCGACAATAAGGCAAGCGGATTTTTGCTGGTGTCTGTTTTGATTGACGCGGAGCGACGATCAAGATGAGGCTTTGATTGTTGCGCGGGCGGGCGGCCGGGACCCGCGGCTTTTTTGAGCGCGGTTTTCCGCCGATAACTGTCGACGTTCATCTCGAAGATCGTCGCATGATGGACGAGCCTGTCGATGGCGGCGAGCGTCATGGCTCGGTCTGGGAAGATTTTTCCCCATTCGCCGAAGGGCTGATTTGCGGTGATGAGCAGCGAGCGTCGCTCGTATCGGGCGCTGATCAGCTCGAAGAGGACGTTCGTTTCGGCCTGATCCTTGGCGACGTAGGCGAGATCGTCGAGGACCAGCAAATGATATTTGTCGAGCTTGTCGATCGCGGCTTCGAGAGTGAGGTCGCGTCGCGTGGCTTGCAGTCTCTGGACGAGATCCGTCGTTCTCGCGAAGAGAACGCGCCAGCCGCTTTCGATGAGCGCCAGGCCGAGCGCCGCCGCCAAGTGTGACTTTCCGACCCCAGGTGAACCAAAACCAGCAAATTGGCTCCTTTTTTCGAGCCAGGCGTCGCCGGCCGCGAGCGCTTGGACTTGCGCCTTCGAGATCATCGGCACGGTGTAGAAGACCTTGCGCAGGGCGAAGGCGCTGGACGATGTGACCGTGAGGCGCGCCAGCCGACGATCCTTCGGGCGAAGGTGTCGATCACGAAGGCGACATAGACGAAGCCTTGCCAAGTAGCGACATAGGGGTGAGTAGGCCGAGGGAGTTTCACCCTCGGCTCCTCGCAGAACCGGACGTGATCCTCTCAAATCATCCGGCTCCCATCATCCGGCCGCTGGGGGTTCTGTCGCGAATTTTTTGTTGCGGGTCGGTTTGGGCTATGATCGGCGGCAGCGGAGCTGGCGGACGAGTGCGATGATCAATTTCAAGGGCAGCCATTTTGAACGCGACGTGGTTCTGTGGGGCGTCCGCTGGTATGTGGCGTATCCGATGAGCTATCGCCAGCTCGAAGAAATGATGGAAGAACGCGGCGTCGATGTCGACCATTCGACGCTCAACCGTTGGGTCGTCAAATATGCCCCTTTGCTGGAGAAGCGGTTTCGTGCTGGCAAGCGCACGGTCGGTTCGAGCTGGCGGCTCGATGAGACCTACGTGAAAGTCAAAGGTTGCTGGAAATATCTGTATCGGGCGGTCGACAAGGCAGGCGCGACGGTGGATTTCCTGCTGACGGCCAAGAGGGACTGCAAAGCCGCGTTACGCTTTTTGCGCAAGGCGATCGGCCAGCATGGCGAGCCGGAGAAGATCACGATCGACAAGAGCGGCGCCAACACGGCAGCGATCGAACGCTACAATGCGGAGCATGAAGCGGATATCGAAATCCGCCGCATCAAATATCTCAATAATATCGTTGAGCAGGACCATCGAGCGGTGAAGCGAGTGACGCGGCCGATGTTGGGTTTCAAATCATGGTTCTGTCGCGAATTTTTGTCGCAGGTCGGTTTGGGCTATAATTGCCGGCAGTGGAGCTGGCGGACGAGTGCGATAATTGATTTCAAGGGCAGCCATTTTGAACGCGACGTGATTCTGTGGGGCGTCCGCTGGTATGTGGCGTATCCGATGAGCTATCGTCAACTCGAGGAAATGATGGATCAGGGCTCCGAATCCGGGTTAACGGGCTGACGCGCCCAATGCGATGGCGAGATAATCCTCGCGCCAGCTGGCGATTTTTCTGCGGAGCTTGATGCTGGTGCGTGTGGGCTTTGTGGCCTTTCGTTGCGGCTTCATGGGCTTGCTCTCGGGCTCTGGCGCCGTGCGGATCATGTTGATCGCGAAATGCCTGACGACGGCCATGTTCCGCGCGCCGTGGCCCTTGCGCAGACGCGATTGGTCCTCGGCGAAGACGACGTCGAGCACCCAATGCAGCTGGTTCTCTATGCCCCAATGGCCGCGCACGGCTTCGCCCGCCCGCTTCGCCGGGAGAAGAGCCGAGGAGATGTAATAGCGCGTCTCGAAGCGGCCGCGGTCGGCAAGCTCGGCCTGCGATTTGACGCGAATGATCGTCGCGGCGTTCGGCAGGCGCAGCTCGCCCGGAAAACGGCGCTCGCCGTTCAGCCAGTCGATCTCGGTGATGACGCTCACGCTGCGCTGCTCGATGCGGCCATGGCCCTTGTCGAAATCGACGCATGTGTCGATCCGCGTCGCGGCGGAAAAAGCGCTCTCGATCTCGGCGCGCAGGGTCGGCTGATTGGCTTTGACCGCCAGCAGATAATCGGCGCCCTTGTCCACGATCGCTTGGGCGATCCTGGCGTTGGTGGCGATGGCGTCGATGGAGACGAGCGCGCCCTTCAGCGCGCCGCCGTCCGAGAGGCGATCGAGCAGGACAGGAATGGCGGACAGCTCGTTGCTCTTGCCCTCGACCGCCTCCTGGCCGAGCACGAGGCGGCTGGTGGTGGCGAAGGCGGAGACGAGATGCAGCGGGGCCTTGTCCTCGGCGCGATCATGACTGCGACGCGAGGTCTTCCCGTCGATGGCGATGAGCTCGGGTCGCTCCGGCCAGGTCTCGCGCACCCAGCCAGTGAAGGCCGCCGAGAACAGCGCCGGATCGACGCGGTTCATGAGCAGGGTGAGCCAGCGTCCGCCCGGCACGCCGTGCTCATAAGGCAAATAGCGGCGCAGGAAGCCGATATTGGCCTTGCCCCAAGATGCAATAGCGTCGAAGTGATCGCAATCGGCCATGGAGGCGCAGACGACGAGCAGCAGCACCTCGCGAAGCGGATGCACGACGCGCCAGGGCTCGCGCGGATCGTCGATGATCGAGAAATGGTCGAGAAGCGCTTTCAGACGCGACTTCTCTTTGAAAACTGCGAAGGCGAGGCTCATCACGGCGGCTCCAGAATCACTCCGCCGATAGGGAATCACGCCTGAGCCCATCCGTTAACCGCCGTTAACCCGAATTCGGAGCCCTGCTTCGGAGCGACATCGAATTGCAATATATACCGGATATGAACCGTTCAGCCAAAGCCAGGAATGCCCCAGACAGTGGCGACTTGTGAAGGTTCGAAGAGGAAATTTGATTGCAGCTTCCTCTCTCCCTTCGAGAAATGAGCCGTAACATGTGGTGGTGGTCATCCGAACGAAAAAAACGCCGAGCACTATCACAAGCGCTCGAAAACTATCCAATTTATGCACCGCCCCATCACGGCGAAGGGATTACGAGGCAACAGGGCAGAGAAAATTACGCCTATTTTCTTGTTCATAAAGCTGAGCGAGTCGAGGATATGCTTGCTTTTCTCAGACACTTTTCTATCGAATGCGATTTAAGTCCAAGTGATATTGTTAAGATCGGCGATTGGCTATGGGAGTATGGGGAGTTTTTGTTACCAGGAAGAGGTTACCCTGAGTGTATTTTATCGGCATCCAATTATGAGCCGCCATTCTCGGGGCCGTTTCATGGGCTGAACGTCATAAATGATATCGGAATTTACATTGGAAATTATCTAGTTATCAAAGGAAATGGTCGTTTGTATTGGGAGTTATACGCAAACAAGAAAGACAAAGATATGCATTACTTTCTTCATCCATGCGTGTCGGGTCTTGATCCAATCATTGGCGGTTGTGTCGCAAATTTTGTCTACGGACGCGACACCGGCGTCTGAGAGTGACGCGGCTCACGCCACGAGGGCATAGAACTGCTGCGCTGGACGCAATTCGCCTGTCGTTCGCAGCTGCCCCTTGCGGATCATATGCATGAGCTCGATCCCGGAAAGTGTCGCGGCAGCCGATCGAAATGATTTGAAACCCAACATCGGCCGCGTCACTCGCTTCACCGCTCGATGGTCCTGTTCGACAATATTGTTGAGATATTTGATGCGGCGGATTTCGATGTCCGCTTCATGCTCCGCATTGTAGCGTTCGATCGCGGCCGTGTTGGCGCCGCTCTTGTCGATCGTGATCTTCTCCGGCTCGCCATGCTGGCCGATCGCCTTGCGCAAGAAGCGCAACGCGGCTTTGCAGTCCCTCTTGGCCGTCAGCAGGAAATCCACCGTCCCGCCTGCCTTGTCGACCGCCCGATACAGATATTTCCAGCAGCCTTTGACTTTCACGTAGGTCTCATCGAGACGCCAGCTGGATCCGATCGAGCGCTTGCGAGTGTGGAACTGTTTCTCCAGCAAAGGAGCATACTTGACGACCCAGCGGTTGAGCGTCGAATGGTCGACTTCGACACCTCGCTCTTCCATCATTTCCTCGAGTTGACGATAGCTCATCGGATACGCCACATACCAGCGGACGCCCCACAGAATCACGTCGCGTTCAAAATGGCTGCCCTTGAAATCAATCATCGCACTCGTCCGCCAGCTCCACTACCGGCAATTATAGCCCCAAACCGACCTGCGACAAAAATTCGCGACAGAACCCCGGGCCATATCGGTCGTGGAGAATTTGCTCCAGCCCTCGCTGCTCCGCATAGACGTCCGTGCGGTAAGCTGGTTGGAATTGGTACTCTGCTAAGTTCGGGTCGCGAAGGTGTTCTGCCTCACGTCGCGCCAAGTCGTTGGTTCTACCCGACCTAACCACCGTACCCTCGACATCGCGTAGCACGTAAGCGCCGCCACGCGCTGTCGTAGCGGCATTTTCCGAAAACCAAGTGTAGACCCCCTCACCCAGCGCCGCGCCGGCTGCAGCGCCGCTCTGCGCGCCGGCATAGCCGCCGACAACCGCTCCGGCGAGTGCGCCAGCCGGAGTTCCGACCAGCACGCCAGCTCCCGTAGGCGCGCTGAGGCCAAATCCTTCGCCGCCTCCGACGGCCGCGCCCACAAGCACTCCTACAATGCCTCCACCGATGCCACCGAATATGCTTCCGACGGTTCTCGCGCAAGGCAATCCACAGCCGATTGTGTAGGCGTAAGCCCCACTGCCCGTCGCGAAGCCCGCGGCGATGGTGGAGGCGGGGGCGTGTTCCGGGGGCGGGGTGAGGTTGGGCTGCCTCGTCATGAAAAAGCCCGCGGCTCGCAGCTGCGGCCCATAGATCCGCAGAAACGACAGATATTGCTGATATTGCAGCTGACTGCCGATTGGGAATGGCAGGATCGATGCGCCGTAATAGGCCGCGCCGGTGATCCGGCCATAGATCGCGGCGAGATAGGCCTGGTTGGCTGCCCCGCTCGCTACGAACGACGTCCAATTGAACGTGCTCCAGGGGGCGCCGACATCGATGGGCGGCAGCGCCACCAGATCGTAATGCCCGCTGGGGTCTGTCGCCGACAGCGGCCGGTTGCGGACATAGGCGTAGCGGTTATAGCTTTGCGGATCGCCGGGATGGGGGACGATGCTGTCGGCGCTGGTGAAGCGGCCGACGAGCGGATCATAGAGCCGCGCGTTGAAATGGATCAGCCCGACCTCGGTGAGATGCTCCTGGCCGGTGAAGCCGCGGCTGGCGACGCTGTCGAGGCTGCCGGAGGGATCGTCGGAGCCGTCGGAATAGCGGCGCTTGCCCCAGGGATCATAGGAATTGCGCTCCGCCACATCGCCGCCCGCATAAGTGACGACCGCCACCGAGCCGAGATGGTCGAGGTGGAAGTAGCGCAGCGCGACGGCGCCGGTGGCGACATTGTCGAAACGCACGCCGACCATGGCGCCGCCGACGGTGAGATATTGGGTCCACCGGCTGCCGAGCAATTCGGCGCGCACGCCGAACGCCTCGAAATAGAGCGTCGTCCCCTCCGGCGCGGTCTGCTTGTAGCGCTGGCGCTCGGGATCATAGGCGAAGCCGATCGTGCGCGTGCCCTGCTTGACGCTGGCCGGCAGATCGGCGGCGGTATAGCCGATCGTGCGGCCGAGGCCGGAGGTCTGATTGCCATTGGCGTCATAGGCGAAGGCGGCGGGGACCGGCCCGCCGGAAATGCAAGATATTACCCTGCAAGTGCTGCCATCCGCCTTATCTTGCTTTCGCTTCAGAGAGGCCCCACTTCGATCGGAACTCTGCTTCTTCAGAAACATTCACTGGAAGGAAGAAGCCTGAATGATTGGCGGAGTGTACACTCTCTATGAGCTTCATGCGGGCTGTTGGTGCAATCAAACATACAACTTCTACCGATAACTTTGCGTTAGCCAAGGCAGGATACGTTTCGGCAAATTGCCCAGTTTCGACGAACAGAAGATACGCAGATAGCTTTCTCTGGAGCGCACATTCTCGCTCGATATCGTCCGCGTATTCGCCTTTATCGTATATCAGCAGCATTACGCGGCGAGGATCCCCCGGAACGCGGGCTACAAGATCAATGGAGGCGAAGTCTGTCAAGCTCATGCAGATGTCCCTAGAGCGAAAGCGTTTGCCACTCCATCCCTGCGCGGATCAAATCTCGTACCTCCTCGATCGAACGAAGCATCCCGTGGTCGTTGTCGATCAGCGTCGCGGCGGCTACCGGCATTAGCTCAATCGCCAAATCTGCTGCCGAAGAGTTACTGTATTCTAGCTGCGCATAAACAGGCTTGGCGATAAGCTTCGTTATCCTCGCTCGTTCATTGTCTGAGAACTCGGCTTCAAGTTCGCGGTCGAGTGCGATCGCAAACCACCCCCACGTACCTTCCACCACAAGGCGTGTGGGCGACTGCATCTTTGTTGACCCGATGTCACCATAGGCCCCAGACATACTGCTAAGATCGGGCAGGTTGGAGAATACAACTATTAACGATTTCATGGCCTAACCACATCAATGAGCAGCCCCTTGTCTCTAGTGACCAAACCGCCTGCCTGCTCTATCGATCTTACGACGCTGGGTTTTAGTGAAGGACCGTAGCCGATAGTAGGCATCCCCGTTGCCTGTTCGGTCCGCAGCACCTGACTCGTCAGACCTTTTCCTCCACCAGACTTTACCTGAATTATGGCGTTCTGAAGTTGAATGTCAGCATCGGTCACGAGCTGACCAGCCGTATCTCTAATGGGCACATTTACCCCTACTACATGACCAGGATAGGCCGCTTCAATTTCGTTAGCCAGATCAGCTACCAACGGGTCACCAGACGTAAAGGTTCGCGAACCTATGATCTGCGCGGCAGTCGCCACTCTCCCGATGATCACGGGCGCGGCGTATACGGCACCCTCAGCGAGGATACGAACGCTGTCATATGCATAGCCCGTAAGCGCCCCGGCGGCAATTGCCGCTTTGTCCGTCAAAGACCCGTTGAGGAACATCGACACGATCGCGGTGTCAGAAGCCGCATCAAGCGTCGAGGTAAAGTTAAATCCGCCTCGGAATGGCGACGGTCCGGCCCCGCTCGCATATTCATAAGCGCCGCTGCCCGTCGCGAAGCCTGCGGCGACTGTGGAGGCGGGGGCGTGTTCCGGGGGCGGGGTGAGGTTGGGCTGCCTCGTCATGAAAAAGCCCGCGGCTCGCAGCTGCGGCCCATAGATCCGCAGAAACGACAGATATTGCTGATATTGCAGCTGACTGCCGATTGGGAATGGCAGGATCGATGCGCCGTAATAGGCCGCGCCGGTGATCCGGCCATAGATCGCGGCGAGATAGGCCTGGTTGGCTGCCCCGCTCGCTACGAACGACGTCCAATTGAACGTGCTCCAGGGGGCGCCGACATCGATGGGCGGCAGCGCCACCAGATCGTAATGCCCGCTGGGGTCTGTCGCCGACAGCGGCCGGTTGCGGACATAGGCGTAGCGGTTATAGCTTTGCGGATCGCCGGGATGGGGGACGATGCTGTCGGCGCTGGTGAAGCGGCCGACGAGCGGATCATAGAGCCGCGCGTTGAAATGGATCAGCCCGACCTCGGTGAGATGCTCCTGGCCGGTGAAGCCGCGGCTGGCGACGCTGTCGAGGCTGCCGGAGGGATCGTCGGAGCCGTCGGAATAGCGGCGCTTGCCCCAGGGATCATAGGAATTGCGCTCCGCCACATCGCCGCCCGCATAAGTGACGACCGCCACCGAGCCGAGATGGTCGAGGTGGAAGTAGCGCAGCGCGACGGCGCCGGTGGCGACATTGTCGAAACGCACGCCGACCATGGCGCCGCCGACGGTGAGATATTGGGTCCAGCGGCTGCCGAGCAATTCGGCGCGCACGCCGAACGCCTCGAAATAGAGCGTCGTCCCCTCCGGCGCGGTTTGCTTGTAGCGCTGGTGAACCAGTTAAGTGGTGTCAGACGCTATCCCATTGGCTTAACGCTCGAACGTCATCTCCCTTAAAATATGCTCTCGCAATATCTTTTGCGAATCCCGGGGAAACGACGTTTTTTGCCGGTAATCGCCGGCTTGCCCTCCCACAATCACTGAGATCGGCTTGGTCTCATCTCCTTGCCGGGCGATCAAGTGTTCATTCCCACTGCTTAACGCGACTACGATACCAGACGACCCCGCCGATAAACAGGTTTGAGCCTTTTTCGTTATCAAGGACGACAGGGTATACACCTTTTCATCGAGCCGACTGATCGACCTATCGATGCTCTCCCAATCAGGAAAACGATCAACGCGTTCATCATTAATGACGCTTTCCCAAAAATCAGAAGTTAAAATCACGTCTCAATATCCTATGGTGTGATGGTTAGGATCGAGCTGGGTGTTTGGATAGTTAGCGAGTCCAGACCTAATTGACGCGCCATCGAAGCCACGCCACCATTTTGGCCACATGCCAGACAAAGGCTTCGGTCAACAGTCAAAATCCCCCTACCTCCGTTTATGCCCGCATTAGAGCATCATCCGAGCAGGGCGATTCAATAGAGCGGGACGGATTCCCATATCTCAAGCGGAGCGTTGAGCGGCGCGAGCGGCTGGGAGGGGATCATGACGCTGTCGATGGATCTTCGCGAGAAGGTGATGAAGGCGATCCGTGGCGGGATGTCGCGCCGACAGGCGGCCGCCCGGTTCGATATCGGTCCGGCGACCGCCGTGCGCTGGGCCAAGCGCGTCGAGATCACCGGCGAGGTCGCGCCGGGCAAGATGGGCGGCGACCGCCGCTCGCAGCGCATCGAGGCGCACGCCGATTTCATCCTCGCGCAGATAAAGGACAAGCCCGACATGACGGTCATGGAGCTGCGCGACAAGATCAGGGAGAGCCATGGCCTCGCCGTCGGCTATGGGACGGTGTGGCGGTTTCTCGCGCGCCATGGGATCACGCGCAAGAAGAAGACCGGCCATGCCGCGGAGCAGGACAGGGAGGACGTCGCCGAGGCCCGAGAGGAATGGTTCGAGGGCGAACTCGATCTCGACCCGGAAAAGCTGGTTTTCCTCGACGAGACGGGCGTCTCGACGAACATGGCGCGGCGCTTCGGCCGGGCGCCGCGCGGGGAGCGTTGCCGGGCGTCGGTCCCGTTCGGACATTGGGAGACGACGACGCTGATCGCGGCGCTGCGCGTCGATCGCATCGACGCGCCGATGATGATCGACGGCGCGCTCGATGGCCGCTCGTTCCTGGCCTATGTCGAGCAGGTTCTGGCGCCGACACTCGGCGCGGGAGAGATCGTGGTGCTGGACAATGTGAGCACCCACAAGGTCGCGGGCGTGCGGGAGGCGATCGAAGCGAAAGGCGCGAAGGTCCTTTATCTTCCGCCCTATTCGCCGGACTTCAATCCGATCGAAAAATCCTTCTCGAAGATCAAGTCGGTTCTCCAGCGCATCGCGGCGCGCACCGTCGATGCGCTCGACGCAGCGGTCGCCCAGGCCCTGCGAAGCGTCACGCCGAGCGAATGCGCGAATTACTTCGCGGCATCCGGCTATGATGCAGCTTGATCGGATTCCGCGCTAGCTGCCTGCTGAAAAGCGTCTGCTTCTGCATGGGTGCGGGAAATTGCATTCACGCTCAGCGTTATATCCTGCCCATGGGCATTAATTCCATAGAATTTTCGGCCACCGACATCTAGGCGAGCGAGGGCTCCTTGCCCGGGCTGCAAACCTAGTTCAGATCGAAAATTCGCCAAATCTGCAAGGGCCCCACTAACTTCGGCTCCCGCAACTGCAACTCTCTCCGCAGTTCGGCCGATTTTCGCCGCCGTCTGGATGCCCCCTAATATCACAGCACCGGGCACATCGCCAATCGACGCCTGAACGCTCGGATCACAAATGGCGCCGCAGGCGTCCAAGGCTCTACCCAAACTCGATGCGAGATCGCTCCAATAACGCCGCGGATCGAAAATGAAATCATGGAACACGCGTCCGACCCCGCTCGCATACGCATAAGCATAGCTGCTGATGGCGAAGCCCGCGGCGATGGTGGAGGCGGGGGCGTGTTCCGGGGGCGGGGTGAGGTTGGGCTGCCTCGTCATGAAAAAGCCCGCGGCTCGCAGCTGCGGCCCATAGATCCGCAGAAACGACAGATATTGCTGATATTGCAGCTGACTGCCGATTGGGAATGGCAGGATCGATGCGCCGTAATAGGCCGCGCCGGTGATCCGGCCATAGATCGCGGCGAGATAGGCCTGGTTGGCTGCCCCGCTCGCTGCGAACGACGTCCAATTGAACGTGCTCCAAGAGGGGGCGCCGACATCGATGGGCGGCAGCGCCACCAGATCGTAATGCCCGCTGGGGTCTGTCGCCGACAGCGGCCGGTTGCGGACATAGGCGTAGCGGTTATAGCTTTGCGGATCGCCGGGATGGGGGACGATGCTGTCGGCGCTGGTGAAGCGGCCGACGAGCGGATCATAGAGCCGCGCGTTGAAATGGATCAGCCCGACCTCGGTGAGATGCTCCTGGCCGGTGAAGCCGCGGCTGGCGACGCTGTCGAGGCTGCCGGAGGGATCGTCGGAGCCGTCGGAATAGCGGCGCTTGCCCCAGGGATCGTAGGAATTGCGCTCCGCCACATCGCCGCCGGCATAAGTGACGACCGCCACCGAGCCGAGATGGTCGAGGTGGAAGTAGCGCAGCGCGACGGCGCCGGTGGCGACATTGTCGAAACGCACGCCGACCATGGCGCCGCCGACGGTGAGATATTGGGTCCAGCGGCTGCCGAGCAATTCGGCGCGCACGCCGAACGCCTCGAAATAGAGCGTCGTCCCCTCCGGCGCGGTCTGCTTGTAGCGCTGGCGCTCGGGATCATAGGCGAAGCCGATCGTGCGCGTGCCCTGCTTGACGCTGGCCGGCAGATCGGCGGCGGTATAGCCGATCGTGCGGCCGAGGCCGGAGGTCTGATTGCCATTGGCGTCATAGGCGAAGGTCGCGGGGACCGGCCCGCCGGAAATGCCGGAGACGGCGTGCGGGCGCGCCGAGCCGGCGGGCGGATAGTCGTAATTGCCGACGTCGGTTTTGGAGAGGAGATTGCCGATCGGCGAATAGGAGAAGCGCTTGACGATCCGAAGCGCCTTGCCGTGGCCTCAAAGGGGACTTTCAGGCAGTCAGGAGCGCCATCGCCTCATCCAACGAAGCAGGCTGATCAGATCGGCACAGGGCGTGGATCAGCGCCCGAGCGAGCGAACTAAACACGCTTTGCGCGGAACCGATTTCTCCGTGTGCCATGCAGGTGAGATTCAAGACCCCGCACGGTCGGGCACTGATGCTTACCTGCTCCAGTCCCGCGCAAATCGCGCTCGCGTACTCTGGCAAGCCCCCGATCATCACCGTATCTAACGAACGCGTGAGGGCGTCCACATAGCGCCGCTCAGGGAAGGGAGTATCGACGGGGACAATAACCTCTAGCCCGTTCCCTTCATTCGATTGGTACTCTCCGCCCAACAGGCCATAGTGGAACGAGGCCCCAAAAGGTTGGAAGATTTCGATCGCGACGCGCTTTCGGAAAACAGTCGCACCACCACCTTCGAAGACATGCGTTTCACGCATCGTCTCGTTAGACAGTAGCGTATCGCTCGGGAGATCGTCGAGCCAGACCCTGGCCCTTCTTCCGAACTTATTATCAAATTCAAGGCAGGGCATTATTTGATCCCCCAGAACTTATACCAGTTCGAGTTGAAGTGCTCCGGCATCGATCGAATGACGTCGGGATGATACACGCTGAAGGGGGACACGCCATATTTTTCCAAAGACGCCGCATGAGCCGCGTCATACGATAGGCCCCGTCCCATCATTGTCGCCTCGGCCGCCTCGTGAGTGTAGAATATGGCGTCCGCGCCGGTCACCCGCTGCCCCGATGCCATTGCCCCCTCCAATCTCTCTAGCATCGCGGTGTTCGCCGGGACATCACCGAACTGCGCAAGGTGTCCTCTAACCAAATCAAGGCCCTTCGGCGTCACCGTAAGCTCACGCTCGGCGAATATTCCTAAGTCTCCTCCAAGCCGAGCGCCGGGGACTAAACGCACCCGTTGCACTCTCTGCGGCGATGACTGCCGCCCGTTCAGCCGCGCTGAGGTTCGCCAGCGAACGTAGACTCGAAGCTCCTGCCCCGGCGACCTTGCCGGCGACCTTGCCGGCAGGACCGAACGCCTGCGACGCCGACGTGATGGTTCTGTCGCGAATTTTTGTCGCAGGTCGGTTTGGGGCTATAATTGCCGGTAGTGGAGCTGGCGGACGAGTGCGATGATTGATTTCAAGGGCAGCCATTTTGAACGCGACGTGATTCTGTGGGGCGTCCGCTGGTATGTGGCGTATCCGATGAGCTATCGTCAACTCGAGGAAATGATGGAAGAGCGAGGTGTCGAAGTCGACCATTCGACGCTCAACCGCTGGGTCGTCAAGTATGCTCCTTTGCTGGAGAAACAGTTCCACACTCGCAAGCGCTCGATCGGATCCAGCTGGCGTCTCGATGAGACCTACGTGAAAGTCAAAGGCTGCTGGAAATATCTGTATCGGGCGGTCGACAAGGCAGGCGGGACGGTGGATTTCCTGCTGACGGCCAAGAGGGACTGCAAAGCCGCGTTGCGCTTCTTGCGCAAGGCGATCGGCCAGCATGGCGAGCCGGAGAAGATCACGATCGACAAGAGCGGCGCCAACACGGCCGCGATCGAACGCTACAATGCGGAGCATGAAGCGGACATCGAAATCCGCCGCATCAAATATCTCAACAATATTGTCGAACAGGACCATCGAGCGGTGAAGCGAGTGACGCGGCCGATGTTGGGTTTCAAATCATTTCGATCGGCTGCCGCGACACTTTCCGGGATCGAGCTCATGCATATGATCCGCAAGGGGCAGCTGCGAACGACAGGCGAATTGCGTCCAGCGCAGCAGTTCTATGCCCTCGTGGCGTGAGCCGCGTCACTCTCAGACGCCGGTGTCGCGTCCGTAGACAAAATTTGCGACACAACCTGGCCCGGCGCTGAACAAAATCAGGCCGATCAGCCCGTCGAATGCGAAGCTTCCAACCTATATGGACGCGGCTCAAAAGCATCTCTTAGAACACGGTGGACCATGAAGCGCTCATACCCGGACAGCTCGGTTTTTCTGGTTCCATTGAAAGATGGAGGCTTCGCCAGAGGGGTGGTTGCGCGAACCGCCCCCACCGGCAAACTGCTGCTCGGTTATTTTTTTGGGCCGCGCCTCGCATCGCAAACCGACGTTGACCTATCGGGTCTTGAGCCGAACGATGCAGTCCTGTCCTTGCGATTTGGTGATCTCGGCTTATTCAAGGGGCTGTGGCGTGTTGTTGGAAAGCTGCCCTCATGGGATCCTACCAAATGGCCGATGCCTAATGCGGTCAGGCGTGATCCGCTGGGGAAAACCAAGCCTATATTGATACGCTATGATGATAACGATCCGAGCAAGATATTGAGCGAGGAGGTGTTGGAAAATGACAACGACCTCCCCGCTGATGGCTTGGCGGGTTATGCTTTTGTGGAAGCGAAATTAAGCAAGCTCTTGGCGTGAGATTTAGATGCAACATGCTGTAATCGCCCATCTGCGATTGATCGAAGACCCCTTCGGTTCAGAGCGGGAGCGTGAGATCATCGCTGATCTGACCAGTGAGCTTCAACATGCCATCAATGTAGGCAACGTGGGCGAGTTCGACGGCGAGGAGTTCGGCGGCGGGAAATGCGTCATCTACATGTACGGCCCGAATGCAGACCAGTTGTTCGCCGTCGTCGAGCCGATCCTGTGCGCCACCCCCCTGGCGCGAGGCGGCTTTGCAATAAAGCGGTATGGTGAAGCGAAGGATCTCAATGCAGCAGAGGTCAAGGTAGGCCTATGAAGGCATTTGACGGGTTTGATGCCTTTCGACTGCTGAGGACAGACCAATGACAATATCAGTGGACGAAGCAACTTCTCTAGCTCGCGATCTTGTCAGGAAAATCGGCGAATCGGCTGGGGAGAAGTTATCAATCATGGAAGAGAAAGCTATTACCATAGAAGGTGGGTGGGTATTTTTTTATAATACCGATGAATTTATTAGAACTGGCGATATTACATCCGCATTGGCAGGGAATGGTCCGGTTTTTGTGAGTATAAATGGGGAGATTCGAGAACTTCCGAGCGCGGTTCCTTGGGAGATTTCTGTTAAGAGTATCTGAGACGATCGGTCCGGGACTTGCGAGGTCCTGCGCGACACGCAGGGCTTCGACGGAAGCCATGTGCAGGTCGCCACCCAATATGACGATCTCGGCCGCGTCAAGCAGCGGAGCCGGCCCGCTTTCGTCGGCGCGGCGCGGAAATGGACGAGCTACACGCCGCGATCTATGGCCGGATCACCGGCGCGGCCTATTACGGCGCGTCGATCCTACCATTCCCAATCGGCAGTCAGCTGCAATATCAGCAATATCTGTCGTTTCTGCGTAAGCATTCGCCGTGGGCCGCAGGACCGTCGCGTCAGCGCTCTCGAGGCAACTTCATCTCTTTGTGGATTTTGATGAGTTCGACGAGGTTTTCGATGCCGAAGTCGGTGAATGCCAGGATCTCGAGGTCGCCGAGGCCATAGACCCAGATCACGCCATCCTCGGGCTCCATTTCATTGGCGACGTCATGGAGGAAGTCGACGCTTTCGCTGAGCTGCGCAGCGATACGATCGATGGTCGTGACGTGAGAGACCTTGTTGACGTGCATGGTCAGGCCGCCAGCGCCGGCGCAGCTTTATCCTTCTGGCGCCAGTTCCACGGCAGCAATTCATCGAGCCGATGCGCCGGATGCGCGGCGATGCGCGCGAGGACGTCGGCGAGCCAGGCCTGCGGATCGACGCCGTTCATCTTCGCTGTGACGATGAGCCCATACATAGCGGCGGCGCGCTCGCCTCCACGGTCAGACCCGCAGAACTGCCATGATTTTCGTCCCAGAGCAATTCCCCGCAGTCCACGCTCGGCTGCATTGTTCGAGACGCAAACGCGCCCGTCGTCGAGGAACAGCGTGAAGGCCGGCCATCGCTTCAGCATATATTGCATCGCTTTGGCAAGATCATGTCCACGCGAGAGCTTGGCGACCTGTTCGCGCATATAGCTCTCGAGCGCGTCGACGAGAGGTCGGCTCGACGCTCGGCGAACGGCGAGGCGTTCTTGCGCGCTCTTGCCGTTGATCGACCTCTCGATCTCGAACAGCGCATCGATGCGGCGCACGATCTCTATCGCGATCGGCGACAAAGGAATCTCCTTTTTCCCCGCCGCCTTGCGACGGACGTTCGCATCGATGTCGGCCATGACGAAGAACGGGCGCCGCGCGTGCGCCCAACACGCCGCTTCGAGAATCGGACCAGGCTTGCGCTCCGCTGCATACAGCTTGTTGTAGCCGTCATAGGCGTCCGCTTGCAGAATGCCGGAGTAGTTCGCCAAATGGGTCTGCGGATGTTCGCCTTTGCGATCACGCGAGTAATAGAAAATCGCAGCGGGCGGTCCGGCGCCGTCGAAGGGCGCATCGTCGCGCACATAGACCCAGCAGCGGCCGGTGTCGGTTTTGCCCTTCGCCAGCACGGGCACGATCGTATCGTCGCCATGCAGGCGCTCGGCAGAGAGAACATGCTCTTCTATGAGAAGGCGCAGTGGCTCGAGCGCGGCGCAAATGGAGCCGATCGCATCGGCCATGGTCGACAAAGCGATCGGCGCGCCTTCGAGCGCATAACGATCCGCCTGACGGTTCAGCGGCTGATGCTGGCCGAACTTCTCGAAAGCGATCATCGCCAAAAGGCTCGGCCCCGCCCAGCCGCGCGGAACGACATGGAATGGCGCCGGCGGCTGCGTGATCTTCTCGCAGTCCCGGCAGGAGAACTTTTCCCGCACGGTCTCGATCACTTTCCACTGACGCGGCGTCGTCTCCAATGTCTGCGTCACATCCTCGCCGAGCTTGCGCAGGCGCTGGCCGCCACAGCAGGCGCAGCTCGTCGGCGCCTCGATCACGACGCGCTCGCGCGGCAGGTGTTCCGGGAAGGTGTTGCGCTCCGGCCGTTTGCGCGCGAAGCCGGCGACCGCCGTCGTCTTCGCGACCGCCTGTTCCGCGGCGATCTCGTCTTCCGTCGCGCTCGCTTCCAGCTCTTCGAACATGAGCGCCAATTGCTCGAGAAGACGCGCCGACCGCTCCGATTTCTGCCCGTATATCTGGCGCTCCAGCTTGGCGATCTGAAGCTTCTGCGCGGCGATCAGCGCCATGTCTTCCGACGCCTTCGCGCGCGCGACGGCGAGCTCGGCTCTCAGCGCGGCGTTTTCGTCCAACAGGGCTTTGCCGATGGCGTCCATATAGCGAGTGAATCACAAATCTTTCGATTTGTGGCGCCCCAAAATGCGTCCGACCCCAGCTTTTTCGCTCATCCCGCGCTTGCTGGACGCCATGTCGATTGCGGATTTCGCCAATCAATTCCCTCGAGCATATAGGCCATCTGGGCGGCCGAAATCGACACCGCGCCCGCGCTCGCCGAGGGCCAGATGAACTTTCCACGGTCGAGCCGCTTGGCGTATAACGACAGGCCGAGCCCGTCGTGCCAGAGGATTTTTGCGAGATCGCCGCGGCGCCCGCGGAAAATGTAGAGGTCACCGGCGTGAGGATCGCGTTGCAACTGCTCTTGAACCTGAAGCGCCAGGCCCTGCATGCCGCGTCGCATATCCGTATGGCCGGTGGCGATCCAGACCCGGCAACCCGCAGGCAAGGGAATCATGAGCGCAGCGCCTTCAAGGTCGCAGCGATCACGGAAGACGGCGCCGTGGCGCTGATCTTCACACGCACGTCGTTCAGCTCGACTTCGACGACGCCGGCCGCGGATTCTTGCAGCGGCTGTTCCTGTGACGTCGCCACTCGCGGAGCGGGCTCGATGATCACCGGCGAAAATCCGCACACAGCGGCGCTCGCCTCCCGCTGCGCCGCGCGCCGCCATTTGTAGACGAGGCTCGTGCAAACATCCTCGCGCCGCGCCACATCGGCGACCACCGCGCCCGGCTCGGCGATCGCCGCCAATATCCGCGTCCGGTCTTCGTTTCTCCATCGGCGCCGTCGTTCGCCGCCCGTGATCAATGTCATCCGACCCATGCTGTGCAGCTTGCCTCGCTCATAAAGCCGACTTAGCTGCGCAGCTTCGCTCTATTCCATCGATTTTGAAAAGGCGGCCCACGGCGTAGGGATACGTTTCTGCGGATCTATGGGCCGCAGCTGCGAGCCGCGGGCTTTTTCATGACGAGGCAGCCCAACCTCACGCCGCCCCCGGAACACGCCCCCGCCTCCACCATCGCCGCGGGATACGCGACGGGCAGTGGGGCTTACGCCTACACAATCGGCTGTGGATTGCCTTGCGCGAGAACCGTCGGAAGCATATTCGGTGGCATCGGTGGAGGCATTGTAGGAGTGCTTGTGGGCGCGGCCGTCGGAGGCGGCGAAGGATTTGGCCTCAGCGCGCCTACGGGAGCTGGCGTGCTGGTCGGAACTCCGGCTGGCGCACTCGCCGGAGCGGTTGTCGGCGGCTATGCCGGCGCGCAGAGCGGCGCTGCAGCCGGCGCGGCGCTGGGCGAGGGGCTCTACACTTGGTATTCGGAAAACCAAGGAGGTGCTAAATCCGGAGTTCCCGACAGCAGCTTTGAACCAAGCAGCAACGTGTCTCGGCCATACACTCGCCCGTCTGGAGCAGGCCCTACAGCTGCTCAAAGAGCCGCGGTTCAAGGGCAGCCCTGTGTCGATTGTGGGCAAATAACAAGTAACCAAATTGCCGATCACATTGATCCGCTCATCGTTCAGTATTATAGACAAGGCTCTATCGATATACAGGGCCAGAGTTCGATAAGTGCCGTTCAGCCTCACTGCCCAACGTGCTCTGCAATACAAGGCGGTCAATTGAGCGCCTTCAGCAGAACCATGAAGCTCAAGTTTGGATTCTGAAATGATCGACCTTGAAGAGGCCCAAAAGCAAATATGCTCGCAGTTCAGCGCGCCATATTATGGTTGCGATCTTGCTCTGAAAGTGGGCGTTTCCAGGAACCTTAAAGAGGGAATCCGCCCAATAAATGGGATGCGGATTTCCCCAGACAAGGAAACAAGCGGATGGTACATTTGGGCTGGCGAGAACTTGTCTACGGAGGAAGATTTTTTTGTGCCACTCCATGGAATACATCTACAAGAGTGGGCTCCGCTCGTGCTGCCATTCTTGGGACTTCCGCCAGGCTGGAGATTCTTGGTTACAGAGCATTACCGTGACGTGTGGTCTGACAAAGAGTTGAAGTAGCTTCAACATCGGGCGTCTCGGACAGCTTCGATTATGACGAGCTCGACCGCCTGACCATGGCGACCCGCGCCGCCTCACCGTCCTCGATCGTCAAGCGCTTCTCCTATTCGCCGATCGGCAATCTCCTCTCCAAAACCGACGTCGGCGCTTATTATAAGTCTGAGAATACGGTGATGGGAACCCGGCCCCGCACGCAAGATTCCTGACTGTCCCGATCTTTGTCAATTATTCGACACGGCCGATGGATCGAGATCATGCGGAGAGGGAGGGAGATGACGTCGGCCATGCTCGGACAATGCGCTGGGGCTTTGCAGCGCTGTCGCGGGCCGATCTCAGAATTCGAGGATTATCGCGCACTTTTCGTGCAGTCCGCGGCTTGGGCATGAGGGAGATCGATATCGGCGCCGGTCTGTGGTGAGCGCTCGTCGCTTTGCGGGGCAGATCCCTGGCCCGTTCCGAATCAATCTTCGGAGAAGTGGTCCCGTATCGATCTCCCTGGCGGGCGGGGCAGTAGGCGAAATGTGAGCGCGTAAATCGTGGAAAAAGCGATTGTTCAAGCGCCATCACCGCGGCGGATGTTATGTCGCTCGTGCTCCGCCGGCGAGCGATCGTTGGTCTACCGCCTCAGCTAAATACGGCCGGTCGCTCTCACGACGGCGATGTCGTTCGCGGCGGCCCAGGCGCCGATGTCCCGCCTGGTGAGCGCCGTCGCCATGAGGCCCGGAAACTGGTCGGGTGTGCAGGCGAACACGGGACAGTCGAGCGCGGCGATCAGCCCTGCGTGATTGGCGTCATAGCCGGGGCGGCCGAGATCCGACAGAGCGAGCAGGACGATGACATTCACGCCCGCTTGCTTCAGCGATGCGACACGGGCGATCATGTCCTTCGCACTTCCGCCCTCGAAGAGATCGCTGATCAGAACGAGATGCGTCTTCGCCGGCTGCTCGACGAGGCCCTCGCAATAGGCCAGCGCCTTGTTGATGTCGGTGCCGCCGCCGAGCTGCACCCCGAACAACACATCGACAGGATCGGCCATTGCTGGGTGAGATCGACGATCGCCGTATCGAAGCAGACGGCGAGGTGCGCACCGCCGGCAGCGACGCCATCACCGCCGCGAAGATCGACGCGTAAACGACAGAGGCCGCCATCGAGCCCGATTGGTCGACGCACAG
Source organism: Methylosinus trichosporium OB3b (assembly GCF_002752655.1). NCBI lineage: Bacteria > Pseudomonadati > Pseudomonadota > Alphaproteobacteria > Hyphomicrobiales > Methylocystaceae > Methylosinus > Methylosinus trichosporium. Next base: position 80,365 of record NZ_CP023740.1, on the reverse strand, counting down.
GATCACATGATCGATATCGGCGCGCTGCTTCGACCGGCGCGCGAAGCCGATGAGCGTCTCGGGCACGATGGCCCTATGCTCCGGCTGATAATGGCGCAGATTGGCGCCGATGGTCCGGCGCCAATCTATGTCCGCCGCGCGGGGACGCCGCGTGCGCTTTTGGCGGTCGAGCGCGCCGCGCAGCGTTTCGAGCATCCTATGCGCGAGGCGCCGCATAAGCTCGTCCACCACATGCCCGCACGACGAGGCGCGCGGAGCACTTGGCCTTCTCCGGCATCGCCGAACGCAGAGACATGAGGTCGGCGACGAGATGCACGTCGGGCTCCAGAGTCGCAATGAACTCCGGATCCAACAGCAGCGCTTTGAGATTGAGGCGTTCGAAGGCGTCCTTCTGAATCACCTCGACGACGGAGGCCGGAAAAAATTCGCGAATGTCGTCGATCCAGCGCGCGACGCGCGGTGCCGAAGCGCCGAGCCCGCCACGGCGGCCGGTCTTGGGGTCGCTCTCATAGAGCGCGCCGAGCGCGCGAGAGAGGCGCTGGTCAGCGTCCGAAAGAGCGGCCTCCGCCTCCTCGCCGCCGACCGCGAGACGCCAGCGGCGCATGCGTTCCTTGTCGTTGGTCATGACGCGGCCTCGAGTCCGAGAATGCGCAGCAGCAAAGGAAGCGCGGCCGCAAAGGCCGGATCATCCTCCTCGGGTTCTGGCGCGGGCGCGTGCGAGAGCGTGCGCCGCCCTTGCGCGACGCCATCGATAAGCCGGATGCGCGCCGTGCTGTCGAAGCCCGAGAAGGCGCGTCGCAGCAAGGGAAGCGCGGCGAGAAAGGAATCGTCGTCGAGATCGACGATGAAAGCGTCCACGAGCGCGAGCAGCGCCGCGTCCTGAAGCAGAATTTCCGCGCCGCCGGCGACGAAATGCTCGAGGAAGGCGCCAGCCTCCAGCGGCGCGGCGGACATGCGGCGCACGAAAGCCGCGGCGGCTGCCTCCGCGGTCCAGAGGCCGAGATCGAGGAGGCGCCGAAGCGCGAAGCCCGCCGCCGCCGGCGCGCTCTGCTCGTCCTCGACGATGAGCGTCAGCGCCTTGCGCCAGCCGGCGACGAGATCGGGCGCGTCGAAGATCGCCAGCGCCTCGTCGAAGCCGCGCATGGCTGCAACGCGCGCCGCGGCGACATCGGCGGCGAGTTGACGCGAGCCGATGCGCACGCCCGCATTGACCTCCACCGCGAGCGCATGCACCAGCGCGCGCAGCGCCTCCTCGGGGAGCCGCCGTGCGACGCCATAGCGCAGCGCGCTCGCGAGCGGCGCTATGGCGAGCATCAGATCGGTGAGATCGCTGGCGTCGACGGCGAGCGCCTGGAGCGCTGAGATCGCCGCTCCGGCGGCGTCGGGAAGATCGGCGACGAGGCTCGCGCGGACGATCTTGGCCATGTCCATGACGCGCGCGCAATGCGCGGCGCGGTCGCGGATGATATTGCCGGCGGCCTCCTCGATCGTGACGCCGTAGATCAGCGCCTCGGCGAGCGCGACCGAAAATTCCGGACGCCAGGAGAGGCGCCAGATTTCGCGAAACGTGCCGCGGCCGGCGTCCGCCTCGATGAGCGTCCCCCAGGAGACGCCGAGCAGAAGCAGCCGATGCAGCAGCGTCGATTTCGCGAGACCCGCCTCGGTGCGCAGATCGAGACGTATGTCGCTCTCGATATCCTTCGGCTCCAGCCTCACGCGCTTCTGCCAGAGCGCGAGATCACGCGCGAGCGGGCTCTGCGGCGCGTCGCCGGAAATCTCGCCGATTGTCTCGCCGATATAGAGCCGCCGCTCGACGACGCGCAGCGGCACAGGATCGCCATTGCAGAGCGCGGCCAGCGCGCCATCGCGCATCTCGTCGAGGCCGGGCGTCGCGAGATCGCGCAATCCGCAGAGCGACAGTGTGAGCCGCGCGGCCTCTATGGCGGCGGCGGGCGAGGCGGCGAAGCCCTCCGCTCGGAGCAGGGTCGCCGTGCGCGCCTGCCAGCCGGCCGCGAAGGATAGGGGCTCGAACGTCTCTTCGCGATAGGCGCGCCAGAGATGTCGGAACCAGCCGGGCGAGACGACGCCGGCGCCATAGCCGGAGGCAAAGGCGAGACGGCTGTCGGTCCAGGGCGCCCAGGTCGCTTCGACCTTCACTTTCGCGAGGCCTTTGATCGTCGCTTTGTCGACCGTGGGCGAAACTTTCGCGCGGAGGCCGTCGATGTGCCAGGCGCCGACGATCGCGACCACGGCGCCGCCGAAATCCTGAAGCGCCTTCCGGATGGAGAGACGCATGAAGGCTTCGCGGATCGCGTCGCGACGGGCGGCGGGCGCGCCGCTCTCCTCGGCATGGCGGCGCGCCTCGGTCATGGCTTCGCCGATGGCGGCGAAAGCGGCGACTGGATCGCTCGCGCCGCCGCTCTCCTCGACGAGCGTATTCCACAGCGCTTCGCCATTGGCGACGCCGGCCGCTTCGGCCAGAAGGTCGAGCGGGTCGGAGCGCTGCGCCTCCGCATCCTCGTCCTTCTGCGTGAAGGCGAGAGAGACGCTCGCCGGCCAATCGATGAAGCGCAGAGGACGGCCGCGCGCGAGCGCCCAGCGCATGGCTTGCCATTCGGGCGAGAATTCCGCGAAGGGCGCGAAGACCGCGCGCTTGGCCTCGCCCGGCGCGTAGAACAGCATGGCGACCGGCGGCTTCAACCCGTCGCCGCGGACATGCGGCGCGAGCGCTTCGCCTTCCGGCGCGCCCTCGATCAGCACGACGGCGGGGTCGAGCCTGTCGAGCGCGGCGACGAGCAGCGCCGCCGAGCCCGGCCCGTGATGGCGCACGCCGAGAAGATGGAGATGGGAGTCCATCGCGTCAGATCACGTCGCGGATCGCGCCATAGAGATCGTCCCATCCCTCGCGGGAGCGCATCACATTCTCGAGATATTCTTGAAGCGCGACCATGTCCTGCACCGGGTCCTTGACTACGGCGCCGACGAGATTGGCGGCCATGTGCTCGGCCGCCATCGCGCCCTCGCCGAAATGCGCCGCCTCGGCCCAGGCGCCGACGCCGACGGAGATCGCCTCCGCCGTGGAGAGCGAGCCAGAGGGCGTCTTCAGCTTGATCTTGCCGTTCAGCGTCTTGCCGTCGCGCAATTCCCGAAACAGAGTGACGATGCGCATGAGCTCCGCATCCGGCGATTTGATCGGCGGCAGGCCGAGTCCTGTGACGGTCTCGCGCACGCGCTTGACGACGATTCCGGTCTCTTCCTCGATCGTCGCCGGCGACGGCAGCACGACGACATTGAAGCGCCGCTTCAACGCGGAGGACAATTCATTGACGCCCTTGTCGCGATTATTGGCCGTCGCGATGACATTGAAGCCGCGCCGCGCGTCTATGGCCGTGTCGAGCTCGGGGATCGGCAGCGTCTTTTCCGACAGCACGGTGATGAGCGTGTCCTGCGTGTCGGAGCCCATGCGGGTCAGCTCCTCGAGCCGAAGGATGCTTCCATCCTCCATGGCGCGCGTCAGCGGCGTCTTGACGAGCGCGTCCATGGATGGACCATGCGCGAGCAGCATGGCGTAGTTCCAGCCATAGCGGATTTGATTCTCGTCCGTGCCGGCGGTGCATTGAATGAGCCGCTTCGACGTGCCGGAGACGGCCGCCGCGAGATGTTCCGACACCCATGATTTCGCCGTGCCCGGCAGGCCGAGCAGCAGCAGCGCGCGATCCGTCGCCAGCGTCGCGACCGCCGTCTCGACGAGGCGCCGATTGCCGACATATTTGGCGGAGATCGGTGTTCCGTCCTTGGCCTTTCCGCCGATGAGATAAGTGACCGCCGCCTGCGGCGACATCAGCCAATTCTCGGGCCGAGGCCGGTCGTCGCCGCGCCGCAGCGCGTCGAGCTCCTGCACGAAAATATCTTCTGCGGGCCGGCGCAATTTCAGTTCATTCATATTATTGGCCATGGGTCGAAATGCTTTCGAGACTGTCGAGAAGATCGAGCGCGACGAGGCTTTGCGCGGCCTCATCCGAGGCGTTGGCCTCGAGACGCGAGCGCAGGCGCGGGTGGAATTCGGCGGGCGCCAGGGCGACGAGGCGGGGCTGGGCCGCCGCTTCGACGGCTTGCGCATCGGCTTTCGCCACCAACTGAAAGAGATGGTCGAAGGTCGGCGCGGCGAGCGGGGCTTCGAGAATGCGCAGCAGACGGCTCATCGCTTGCGCCAGCACTCCACCGCCGCGAGCGTCGGGCGCCTCCGCCTGCAAAATGGCGGCGGCGAAGGACTGCCGATCGTCCGGCGGAAGATCGAGGCTGTCGGCGAAGAAATCCTCGATCAGCAGCCAGAGCGGATCGGCGCCGAGGGGCGCGACCTTGCGGAAGAGATCGAAGCGGCGAGCACGGAGCGTCATCAGCAGCATTGCGCCGAGGAGCGGCGCATCGCCCTTCGCCGCCTCGATCGCTTCCTCTTCTGTCGCGCCGAGCGCCGAGACGAAATCGGCGATCTCGATCTCGGAGAATGTCTCGCGCACCCATTGACGCCAATTATTCTTTGCCACGGTCGCCGGCAGCTCCATCGTCAGCGCGAGGCGTTTGCGCAGCAGGCCCCGGCTGCCGACGCGAATGCGTTTCATCGCCTCCGCCAGCATCGGATCGGCGCCGGCGAGCTTGCCGAGAAGGCGCGCGGCGAGGTCGCGCACCTTGGGCGCGCGATCCTTGGCGAGCCCTTCCAAAAATGCGCGGTCCTCGACGCAGAGCCCGACACGAAAGGCTTTCAGCAGACGAAAGCGCATGTCGGCGGACTCGCCGGACCAAACGGCCTCCGCCAACTCCCGCGCGCGGGGCGCATCGCTCAGCCGGCGCCGCTCGAGAAAATCGCCGCGGCGGGCGGGCGTGGCGTCGATCCAATTGTCGTCGACGATGAATTCCGCGTCGAAATAGCTGCGCCGTTCCTCGATCGCCTTGTCGCGCTCGATGAAGGCCAGCGCGTCGGCGCCGAACCGTTCCGCATGCGCGCGCAGGAAGGGCTCCAAGCGGTGAAAATCGAATGGATGCGGCGCGACTCGCGCCCGCTCCATGGCGAGCGCGACAGCGAAAGCGAGATCGTCCTGTGGCGCGAGCGCGGGCTTCCCGGAGGCGAAGAGACGAAGCATGAGCGCGCGCTGTTCTTGCGTCACGAGGCGCCGCCCGGAGTCGCGCGGACTGACCGCGAAATAGGTTTCCGGCGCGGGCGGCGGCGCGAAGCGCAACGCCGTCGCGAGCAGCGCCAGAGCTTTCAGATCGGCCTTCGGATCGGCGGGCGGAACGGCGAGGCGCGAATAATCGAGCGCGCGTCGCGACGTCCCGACGACGAAGCCGGGCAGGAGAGAGGAGACGGCCGCGCGCCTCATGCCTGCGTCCATCGGCCGAGATCGGAACTCGCTTCGGCGAGGAGAAATACGCGTCCATCCCAGAGGCCGACGCCGTCGAGTCGCGACGCCATGGCGAGGCCGGGCGCGGCGGCGTCCTGCTCCGAAGCGAGCGGCAGAGCGAAGCCTGCGTCCGTCTCGTCGACGAGAAAGGTCCCGGAGGCGGCGCGTCGGACGCGCGCGCCGTGGAAGGCCATCGGCCAGATATCGAGCCAGGGCCGCGCGGCGAGCGCGCTGCGATAGGTCTCGAAGGCGCGCCCGAGCGACTGCTGGGGGAGAGGCGCCGCGGAGCTCTGCGCCGAAGGCCCGATCTGGCGCGCGACCAGCGCTCGCAACGGCACGGGAGAGCCGTAAAAGACAAGCTCGGCCTCGAACCCGTCTCCAGTCGAATAGCCGAAAACGTTGCCGCCGCCGGACAGCGGCACGAAATCGAGCAGCAACGCAAAGCGCGGCCCTTGCGCGTCGCGCTCGCGCAGGAGCCAAGTCTCGACCCGCCTCAGCCGATCCGGCTGGACGATGGCTCGCGTCAGGAACACGCGCCAACGACCCGAGACCCGCAGCGCGCCGGAATCGGCGAGCAAGGCCTCGCGCGTCTGCGTCCAGCCGATCATCTGGCGCACGTCGTCGCGAAGCGGCGCGTCGAGCGTCGCCTGCCGACGATAGGCTTCCGCGATCAGATGAAGCAGTCCGAGCTCCTCGGCGGCCGCCTGCGGACGCAGCGCCTCGCCGAGTCCGAAGAGCCGCGCCGGTAGGCTGTCGAGGCGCGTCGCGAGGCCGGGGGCCTTGGCGTCGACGAGGCGCTCCGCCATCTTGCGGCAGGACGAAGCCGCATCGACGACGAAGACGGCGAGGCCGCGCTCGATCTGATCCTTCAGCCAGACATCGAGCTCGTCCAGACCCGCTAGCACGCCCGCCTCGCGCGCTTTGCGGTTTTTCTCGCGCAGAGCGGCGGCGCGGGCCTCCGCCTCCGGGGCCGTCTCCGCGGTCGCGTTTTCATCGAGGATCGCCTTCGCGATCGAGGTCTCGCGCGGGGGCTGCTCGGCGGACTCGGCGGAGGGGCCGCGTCGACGCGCCGTCCAGTCGCGCACCCATTGCGGAGCCTCGCCTTGCGCAAAACTCGCCTGTCCCTCGACGCGCAGCCACATCAGCGCGAGCGAATGCTTGCAGGGAAATTTTCGGCTGGGGCAGGTGCATTTATAGCCGGCGTCGGTTTCGCAGACGATGACGCGATAGGGCGCCGAGCCGAACCCCTGCGCCTCGCCCCAAACGAGCCCCTGCTCGTCGCTCGCCAAAGTCGGCCAGCTCGAGGGTTTCAGGAGCTTGCGCGCCGCAGCGAGCGAAGCCTGGTCCGGCGCGAGCGCCTCGATGCGAGTGAGAGTGAGCGCCACAAAATCACCTTGCGCCTTGGGCGACGAATAGGCTGAAACGAAACTGTGCGGAGAGAATAGCCGATCGGAGCGTTACTCCCAAGTGTGTCGAGGCCGGCTCGGTCGCTTCGGAAAAAACCCGCGAGCCTCGTGGCTGCGGCCGGAAGGCGCCAGGAGCGGACGTTCGCAAGAAAGGCTCGACCGCGAATTTGACTTGGCTCCGGCCCGCCCAGCTCCACCGCGCCCTCGCCGCTGGCAAGGGCGACGTGTTGCTGGTGATGCGACCGCCTCGCCCGCTCGACGCCGATCTTCTCAACACGCTCGACTCCATTGCGAAAGCCGAAGCGGGCTTCCGCTCGCTCGCGGACACATGGTCCGACATCACGACACTGCACGGCAAATTGATGTTGGCCGTTCTCGGCGGGCACGCTGAGTTCGAGCGCGAGCTAATCCGCGCCCGCACCGGCGAGGGCCGCAGCCGCGCCAAGGCGCAAGGCGTTCACATGGGGCGGCCCCCTGCCCTCAATCGCCATCAGCGAAAGGAGGCGCTTGCGCCCCTCGCCAAAGGCACGGCGACGCAAACCGATCTCGTGTCAGGGAGCAGGATTACAAGGCTGGCGCCCAAAATTTTCTATTCGTCGCTATAAACACATCCGTTCGGTCTGAAGCGAGGCGGTCGAGACTTTCCGTGTTGGGATTTGTCATCTTTAAAAATGAAAATCTTTACCTTTCTTGAGCCTTTTTCATCCTCAAAATCCTCTATTCGTTCGGCAAGAATCTTTCTACCAAGGAATGAAACGCCAACCCTTCTGAATAGTCGAATTATAGAGCAGTTAAGATCAGGAGCCACCCAATAACCTGATTCATATTTGCCGTCCCCAAGCGACTTAAAATTTGAGAGATCATCCATCACGTTAAGTATTCTGACCATACCGGCCTCCGTCGATGGCGTCTTAGCCGAACATAGACAGTATTGCTAAAGGTAGAGCTTTTGCAAGAACGAAATTTGTCTCGGATCAGAATGACGGCTTTGGGTCACAGTTCCTCCTTCGCCGTCGGAAAGGACCGGCCATTCGTCGCGGACGGCCCCAGGGTCCGCTTTCCCTGGAATTCGTGAACGTTCGCGGCGGATCGCCGCGACCTAGGCGTTTGAATCCCGTATGACCCGCCACTTCAGTCCCTGAGTGGGCACTGAGTTTACGCCGTTTTTCGCGGTGAGCGCCTGAAGCAGCCGGGTCTTCGATCCCATGATCCGAACCTCGCCGTCCGCGACCTCGACGCGCTGGGCGAGCGCGCGGAGGTGGTCGCGGCGGTAGCCGCCGCCTTCGAGGCGGATGCGCTGGCGCGCGGTCTTGGCGAAGGTGCGGACCATCTGCGGCGTAATGGCCCTAGCGCCGGAATTATCAAGCATGGCTTGGGCGCGTTCGGCATCGGCCTTGGCCTGATCGCGGATGGCCTTCAGGCCGTCAATGCGGTCCTTGAGCGCCGGGTCGTCGATGTCGGCGACGCCCGCCTCGATGGCGTCGTAGAGGCGCTTGAGCCGTAGTTCCGATTCGGCGGCGCGTTTGTTCAGTTCGGCGATGTGCTCGCGGCGGCGTTCGGATTGCTCCTGCCTACGGTCGAGAACGCTTGCGAGGATGGTTTCAAGCCGCTCGGGCTGGAGCAGCTGGCTTTCCAGATGGCTGGCGACAAGATCGTCCAGCTTGCCCATCGGCACGGCCATGCCGGTGCAGGCGGTCGGCCCCTGCCGTGCCTTCATGGAGCAGGCGTAATAGCGATAGCACCCGCCCTTGCCGGTGCGGATGGTCATCGCCCCACCGCACTTGCCGCAATGGATCAGGCCGGTGAGCATGGTCGGGCCGCTGATGACGGCGGATGGCATGACCTTGGGGTTACGGGCCTTGAGCAACGCCTGCACGGTGTCGAGCGTCTCGCGGTCGATGATCGGCGGGACCGGAACCGTGACGATCTCGCTGAGCGGCTTCAGTTTCTTGGTCTTGCTGCGCTTGTTGAACTCGTGCTCGCCCATATAGGTGCGGCGGGTCAGGATACGGTGAACCTGACCGATGCCCCAGCGCCCGCCGTCGCGGGTGAAGATGCGGCGGCTGTTGAGGTAGCTGACGATGTTCTTGACGCCCATCTGGCCGGTCGTGCCGTCGCCTTCCAACGCGAGGCGATAGATCAGCCGCACCGTGTCGGCGTGGAGCGGGTCGATCTCCAGCTTTTTCTTGGTCTTGGCCCCGCGCTGCTCGGCCGCGACGACACGGTAGCCGATAGGAGGAAGCGAGCCGTTCCAGAAGCCTTGACGGGCGTTCTCCTTCAAGGCCCGCATGACGTGCTTGGCGTTTTCCTTCGACTGGTATTCGTCGAACAGCGCCATGATCTGCCGCATCATCTGATGCACCGGATCGTCGACCGATCTCCTGGGTGATCGACAGCAGCTTCACGCCGTTCTTCGCCAGCTTGCGGACGTAGAACTCCATATCGAAGGCGTCGCGGAAGAAGCGCGAGAAGCTGTGAACCACGACGACATCGAACGGCGCGGGCTTGGACGTGCCCGCTTCGATCATGCGCTGAAACTCTGGCCGGCGGTCATTAGTCGCCGACGCGCCGGGCTCCACATAGGTCTCGACCAGTTGCAGGCCGCGCGCCTCGCAATAGGCTTCGCCTTGGCGCTTCTGATCGGGGATGGACACGTCATGCTTGGCCTGCCGCGCCGTCGAGACGCGCAGGTAAAGGGCGGCGCGCAGGGGGATCGTGGAAGAGGCAGCGCTCATGCCGGGTCTCCTTGGGCAGTTGCCTCGTTCGGCGACAACACGGCGATACCGAATGGCAGGAAATGCTTCGTGTTGCGGGTGACAACGATGAGTTCATGCGCCGCTGCGATGCCGGCGATCACGGCATCGGCCATGCCAGGATCATGGCCGGCCGTGAGCGCCTTCGCTTCCAATCGCCCACCGATCGCGGCAGCCTGCGCGTCGAAGCCAATGATCTTGTCATCGTATGTGGAGACAAGGCCACTGAGCCATACTTTCAGGCTCGCGGCCTTCGCCGTTGCCCCCTTGTGATCGAGAAGTGCAATTCCCTTCTCGATTTCATGGATGGAGACAACCGACAGGAATAACCGGCCGTCGCCGTCCATGCGATCCAACCAGTCGAGAAAATCGGCTGACGCTTTCGCCCTCGACGGCGCCAACATGGAAACGACGTTGGTGTCGAGAAGGAAGCCGCTCAAAGCTCGACATCCCGCGATGGTTTGCGGTTACGCGGGAACTCTCCGCCTGGGAATGTCCTGAGATAGCTGACAAGGCCCGCCCGTTTGCGTTCGAGCGCCTTGCGCGCGATCTCCGCCGCCTCGACCGAAACCAGGGCCGCAACGGGCTTACCATGACGGGTAATGGTCACGATCTCTCCTTTGACGACTTCATCAACGAGGCTGGAAAATCCAGCCTTGGCGTCTCTGAGGTTGATGGTCAGCATGTTGCGCCCTCACATATGTAGGCATATGTGACTACATATAATCTATTGGAAGGCGGGTTTCAACGCCGATTTCAAATCCCCGAAGTGTCAGCCCTCAGGGCCGAACAGTTCATCGAATAGGTCTCCGAACCATTGCTCGAACACCTCGATCTCGGCCTGCGTGACCGGAACGGGGCGCGGCCAATCGTCGGTGACGGTCCAGGTGGACAGGTCGTGCTTGGGCGGGCGGCCCATAGGGACATGGTATCCCAGCAACTCGTCCAACTGCTCCGACGCCGTGGGTGGCCTGATGCGCCGGGCGCGGGAGCGCGCGCTACGATCAGCAGCGGGCGGAGGCGGTCGTCCTGGCGCTGACGCGGCTCGGCGTCGACGCCTCTCGCCTGCGCGCGCGGGCGCTCGCGTCGAAGCCCTCCGCAGTCACGGGATCGAGCGTCAATTCCGAACCGGACGGCCGCGTGCTGCTCGGCCTGCGTTCGAAGTGACTCCGGCGCGAGGCAAGCGGAAGCCCTTGACGAGCGCATAGATCGCCGGAATGACGACGAGCGTCAGCGCCGTCGAGGACGCCATGCCGCCGATCATCGGCGCCGCGATGCGCTGCATGACCTCCGAGCCCGCGCCATGGCTCCAGAGGATCGGCAGCAGGCCGGCGATGATGGCCGTGACCGTCATCATCTTCGGGCGCACGCGCTCGACGGCGCCGCGCATGATGGTTCTGTCGCGAATTTTTGTCGCAGGTCGGTTTGGGGCTATAATTGCCGGTAGTGGAGCTGGCGGACGAGTGCGATGATTGATTTCAAGGGCAGCCATTTTGAACGCGACGTGATTCTGTGGGGCGTCCGCTGGTATGTGGCGTATCCGATGAGCTATCGTCAACTCGAGGAAATGATGGAAGAGCGAGGTGTCGAAGTCGACCATTCGACGCTCAACCGCTGGGTCGTCAAGTATGCTCCTTTGCTGGAGAAACAGTTCCACACTCGCAAGCGCTCGATCGGATCCAGCTGGCGTCTCGATGAGACCTACGTGAAAGTCAAAGGCTGCTGGAAATATCTGTATCGGGCGGTCGACAAGGCAGGCGGGACGGTGGATTTCCTGCTGACGGCCAAGAGGGACTGCAAAGCCGCGTTGCGCTTCTTGCGCAAGGCGATCGGCCAGCATGGCGAGCCGGAGAAGATCACGATCGACAAGAGCGGCGCCAACACGGCCGCGATCGAACGCTACAATGCGGAGCATGAAGCGGACATCGAAATCCGCCGCATCAAATATCTCAACAATATTGTCGAACAGGACCATCGAGCGGTGAAGCGAGTGACGCGGCCGATGTTGGGTTTCAAATCATTTCGATCGGCTGCCGCGACACTTTCCGGGATCGAGCTCATGCATATGATCCGCAAGGGGCAGCTGCGAACGACAGGCGAATTGCGTCCAGCGCAGCAGTTCTATGCCCTCGTGGCGTGAGCCGCGTCACTCTCAGACGCCGGTGTCGCGTCCGTAGACAAAATTTGCGACACAACCCGCAGAAGCGATCTGCTTGCGACCGCGCTGACCGTCGCCTTCGCATTGGCTGCGGCGTTTACTCTGACGCTCGCCATGGCGGCGCTGCTCTATGACGGGCCGCTCCTCTCATTTGGTCCGGGAGGACTATGGATCGGACGAGCGCCCGAACCGGCAGGAGGCCGCGTGGCTCTCTCGGCCTTTGCCCCGAGCCAGCGGCTGGCGGGCGCTGTCGCCATCTGCCTCCTCACGACGCCGATCATGTTCATTCTTCACGAGGCGCGCGGGTTGTTTCGTCTCTATGCCGATGGGATCGTGTTCGCCTTCGAAAATGCGCGCCGAATAAAATTCATGGGCGTAGGCCTCATTCTCTACTCGGCCGCGCCATTCGTCGCCAATCGCGTCATCATACTCGCGGGAGTGACGAGTGATCCGATCTGGTTTCACCTCGACGAGGTCATGTCGTTGATCTTCGGCACACTGGCCTTCGTCATCGCCGACGTCATGGAGTTCGGTCGTGAGATCGAGCAGGAACGGGACGGATTCGTCTGATGCCGATCATCATGCGCCTCGACGTCATGCTGGCCAAACGCAGGATTCGCTCAAAGACTCTCGCGCAGGCGATCGGCATCACCGAGGCAAATCTCTCTCTCCTCAAATCGGGCAAGGTGAATGGCGTTCGCTTTTCGACGCTCGCCGCGATTTGCCGCTATCTCGACTGCCAGCCCGGCGACTTGATGGAATATACGCCGGATGATGAGGTGGGATCCTTGAAAGACGCCGTTTGATTCATTCTATGGCTAGGCTTCGCCATGACCGATTTTCCCCGTTGTGCGCTTTTGGTCGTTCCCATGCTTCTGAGTTGCGTTTCCGCGCCGGCCGAGGCGGCGCGAAAAGGCCCTCCGCCGCAAACGACCGTGGCTTTCGCGACTGGTGAAATTCCTATGATCCTCGACGCCGGGCGTGTGCTGCTGGACGTCGCCTTCGAAACGCCGGAGGGGGGAACGCGTAAGGCGCTCGTTTGGTTCAACATGGGTATGGCTGCGCCGGTTCTGACGCGGACGCTCTATCAGGAGTTGGCCATCGACCGAGGGCGACCGTTACGATTCTGGGTCGGGGACCGCGCGATCATGGCGGACGCGGGCGGGGTCGTGAATGGCGATGGCGGACTCGGCGTTCCAGACTTTCGACATCTCTTCGCGCCCAAGCCGGTCGAAGCTATGCTGCCGGCGAGTCTCTTACAGCAGTTCATTGTAACTCTCGACTATGGTCGTCACGCCTTGGCTATCGCGGAGCCCGGGACTCGAAAGCCAGAGGGCGTCGCCGTTCCGTGCGAGGTTAATTCGAAGACCGGCGTCATCGCGATCGAGGTCAAAATCGGCGATAGCGTTTACCCGCTCGCGCTTGACGCTGGCTCCGGTTACAGCTGGGTGCGAGGCGATGTCGCGAGAGGCTGGATGGCGCAACATCCCGAATGGCGGCGCGCTTTTGGCGCGGTCGGTCCGGCCAACGCCAATATGGTCGATTTCGCCTTCGAGAAGGATGGCGTCGTGTTCCGCGTTCCGAGAATCACGGTCGGCGCGCTCTCCCTCGACAATGTCGGCGCACTGGCGACCGCCCCGATACTCGGCGTCTTCGTCGATGGATTGCTCGGCGACTTCTTTTGGGACAATTGGCGCAAGGCGGCTCCGACGCCCGTCATAGGCTGGCTCGGCGGCAACGTGCTCAAAGACTACAAGCTGACGATCGACTACCCGAACCGAATGACCTATTGGCGAAAGCAGCGGAGCATTGATTTGCACGGACTCGATCAGCCGGGCCTTACCCTCGTTCGGCGCGATGATCGCTACTTCATCGGCAACCTTGTTCGCAAGGCGAGCGCCGAGGGAGCCGATGAAGCCATCGAAGGAGCTGAAATCGGAGACGAGCTCGTGGCCGTCGACGGCGCTGAAATTCGGGGCGCCAGCAGGGAAGCGGTGTTGTCGAAACTCCACGGCGCTCCGGGGGAGCGACGCCGGTTGCTGCTGGAGCGCGACGGTGCGCGGATAGAAATCGACGCGGCAATCACGGGTTACGAATGACGGGACGAGCCGTTCTCCGTCACCCGGCCGCGGAATACGCAGGATGCGCGCCGATGACACTTCAGCGCTGCCAAACAGGTTCCAAGAGCGCTGATGAACTGATTGAACGGAAGGAATGCGAAGTCGTCCGCGATACGCAAGCAGCAGTATATTGGTCGCGAAACAGCGGAAGTTGCCCCGACCCGTAAGAACTGCCATCATCAAGCTGACCAACAAGCACCGCTGAGATCGCGGAACACCCTAAACTTCTCCCGCGAGCCCTCGAGCGCGCCCGGGAACGATCGCGAGAGAGTGAAATAATGGCGCGCCTGCCTATCGCTGAATCATGGGTCGTTGTCACTGGCGCATCATCGGGCCTCGGCAGGGCCGCAGCGCTTTGCCTGGCGGGTTCCTACAAAGCAAAGCCCATCTTGGTCGGCCGACGCATGGACAGATTGCTCGATCTGCAGTCCGAAATCGAACTACGTTTCGGAATTGCCAGCGAGGTCGTCTCGGCCGACCAGAGCACAGAAGAGGGCCGGTCGCGGATCGCCGCCAAGATCGAGGAGCTCGATGCGACAGCAGCCTTGCTCGCCGCCGGCCTCACGAGCGTTGGTCGGTTCGACGCAAACAACATTTCCGACTATCATAGTTTGATCGAGACCAATGTTCTCGGCTTCACGGACCTGCTGGCGCGTATCGTCAGCATCTTCAAACTTCGCCGTTCCGAGACGGCGATTCTCGCGATCTCCAGTCTGGGAGCCGAGACCTCATTGCCGTATCAGGCGGTTTACGGGGCCTCGAAGGCGTATATGAACACGCTCATTCAGGCGCTTTCAATCGAACTGAGAGGGACGAGTGTAAGTGTCGGCGCTTTTTTGCCGGGAGGCATAGATACGGCTATGGCCGCACAAAGCGATTTGCGTTGGGGGCGGATGGGGCTGATGGACGTGGATCGCTGCGCTGCATCAGCGGTCGAAGCGCTGCTGCGGCGGCGTTACATGACAGTGCCCGGGTTGGGAAACCGTGTAGCCTATCTCGCCAGTCGTACGCTTCCGCGTTCCCTCATCGGGAGAGCCGCCAGTTTTCCTTACCGGCGACCTCAATGACAGCAAAGGAGCCTGCTCGGACGTGCTGCTCGCGTCGGTTGGGTCATTGCAAACGTCATGGTCTGATATGACGGTCACTGGGGTCAGCTCTACAATCTTGCCTCCGCAGAGCATTTTCGCTGATACGGTGCTCGTGCGAGAAGCGGCCACTGGAGTGGTTCCATTCCACGGACGCCTGGGCTATGAAGTGGCGCCACGAGTATTCATGATCGAATGGCGGGAGCGCGCCATATAGATCCTTCGTGGGACAAATATGATCGGGCGAGTTATTTTATACATCGTCGGCTGGCTTCCGGGTCGTGTTGCTCACGACGAACATTTGTTGGTAAGAGTTGTGAAGCACATTTGAAATTTGGAAAAAGCGATGGGGCGGCGCAAGCGCATTTTGTTGGCGACATTCGGCACTCTGGGCGACATTTATCCGTTTATCGCCGTCGCTCACGCAATGCGCCGCCGGGGTCTGGATGTGGTCATCGCTGCGCCTGAAATGCATAGAGGCTCGATCGAGCGCGAGGGTATCGCCTATGCTCGCTTGCGACCACACGAGAACGACATCGTCGGCGCGCTCGGCGTCGATCTTGCCGGCGCCTTTCGGATCATGTTGAGGAACCCATATTTTATCTTGGACGAAATTTATCTTCGTTTCCTCGCCGAAACCTACGACGACACTCTCGCCGCGGCGGAGGGAGCGGATGCGATCGTCACTCATAATCTGCTCGTCGGCGCGAATCTGGCCGCAGAGACGTCTGGCCTTCCGACTGCGAGGCTCGCCCTTGCGCCGCTGTATGTGCAGTCGGCTTCCAATCCGTCGCTGACGCCTCCGGCGCCCTACATCCTTCAGCCTGCGTCTCGCCCCGCGATCAGGTTCAACAAAGTGGTCCGCTCGTTCATACGGACCGGCGTGAACATGCGGATGAAGGTAAGCGCCGTTTCCGTCCCATTGCCGCTGGAATGGAAGAACAGCTTGCAATTCTTTGCGACAAGGCATTGCACGCCTTTGGCGCAAAGCTTCGCCAGCGATTAGGTCAGCGTGCGGCAATCGATCAGGCGGCTGGCGTCGGCGACGAGGATTTGAAGGCCCAGGGCATCAGCTCGTCGATGCGCGACTGCGGATGGCCGTCGGCGATCGCCTCGAGCGTCGCCTTCATCCAGGCATAGGGATCGATGCTGTTCAGCTTGCATGTCGCAATGAGCGAAGCGAGACGCGACCAGGAACGTCCAC
This sequence comes from Methylosinus trichosporium OB3b, assembly GCF_002752655.1. Taxonomy (NCBI): domain Bacteria; kingdom Pseudomonadati; phylum Pseudomonadota; class Alphaproteobacteria; order Hyphomicrobiales; family Methylocystaceae; genus Methylosinus; species Methylosinus trichosporium. The sequence goes on along the minus strand of NZ_CP023740.1, from coordinate 64,243 downwards.
CTTCATCGTGCCCCGCGAATAATGCATTCTTGCGCGTGAGAGTCAGCGGCCGAATCCGATTTTCGACGAGGTTGGTGTCCATCTCGACGCGTCCATCGTCGAGGAACAGTGTCAGCCCGGCCCAATGGTTCAGAAGATAGGCGACCGCCTTGCCTATGTCGCTGCGTCCGGAGAGGCGCGCGGCCTGGGCGCGCAAAAACTCTTCGAGCTCGACGACGAGAGGCCGCGACCGCTCGGCGCGACCGCTCTGCCGGATCGACGCCTCTTTGCCCCTGATCTCCGCCTCGATCGCATAGATCGCGGCGATGCGCGCCAGGATCGCTTCGGCGATTGGCGAGCCCGCCTTCGGCGTGGCGGCGATGATCTCGCGCCTTCCGTGGCTCCAGCACCAGGCGAGCCGCAGCGGGGCGCCGCCTTTGCGCTCGGGGCGAGCCAGACGATGATAGCCGCCATAGCCGTCGACCTGGAGAACGCCGTCGAATCCTTCGAGCATCCGCTCGGCGTGCTCGCCACTGCGACCCGGCGCGTAATGATAGACCACGATCGGCGGATCGGCGCCGCCGTGCCCGCGGTCGTCGCGCAGAACGGCCCAAAGATAGCCCGTCTTCGTCCGGCCGCGGCCGGGATCGAGAACCGGCGCCCGCGTCTCGTCCATGGTAAGCGTTCACCCGGCGCCATTCTGGCGGCGCGTGGCGTGGAAGTGGTAGCGGTTGGACATGGATAGCAACATCTATGTCTACGCCTATGCGCAGAACTGACACGAACCAGTTCATCGAGGTCCGAGCTGAACGTCTCGAAGGAGCGCCGGTCGGAGAACGTCGACGTTGGTCGGAGGACTTCAAGGACCGGGCGATCACCGCGTCGCTGGAGCCCGGCACGAATGTCTCGGCGCTGGCGCGTTCGCTCGATATCACGCCGTCGCAACTTTTCGGGTGGCGACGCGCCGCCGCTCTCCGCGCGGAAAAGATCGAGCGCCAGGCGCCGGCGGAGCCGCGTGCGGCAAAGACGCGGCGCGTGGAGATAGAACTCGGCGGGGCGGTCGTGCGGGTGAACGCGGATATTTCGGAAGCCGACCTTCGCCGCCTGCTGCGCGCGGTGCGTGAGGCATGATTCCGCCGGGCGCACGGGTGCTGTTGCGGGCGGCGGCCGTGGATTTCCGGAAAGGACCAGAAGGATTGGTTTCCTTGGTTCAGGACGCCGGCGCCGATCCGTTCGACGGTTCCCTCTATGTTTTCCGAGCGAAAAGAGCCGACCGGATCAAGATCGTGTGGTGGGACGGTTCGGGTCTTTGTCTTTTCGCCAAGCGCCTCGAGCATTCGCATTTCTGCTGGCCGACAGCGGGGAGCCACGAGATCCGTCTGAGCTACGCGCAAGTCATGGCGCTGGTCGAAGGACTCGATTGGCGGCGGGTTCGGGCGGTAGAGGCGCCGGCGCCGCAGAGCGCCGGCTGACCTTGGAAAAAGGCGCGCCGGAAGCGTTGAAAAGTCCATAAAATGCGGGACTTTCAGCAACGAAAGCGGTACCTTGCGCAGCATGATCGAGCGCTTCGGCGAGCTTCCTGACGACGTCGATGAACTGAAGGCGCTGGCGCGTGACGCCTTGGCGCGCGTCGATCGTTCAGAGACCGACGCGCAGGCATTGCGTTCGCAAACATCGAGCCTGACGGCGAAGGTCGAGGATCTCACGCAAACGAATGCGGTGGCGAAAGCCGAGATCGATCGGCTGACCTCGATCATCAAGACGCTTCATCGCGACCGCTTCGGGAAACGTTCCGAAAAGCTCGGCGCCGACGACGCCGAGCAACAGAGCTTCGTGTTCGAGGAAGTCGAAACCGGCCTCGCGGCGATCGACGCGCGTTTGGCCGCGAAGGCGGATTCCAAGCCGCGCAAGACGCCTCGCGACAAGCCGCGGTTTCCCTCGCATCTGGAGCGGGTCGAGGAAATCCTGGAGCCCGAGGTTCCCGAGGAGCTCCAGGGCAAGGAGCGGGTCGAGATCGGGCGGGAGGAGAGCGTCAGGCTCGATGTCGTGCGCGCGCGCTTCCGGTTGATCGTGACGATCCGGCCGAAATACGCCTACAAGGACCCCGCCGCGATCCTGCAAGCGCCGGCGCCCGAGCACATTGTGGAAGCCGGCCTGCCGACGGAAGCGCTGCTCGCGCAAGTCGCGGTGTCGAAATACGCCGACGGGCTGCCGCTCTACCGTCAGGAGGCCATCTACCTTCGCGACGGCGTCGAGCTGGGACGTTCGCTGATAGCGCAATGGATGGGCGCGGTTGGTTTCCACTTCGAGCCGCTCGCGGCGCATGTGCTCGCGCGCATCCGCGAGGGCGAACGGATCTTCGCCGACGAAACGACGCTGCCCACGCTGAGCCCCGGCGCCGGAAAGACCAAGACGTCCTGGTTGTGGGCCTATGCGCGGGATGATCGGCCGTTCGGAGGCGCGGGACCGCCGATGGTCGCCTATCGGTTCGAGGAGAGCCGATCCGGCGATTGCGCGGCGCGTCACCTCGGCGATTATCGCGGCATCCTGCAATGCGACGGCTATGCGGGATATCGCAAGCTCGCGGGCGCTCCTCATTCCAACGGGCTGCGTCTGGCCGGATGTTGGGCCCATCTGCGCCGCCGGTTCTTCGAGCTCCACGCGAACGGCGAGTCGATCGTCGCGACGGCGACGGTGGAGCAGATGAAGCTGCTGTGGGCCGTCGAGGAGGAGGTGCGCGGTCAGCCGCCGCAGGCGCGCCTGGCGGCGCGAAGGGCGACGTCGGGCGACATCGTGCAGGCATCGTTCGATCTCTGGGAGCGCGAGCTGCCGCGCATCTCCGGCAAATCGAAATTGGCCGAGGCGATCCGCTACGCCCGATCGCATCGAGCGGTTCTCGGACTCTTCCTCGACGATGGCCGCGTCGAAATCGACTCCAACATTGTCGAGCGGGCGATCCGGCCCCAGGCCATCACGCGCAAGAACTCACTCTTCGCCGGGTCCGCCGGCGGTGGGCGGACGTGGGCTTCCATCGCTACCATGCTTCAGACTTGCAAAGTGAACGGCGTCGATCCCTACGCCTGGGCCCAGCAGACCCTCGAACGAATCGCCGACCGATGGTCCAACAAGAACATCGAGGCGCTCATGCCCTGGAATTTCAAGCCTACCGAGTGAACGGCGCCGGGTGTGCGCTTACCGTCCATGAATAGACGGCCGGACAGCTTCATCAACGCGCTCATGCGCTCGACGATCGGCGCGAGGTGGAAGGCCGTCGTTCCCATCCAATCGGCGAGAACGGCGCGGTCGAGCATGATCCCATGGCGCGCGAAGACCTGCGATTGGCGGTAGAGCGGCATGTGCTCGCTGAACTTGGCGACCGCCACTCGAGCCAGCAGCGCCTCGGTGGGGATGCCGCCCTCGATCAGATGCGCGGGGGCCGGCGCCTGGGCGACGCCCGCGCATCCTTTCGGACAGGCGTAGCGGGGCCGCACGGTCTCGATGACGCGATATTGCGCCGGCGTCACGTCGAGGCGGCTGGAGCGGTCCTCGCCGATCCGAACCATCAGGCCGCAGCCGCAGGACAGGCGAGGCTCTCTGGCTCGATCACACGCTCGACACGCGGCAGATGAGCAGGAAAGGCGCGCGCGGCGCGGCCGGCGCGCGCGCTCGTCGCCGGGCGTCCCGAGCGGCGCGCGCGATCGTCCTCCCGCTCCTGGACTTCGGCGATGGCGATCTCGATATCTTCCAGAACGAGCTGCAACTGATCGGGATCGAGCTTCTCCGAACGTTTGCCGAAACGCGCGCGCTCATATTCCTTGACGAGCAGTTGCAGACGTTCGACCGTCTCCTTCGACGCTGCAAGCTCGCTCTCCGTGTGAAGGCGCGCGGCGAGTTCGTTCTCGGCGCGGCGATGCTCGCGATCGGCGCGGATGCGCTCGGCTTCGAGCATGTCGCGTTGAGCTTCGAACAATGCGCGCAGCTCGGCAGGAAGCTCTGCGAGTCTGGCGGGATCGAAGCTCGGCGTCATCTCGGCGATTCTATCGCAAGCGAGTCGCCGAATGAAGCCGAAGTTGCGATCAGCTCGCCGCGGTCGGCGTCGCCACGATCCGCTCGCCGACGCGCTTCCAGTGAAGCCCGTCGAACAGCGCTTCGAACTGAATCCGGCTCAATTGCAGGACGCCGTCGCTGATTTGCGGCCAAGAAAAACCGCCTTCGCCGAGACGCTTGTAGATCAGCACCAGTCCGGTTCCGTCCCACAGCAAAATCTTCAAGCGATCCATTCGCTTCGAGCGGAACACGACGATGAGGCCGGAATGCGGATCGAGTCCGAGCTTGTTCTGCGCCAGAGCGGCCAGCGCGTCATGCCCGCAGCGAAAATCGATGGGCCGCACCGCGAGCACGATCCGCAGCCCTTGTGACGGAATGATCATGCGCCACGCTCCAGCGCAGTCATGATCTCGGCGATGCGCGTCGACGCGGTGTCCTGCTCCAGCCGCAACACGACCTTGCCGACGACGATCTCGATCTTCGCATCGCCTTCGCTGTGAGCCGCGGGTTGCTCGAGCTCGATCTCCACGAACTCCGCGGGACCATCGGTCACCAGCGCGAGCCGCCCGGTGCGCGCCTGGCGGCGCCATTGCGTCAATTGCTGCGCGCATATCCGATATTTGCGCGCCACGTCGGCGACGCGCGCTCCAGGCGCGAGGCTCTCTCGCACGATCCGGCCCTTCAGCTCTTTCGACCACAGCCGATTGCCCGAACGTGAACGACGAAAATCCACACGTCCGACAAATCCCGCGCCAAAAGCCGTTTCGACCGTCGCATTCTCATTCATCTTCGGATCCTTCCAGAGACATGGCTGTCCCTCAGAAGAATCTCACATCCGAATATCCGCCCGAACCCGAAAAATCAATGGGGCCACAACGACGCTTACGGATGAAGCGCTTCCATTCGTTTCGAAAAAAGCTCGGACTGCCCCAGTCGCGCGAGGATTTCTTCCTTGATTTTGGCGGGAAGAGCAGCGCGTCGAAAATATTTGGTCTCTATTCACCCCGCTTCGCGCCGCGCCCGCTGGACGGGCCGGCGAATATGGAAGTTCCGGGCTTTCCCTTCTATGAGCCTCGAGACGAGGGAAGGCGCCGACTAAGCGAGTCATTGTGCGCTTTCCTGTCGTCGGGAAGCGCGCCAATCGTCTTCACCTTGGGTTCCTTCGCTCCACAAGTTTCAGGCGACTTCTACGACGTCAGCATAAGGGCGGCCCGCTCTCTCGGGCGTCGAGCTGTCTTGCTCGCCGGAGCGAAGGACGCCGAGAGGCTATCCGGCTCGGCTGGGCCAAACGAATTCGTCTGCTCCGAGGCGCCCCACGATGAACTCTTCCCTCATGCCTCTTGCGTGGTGCATCATGGCGGGATCGGAACGACCGCTCAAGCACTACGTGCAGGCAAGCCGCAATTGGTCGTTCCGTTTTTTGGCGACCAGCCAGACCATGGCGAGCGCGTCCGACGTCTGCGCCTCGGTCTAGCGTTGAAGCTCTCCAGCTATGATCTACGAAGCGTCACCCGTGCGCTCGCCGAACTCTGTGACGACAGCTATCTGCGCGCCGCACGGGACTTTGCCCTGTCGATTCGCGAAGAGCATGGCGTCGAAGCCGTCGCCGATTGGACAGAAAGCGTTTTAGGCCTCATGGCATGAGAGAATTGCCCCGAAAGGGAAGACTGACGAACTTGGCCAGTCGAACGCCCTTCCGTCGATTCGGCAAAGCGCCTCTTCGAGGCGAAAGTGGCGCGGACGCGCGCGAACGGGAGGCTCCGTGATCGACAATCTGGCTTCATCGTTTGCACTCGTCTGCGCCGCAACATATAGAGAGCTCAGTGCGCCACACCCCGCCTTTTTGGCCGGTATCCTATTAAGGCCTTGGGGATGCTCGAACGGAACCGCGGAAGCCCTCGGCCTTCGCAACAATCCTTTGCACGAAAATTCATATAGTCCGAATGCGCAAAGCATTATGACCTTTATCGCCCAGCGATGCGCGTTCCACTCGGGCGCATCTATGCAGATCGTGGGCTGATGGAGGCCACCCGTGGTCGGCCACGTTGAAATAGGAGGTGTAGCGCTGCTGGTTCTGTCGCGAATTTTTGTCGCAGGTCGGTTTGGGCTATAATTGCCGGCAGTGGAGCTGGCGGACGAGTGCGATGATTGATTTCAAGGGCAGCCATTTTGAACGCGACGTGATTCTGTGGGGCGTCCGCTGGTATGTGGCGTATCCGATGAGCTATCGTCAACTCGAGGAAATGATGGAAGAGCGAGGTGTCGAAGTCGACCATTCGACGCTCAACCGCTGGGTCGTCAAGTATGCTCCTTTGCTGGAGAAACAGTTCCACACTCGCAAGCGCTCGATCGGATCCAGCTGGCGTCTCGATGAGACCTACGTGAAAGTCAAAGGCTGCTGGAAATATCTGTATCGGGCGGTCGACAAGGCAGGCGGGACGGTGGATTTCCTGCTGACGGCCAAGAGGGACTGCAAAGCCGCGTTGCGCTTTTTGCGCAAGGCGATCGACCAGCATGGCGAGCCGGAGAAGATCACGATCGACAAGAGCGGCGCCAACACGGCAGCGATCGAACGCTACAATGCGGAGCATGAAGCGGATATCGAAATCCGCCGCATCAAATATCTCAATAATATCGTTGAGCAGGACCATCGAGCGGTGAAGCGGGTGACGCGGCCGATGTTGGGTTTCAAATCATTTCGATCCGCTGCTGCGACGCTTTCCGGCATCGAGCTCATGCATATGATCCGAAAGGACCAGTTGCGGACCAGGGGCGAATTGCGTCCAGCACAGCAGTTCTATGCCCTCGCGGCGTGAGCTGAAACACTCTCATACGCTCGTCGCGTCCATAGTCAAAATTTGCGACGGAACCACCTTGCTCCCATGGCGTCGATGCGTTCGAGAATGACCAGCAGGTCCTTGAGCGAGCGCGACAGCCGATCGAGCTTCCAAACGACGAGAGTGTCGCCGGCGCGCATCCGATCGAGCAGCTGATGCAGCTCCGGCCGATCCCATCTTCCGCCGGACGCCGTTTCCTCGAAGACCTTTTTGCAGCCGGCCTTTTTCAGCTCGCGGATTTGCGGCGCGGCTTCCTGGTCTTCGGACTTGGAGACACGGGCGTAGCCGAGCAGCATGATCGTCGCTTTTTCTCCGTCTATTTGGCAACCGAATTGAGTAAAGCACAAGCCGTTGATTTATAGAGCGTTTCACGCGTTTTTGGAATCGCGACGGATTCCCAAATTGAAGGGAACGTGATTCAAGATGCTGGCTGGGCGGAGGCCAGCATCTATGGTTCGACCTCTCTCCAATGATCTTCGCGAGCGTGTCGTCGCCGCTTCGGCGGCCGGCGAGAGCTGCCGTTCTGTGGCGCAGCGTTTCGGCGTGGCGGTGTCATCTGTCGTAAAATGGTCGCAGCGTCATCGATCGACGGGTTCAGTGGCTCCAGCCAAGATAGGTGGGCGTCGCAAGCCGACCCTGGAGCCGCATCGAGCCTTCATCCTCGAACGGATCGGGCAGACGCCGCATCTGACATTGCACGGGTTGAAAGACGAGCTGGCCGCGCGCGGCGTGAAGGTCTCTCATAACGCCGTGTGGCTGTTTCTGCGCCGCGAAGGCCTCTCGTTCAAAAAAAACGCTGTTCGCCCTCGAGCAGGCGCGTGACGACATCGCTCGCAAGCGTCGGCGCTGGCGATCATGGCAGGAGCGCCTCGATCCACAGCGCCTCGTCTTCATCGACGAGACCTGGATCAAGACCAACATGGCGCCGCTGCGCGGCTGGGGGGCCAAAGGCGTGCGCCTACGCGGTTTCGCCCCCCATGGCCACTGGCGCACACTCACATTTCTCGGCGCGCTGCGTCACGACCGTCTCGCTGCGCCTTGCGTCTTCGACGGCCCGATCAACGGAGAAAGCTTCCGCGCCTATGTCGAGCAGCAGCTCGTCCCGGCGCTCCGACCCGGCGATATCGTCATCATGGACAATCTCGGCAGCCACAAGTCCGCGGCCGTGCGACGCGCAATTCGAGCCGCTGGCGCAAGGCTCTGGTATCTGCCGCCCTACTCGCCCGATCTCAACCCGATCGAGCAGGCCTTCGCCAAGATCAAGCACTGGATGCGACAGGCCCAGAAGCGAACGATCGACGACACGTGGCGTCACGTCGGCAGCCTCGTCGAAGCGATCGAGCCTGGCGAATGCGCCAACTATCTTGCAAACGCCGGATACGCTTCCGTCAAAATGTGAAACGCTCATCGTTTCACTCCCGAGCGAGAGCGGCGACGGGCTCGAGCCGCGCCGCGCGCAATGCCGGCATGAAGCCGAAGACGAGGCCCGTCACCACCGCGCCGGCGGCGACGCCGATCACGGCGCCGACCAGTCCGCCGGCGCCTGAGATCATCATCGCTTCGGTGAGGAACTGGCGCAGAATGTCGATCGTGCGCGCGCCCGTCGCCATTCGGATGCCGATCTCGCGCGTTCGTTCGGTCACCGCCATCAGCATGACATTCATCACCCCGATGCCGCCGACGAAGAGCGAGATCGCGGCCGTGAAACCCAGCAGAAGGGTCAAGGCGTCCTGCGTGCGATTTTGCGCCTCGATCGTGGCGGCCTTGTTGAAGACCCGGAAGTCATGCGCATGGTGAGCCTTCTCGAGAACGGCGGCGATCGCGTCCGCCGTCTCGTCGGCGCGCGCGAGATCGTCGACCAGCACCGAGATCCATGAGAGCTCCTTCTTTCCGAAGACGCGTATGCTGCCTGTCGAAAAGGGAAAAACGATCGTGTCGTCGTCGTCGCTGTTCCCAGACAGCGCGCCTTTGCTCGACAACACGCCGATCACCTGGAACGGCACATCGTTCACGAGAATCATTTTCCCAATAGGATTTTCTCCGTCGGAAAAGAGTCGTGCGGCGAGCTTGGAGCCGATTGTCGCGACGGTCGCCAGAGCGCGCTCGTCCTCCTTCGCGAAGAACACGCCAGCTTCGACGGACCAGTTCAGAATGCGCGGGAAATCCGTCGTGATCGCGACCCCGTTCGCGCCATAGTCGACATTGCCCGCGCGCACCAACACCTGTCCCTCGAGATAAGGCATGGCGGCGGCGATGTTCGGGACGTCGCGGACGATGTCGGCGTCGGCGGCGAGCAGCCGCCCGGCCAAGCCGTGGCCGCTGCCGCCGCCTGGAATCACATACATGCGATTGGTCCCGAAAACGGCGAGCTGCGACAGCACCGCCCGTTTGGCGCCTTCGCCGATCGCGAGGAGCGCGATGACCGACGCGATGCCGAGGATGATGCCGAGCAAGGTGAGGCCGGTTCGAAACGGATTGGCGGCGAGGGTCCGACCTCCCGCATGCACCGCTTCGCGTATGTCGAGGAGGAATGACGAGCCGACATCGTCGTCGAGACCGGGCTGCGCGAAATCGGCGTCGCGCTTCACAACCTCCGACTCGTCGTCCGAAATGATCGTCCCGTCGCGGATCTCGATGATCCGATCAGCGGCTTTGGCGATCTCGAGGTCGTGCGTGATCAGTATGACCGTATGGCCCTCCGCGGCGAGCTCGGCGAAGAGCGCCATGACCTCGGCGCCCGTCGCGCTGTCGAGTCCGCGTCGATGACGCCGACGGTCGTCCCGCCATCGGCGCTCGCGCGGAGCGCCGTCACGGGGGCGATGACCGCGCCCTTCGTCTGCGCCGCGACGAAGAAGACCTGAGTTCGGAGCGGGCCCGGCCACGCCGCGCCGACGCAAACTTCGTCTTGCGAGAGGACCTGCGTCACGCCCGATGCGGCGCTCGGAACATTCAGTGAACTTGAAGCCATCGGAACCTCGCCCTCGGCGGGACCGCTTCCGCCTCTCTTAGACATGACGAATAAGCGACCGCAATTCTGCATTTTTCCGTGAGGGAATTTATCGATGCGATCGTCGAGGCGGCTTTGGGCGGCGCGAAACGGGGCCGCCTTTCGCGGGCGTTTGCATTGCAGGCTCTGCATCGCGCTTGCTGCGGGCCGCGCCGGAACCTCGTGTGCTTCTCCGCGTCGATCGGCAACTAAACAAATCGAAAGCTGCCACGTCTTTGTAGACAGCGACGCGCGTCGCTGCGGACGGCGACGCGGAGCGCGAGAGCGCCTTTCGTTCATTTCCCGAGGATTCTCATGTCGACCAGCTGCTTCGATCGCGAGGACGAGACCTTCATCGTACTCGTCAATCACGAGGAACAATATTCTATCTGGCCTCACTGGAAGGCCGTGCCCGGCGGATGGAAAGCCGTCGAGGGCGTCAAGGGCGACAAGAAAACCGTTCTCGAATATGTCGAGAAGACATGGACCGACATGCGTCCGTTGTCGTTGCGCAAGTGGATGGACGAACAGGCCGCGAAGACCGCGCAGCGCTCCACAGCGAACGCTTGACGGCTAAACTCATGGGGACCCCGTTCATCGATCTGCTGGCTCTGCCTTGCGCAGGAGCGAGCGCGACCATGTATCTGCGCTGGCGTCGCTCGATGCCGCCGTGGATCCGGGTCGTTCCCGTTGAGCTGCCGGGGCGCGGCATTCGGATGGGCGAGCCTTTCGTCGAAGATTTCGATCGTCTCGTCGCGCAGATCAGTGACGAGCACGCCGCGTCGATGCGCGGCCGCTACGCCTTGTTCGGACACAGTATGGGCGCGTTGCTGGCCTATTGCGTCGCGCAGCGCCAGCATGCTCTGGCCGGACCTCTACCCCGTGCGGTGTTCGTGTCCGCCAGCCCCGCGCCTTCGCGCCGCGATCCGGGTCGCTTCGTCGGCAAGGACGACGACGCGGCTCTGATCGCCGATCTGCGCAAGCAGGGTGGCACGCCCGAGGAAGTGTTCGCCAGCAGCGAGCTGCTGCGCCTGACGCTGAACACGCTGGCCGCCGATTACCGCGTCTGCGCGAGCTTTCGCTATCGCGCGGGCGAACCGATCTTCGCGCCGATTCATGTCTTCGCCGGACGCGAGGACGATATCGCTGCGGAGCGCATCGAGGCGTGGCGGCGCGAGGCGGGCGACGTGTGCACATTAGACTGGTTCGACGGCGGGCATTTCTTCATTCGGCAGCAAGAGCAGCAGGTGATCGCCGCGGTCGTGCGTGAGCTGACGCATCGGTTTTCCGGAGCCGATCATGTCGCCACAGCGTCCGCGTGAGCCCTGGCGCACCGCTGCTGGCCTGTTGACGCAATGGCGCGGGAGCATTGATATGATCGAGTTGAAGTCCCGTTTCGTGCGCAAGGCGCCGCCCGGTTCCGATCTGCCGGCGTTGATCGAGCCGGCGGAGCGCGGCGAGCCGCTGCTCGAGGCTCTTCCGCGCCTGCGTTCCGAGATCGAGGCGCAGGTCGCCACGGTCGGCGGCGTCCTGCTGCGCGGATTCGATGTGCCGTCGGTCGAGAGCTTTCGCGCGTTCGCGACGGCCTTCGACCATCCGTTGCTGAGCTACGAGTTTGGCTCGACTCCGCGAACGGAAGTGGGCGGCGGAGTCTACACGACCACCGAATATCCGGCGCACCAATCGATCCCATTGCACAATGAGCAGGCTTACACCCGCATGTGGCCGATGAAAGCATGGTTCCATTGCGTCACGCCCGCGGCCGAAGGGGGAGAGACGCCGATCGCTGACAGCCGATCGATCTACCGGCGCATGCCCGCGCGGATCCGGGACCGCTTTGCGCCCGGGATCGTCTATGTGCGGAATTACGGCGACTTCGACGTGTGCTGGCAGAAGGTGTTCAACTCCGAACGCCGCGATGACGTCGAAGCCTTTTGCCGCAAAGCCGGCATCAACTGGGAGTGGAAGGCGGATGGCGATCTACGCACCTTTCAACTCTGCCAAGCCATCGAGACCCATCCTGTCACTGGCGAGACGGTGTGGTTCAATCAGGCGCATCTCTTCCATATTTCCAATCTGCAGGTCGAGGTGCGCGAGTCGCTCGAGGATCTGCTCGGCGTCGAAAATTTGCCGCGCAACGCCTTTTTCGCCGATGGCTCGCCAATTCCCGACGAGATGCTCGACGATGTGCGCGCCGTGCTCGACGCGGAGTCGGTGTCGTTTCCTTGGGAGAAGGGCGACGTCATGATGCTCGACAACATGCTCGTCGCCCATGCGCGCGCGCCGTTCAAGGGACCGCGGAACGTGGTGGTGGCGATGGCGGGATCCCACAGCAATCTGGGTAGGTTCTGAACGCTTCGACGAGCAGGGGAAGACCGATGACGACACGACCCGCGTCGCATGGGAGCGCGTTCGACGATCCAGCGAATTTTGTGGAATGCCTGCAGCGCCTCGCCGCGACGCGGCCCGAGGACGAGGCGCTGACCGTCGTCGTGGAGCGTAACGGCGAAGTCGTCGAGACAACCTCGACCTATCGCGCATTCGTCCTGCGCGTGCAGGCGCTCGCCGCCGTGCTGCAGCGTCGCTTCGAGACGGGCGATCGCGTCATGATCCTGCTCGACAATGACGAGAATTATGCGGTCGGCCTGTTCGCCTGTTTCCACGCCGGCGTGATCGCGGTTCCTGTGTTCCCGCCGGAGTCGACGCGCCCGCAGCATCTCGCGCGGCTCGCCGGAATCGCCGCCGACGCGCGAGCGCGCGGCGTCCTGACCGCGAGCGCGCTTCTGGCGCAGGTCGGCGCCGCCGCGGGCCATTTCGGCGCGCTGGAGCTCGTCGTGGTGGACGAGGTCGATCCCGCGGGGGCGGGCGATTGGCGTCCGCGTGAGCCGGCGGCGGCGGACATCGCTTTCCTGCAATACACCTCCGGCTCCACATCCGCGCCCAAAGGCGTGATGGTGACGCACGACAATCTAATGGCCAATGAGCGGGCTATCCGCGAGGGACTCTCGATCGGCGCCGACGACAAGCTCGGCGTATGGTCTCCGTTGTTCCACGACATGGGACTGATCGGCGGCTTGCTGCAGCCATTCTATAGCGGCATACCGTGCGTGCTGTCGTCGCCGCGCTTTTTCCTGGAGCGTCCGCTGCGTTGGCTGGAGATGATCTCGCGCCATCGCGTGACGATCAGCGGCGGCCCAGACTTCGCATATCGCTTGTGCCTCGATCGAATCAAGGAGACACAGCTCGAGAGGCTGGATCTGTCGTGCTGGCGCGTGGCCTACACCGGCGCCGAGCCGGTGCGGCCGGACACGATGGAGGCCTTCGTCGAGCGTTTCGCTTCCGCCGGCTTCCGCGCCGACGCGGTTCATCCCTGTTACGGCCTCGCCGAAGCGACGCTCTACGTCACCGGGGGCGGCCGCGGCGCCGGCATATCGGTGAACCGCTTCGACGGCGAGGCGCTCGCGATGCGACGCGTCGCGACCAATGTCGACGGCGTGGCGCTGGTCGGTTGCGGCGCCTCGCCCTCGCGGCACGAGATACGAATCGTCGAACCGCAAACGGGCGAAAGCGCCGAGGAGGGCGCGATCGGCGAAATCTGGGCGGCCGGGCCGAGCATAGCGGCGGGCTACTGGAACAAGCCGCGCGAGAGCGCCGAAGCCTTCGTCGAGCGGGACGGCGTCCGCTGGCTCCGCACGGGAGATCTCGGCTTCCTGCACGACAGTCAGCTGTTCGTGGCCGGTCGGCTGAAAGACATGATCATCGTGCGCGGGCACAATATCTATCCGCAGGACGTCGAGCGCGCGGTCGAAACCGAAGTGGAAGCGGTCCGCAAGGGCAGGGTGACCGCCTTCGCGGTCGCGATGGATGGGCAGGAAGGCGTCGGCGTCGCGGCGGAAGTATCGCTCGGGCTGCAGAAGCTCGTGCCGGCGCAAGCGCTGGTGGACGCCGTGAGCGCGGCGGTGAGCGAGCAATGCGGCGAGGCGCCGAAAGTGGTCGTGCTGCTCAATCCCGGCGCATTGCCCAAGACCTCCAGCGGCAAGCTGCAGCGCGCCGCCTGTCGTAACGGCTGGGCCGAGCGTTCGCTGGACGCCTATGCGCTGTTCGAGGGCGGGCGTTTCGTTTTCGGCGACGGGCGGACCGGGAGCGGTCCGGCGACCGGCGAGCGCGCGAGCGGGGACGAGACGCACGCGCTGGCGGAGATATGGCGTGAGGCGCTCGGACATGAATCGACGCGCCGATACGCCGAGGACGCGCATTTCTTCACCCTGGGCGGCAGTTCGCTGGCGGCCGCGCGACTTGCGGCGCGCGTCTCGCAGAAATGGGACATCGATTTCACGGTCCGTCACGTCTTCGAGCGCCCGCGCCTGCAGGAGCAAGCCGAGGGCGTTCGGGCGTGCCAGAGCGCCGGCGCGCGAACGACGCGCATTCCGGTCTTGCCACCGGAGCGCCGCGGCGAGCCCTCGCCTTTGTCCCCGGCCCAGCAGCGGCAATGGTTCTTGTGGCGGCTCGATCCGCAGAGCACGGCCTATCACATCCAATGCGTGCTGCGGATTGCCGGCGCGCTCGATGTCGACGTCATGCGCGAGGCCGTCGCAGAGCTGGGGCGGCGGCACGATTCGCTGCGCTGCGTGTTTCGCGCGCGCACGGATGGCGAAGCGGAACAGATTGTTCGCGCCGATGTTTCGCTGGATTTGAAACTGATCGACCTGCGCGACGTCGCGAAGGATCGACGCGAGGCGCGCGCGGCGGAGACGCTGCGCGAGCTCGACGCCCAGCGCTTCGATCTCACATGCGGGCCTCTGGCGCGTGCGGCCCTCGTGCGGTTGGACGACCAGGCGTATGTGCTCGCGCTGGTGACGCATCACATCGTCTCGGATGGGGCGTCGATGCAGATCCTCGTGGATGATCTGGCCGCGCTCTATGCGGCGCGGGTCGCGGGAGCGTCGCCTCCGCAATCGCCGGCGCTTCATTACACGGACTACGCGGCGTGGCGGCGCGAGCATCCGGACGTGGAGGCGCACGAGAGGCAATTGGCCTTTTGGCGCGAGCGGCTGGACGTGGCGCCGGGCGAGGCTCAGCCGGTTCTCGCCCTGCAGACCGATCATCCCCGCCCAACGGTCGCCCGATATGCCGCGGGGCATCACCGATTCGAGCTGCCGGCAGATGTGCTGATCGGGCTGCGTCGGCAGGCGGAGAGTCGGGGCGCGACGCTATTCATGGCGTTGTTGGCTGCATTCCAGGCGCTGCTGCATCGCTACACCGGACAGAATGACATTCGCGTCGGCGTGCCGGTCGCCAACCGCGGCCGCCCGGAGCTGAGAAGCGTCGTCGGCCTATTCGTCAACACGCTCGTGTTGCGGACTGTCGTCGATGGACGAATGAGCTTCTCCCATGTGCTGGAAGAGGTCAGAGAGGCGGCGATCGGCGCCCAGGCGAATCAGGACCTGCCTTTCGAGCAGCTCGTCGAAGCGCTTCAGCCTGAGCGCAGTCTCAGCCACAGCCCGCTGTTCCAGGTGATGTTCAATCATCTTCAAGCGGACTACGGCGAATTTGCGTATCGGACCGGCTTGGCCGTCGAGGGACAACTGCTGTCCGAACAGGCCGCGCAGTTCGAGCTGACGCTGGACACGCGGGAGCATTCGGACGGGCGCGTTAGCGCTCATCTGACTTATGCGCGCGAATTATTCGAGCCTTCGCGCATCGAGCGTCTGGCGGGCCACTATCTCGCGCTGCTGCGGACCTTGTCCGATCGTCCCGAGCTGGCGCTCGGCGAAATCGTCATTCAAAACGCCGAAGAATTGCGGCGGCTCGCGCAATTGGGCGAAAATCGCGAGCGCTATCCGAGCGCCGAGCCCGTTCATCGGCTGATCGAGCGCCGAGCCGCGCAGCAGCCGGACGCGACCGCCCTGATCCTGGGCGCGGCCACGATGAGCTATGGTGAGCTCGATCGTCGGGCCAATCGCCTCGCGCACCGCTTGATCGCGCTGGATGTCGGACCCGAGCGGCGCGTGGGGCTCGCTGTGGAGCGTTCGATCGACATGATCGTCGGCCTGCTCGCAGTACTGAAGGCGGGAGGAGCCTTCGTTCCTCTCGATCCGCGCTATCCGGCCAAGCGGCTCGCCGACATGATGGAGGACAGCCGGATCGAGCTCGTGCTCACACAAATCCACGTCCGGGAGCGGCTCGGCGTCGGACCGGCGAAGACCGTGCTGGCGGTGGACGAGCTGGATCTCCGCACGGAGCCCGATCATGCGCCCAGCATGACGCTGCACGGCAAAGCGCTCGCTTATGTGATTTACACTTCCGGCTCGACGGGCAGGGCGAAGGGCGTCGCGGTCGCGCACCACGCGCTGGCCGAGCACGCCCGGCTGTCGGCTGCATTCTCGAGCCTCGTTCCGGACGACCGGATGCTCCAATTCGCGACGCTGAGTTTCGACGGCTTCATCGAGCAGCTGTTTCCGCCGCTGCTGGTCGGGGCGAGCGTCGTGCTGCGCGGGCCCGAGCTGTGGAGCCCGGATGAGTTCCTGCATGAGCTGCGCGAGCGCCGCATCAGCATCGTCGATCTGCCGACGGCCTATTGGCTCACTCTGATCCAATCCTTCGCCCGTGCCGATCGCAAGGACTATGGCAGCCTTCGGGAAGTTCATATCGGCGGCGAAGCGATGCCGTCGGAGGCGGCGCCGATCTGGCGCGAGGCGGGTCTCTGCGACGTGAAGCTGCTCAACACTTACGGTCCGACCGAGGCGGTGGTGGTCGCCTCGCTGCTCGATTGCGCGCCCTTCATCGCCGGCGAGCGCGCGCCGCCGCTGCACATGCCGATCGGCCGACCATTGCCGGGCCGCAGCTTGCGCGTGCTGGACGCCGATCTGCAGCCGGCGCCGCTCGGCGTCGCCGGCGAGCTGTGCATCGGCGGCCCGTTGCTCGCGCGCGGCTATCTGGACCGCCCGGGACTGACCGCGGAGCGGTTCGTGGCCGATCCGTTCGACGCGGCCGGCGGTCGTCTCTACCGCACGGGCGACCGCGTGCGTTGGAACGTCGATGGAGATCTCGAATATCTCGGGCGCCTCGACCAACAGGTGAAAATTCGCGGATTTCGCGTCGAACCGGGCGAGATCGAAGCGAAATTGCTGGCGCAGCCCGAGGTGCGGGAAGCGGTGGTCGTGGCGAAGGACGCGCGGCTGCTCGCTTACGTATCGCCGCAGGCGGGACAGGCGATCGATGTGATCGAGCTGCGCGCACGATTGGCGAGCATGTTGCCCGACTACCTGACGCCCGGCTCGATCATGCTGCTTGAATCCTTGCCGCTCGGCCCCAACGGCAAGTTGGATCGCCGCGCGCTGCCGGCGCCGGAACGTCCGAGCCAGCTCGCATTCGAGGCGCCGCAAGGCGAAGTCGAGGAGGTGCTGGCGCGGCTCTGGGCCGAGACTCTCGGGATCGAGCGCGTCGGCCGCCGCGACAATTTCTTCGAGCTCGGCGGCCATTCGCTGCTGCTGTTGAAGCTGCATCAGCGCCTCGACGGCCAGGGTTTCGCGGTGGCGCCTTCGGTCATCGACTTCTTTCGCTATCCGACGATCGAGTCCCTGGCGGCGTTTCTGAGCGGTCGAGCGGCGGCCGGCGATTCGAGGCAGATGATAGCGGAACGGGCGGCGCGGCAAAGGCAGGCGTTTCTGCCGCGCCGGCCGAGCGCGGAGAGGACGAGGACATGAGCGGTTCATCCGAAGCGCAGACAGGCGTGGAGATTGCCGTCGTCGGCATGGCCGGTCGCTTTCCCGACGCGCCGGACGTCGAGGTTCTGTGGCGCAATGTCTGCGACGGAGTCGAGTCAGTCAGGCCGCTGAGCGACGCGAGCTTGCGCGCATGCGGCGTCGCCGCCGCAGCTCTCGCCGATCCTAGCTATGTCAAGAACGGCGTCGTGCTGCCAGACGTCGATCTGTTCGACGCCGACTTTTTCGGCTACTCGCCGCGCGAGGCCGAACGCATCGACCCGCAGCAGCGCTTGTTCCTCGAGACGGCATGGCAGGCCCTGGAGCACGCCGGATATGGCGCGGGCGCCGGCTCCGCCTTGGTCGGCGTATACGCCGGCAGCGGCCCGAGCCTCTATCTGCTGCGGCATCTCCTGCCGTCGATAGACTTGCGCGAGAGCGACATCGCGTCGGTGCTCGGCCTGCTGAACGGCAGCGATCACGATTCTCTGGCCACTCGCGTCGCGTACAAGCTCGATTTGCGCGGGCCGGCGGTTTGCGTGCAGACGGCATGCTCCACGTCGCTGGCGGCGGTGCATCTCGCATGCAGAGGCCTCCTGAACCATGAAGCCGACATGGCGCTGGCGGGAGGCGTCTGGCTCAATCTCCTTCAGGGCCGCGGCTACCGCTATCAGCCCGGCGCCATCTTGTCGCCGGACGGTCATTGCCGCGCCTTCGACGCCGCGGCGGCTGGCACCACGATCGGCAGCGGCGTCGGAGTGGTCGTGCTCAAGCGTCTGGCGGAGGCGATCACCGACGGCGACACCATTCATGCCGTGATCAAGGGGTCGGCGATCAACAACGACGGCGCCGCGAAGGTCGGCTACACGGCGCCGAGCATCGATGGTCAGACGGCGGTAGTCCTCGCCGCGCTGGCGATGGCCGATGTGGGCGCCGACACGATCGACTATGTGGAGGCGCATGGAACCGGCACGACGCTCGGCGATCCGATCGAGATCGCCGCGCTGACCGAGGCGTTCCGCGCCGGCCCCGACCGCAAGGGTCATTGCGCCATCGGCTCGGTGAAAACCAATGTCGGACATCTCGACGCCGCGGCTGGCGTCACTGCGCTGATAAAGACAGTGATGGCGCTCGAGCGCCGTATTCTGCCGCCCAGCCGCAATTTCGAGCGGTCCAATCCGCAGATCGATTTCGCCAACGGCCCATTCTACGTGAACACGGAGGCGAAGCCCTGGCCGGAATCGGCGACGCCGCGGCGAGCCGGCGTCAGCTCCTTCGGCATGGGCGGAACCAATGTGCATCTCGTGCTGGAGGAGGCGCCCTCGGCCTCCGACGGCGTGGAGGCTCCGGAAAGCGTCGCGTCGTCCGGAAGATTGCACGCGCTGATGCTCTCGACTGGCAGCGCATCGTCGCTGGACGCCGCGGGCCTCGAGCTCGCGCGCCATTTCGAGCTGCGACCGGATCAACGGATGGCCGATGTGGCGTATACGTTGCGCGAGGGCCGCAAGCGCTTCGATCATCGCGCGGTCGCGCTCGTGCGTGACCGAGAGGCGGCGATCCGCGCGCTGACGCGGCGCGATCCCACCGCCTTTTTCAAAGGCGAGGCTTTGTCGGCGCGCCCCACTGTGGCATTTCTGTTCCCCGGCCAGGGAGCGCAGCATGTGGACATGGGCCGCGCGCTCTATGAACGCGATTTCGGGTTCCGAGAGACAATAGACCATTGCTGCGAGCTGTTGCGGCCGCATCTCGGGCAGGACTTGCGCGCGCTGCTGTATCCGGTTGCAGGCGAAGCCGACGCTGCGACGAGGCTGGCCCGGACCGACATCGCTCAACCGGCGCTGTTCGTCGTGGAATATGCGTTGGCGCAATGGTGGATGCGACAGGGCGTGCGGCCCGACGCGATGCTCGGGCACAGCGTCGGCGAATATGTGGCCGCCTGCGTGGCCGGCGTGTTCGCACTGGAAGACGCGTTGGCTGTCATCGCCGCGCGCGGTCGCCTGATGCAGGCGATGGAGCCCGGCGCCATGCTGACAGTCGGCATGGCGGAGGTCGAATTGCCGGCCGATCTCACGGGTTGCGAGCTGGCGGCGGTCAACGCATCGGACGTCTGCGTCCTTTCGGGACCGACTACCGCGATCGACTCCGCCGAGCGCGCGCTCGCGGGCCGCGGCGTCGCCGTCCGGCGCCTGCATGTGTCGAGAGCTTTCCACTCCGTGATGGTCGAGCCGATGCTCGGCGCGTTCGAGGCGCTCCTCTCGTGCATTGCGCTCTCCGCGCCGCAAATTCCCTTCGTCTCGAATCTGACCGGACGCTGGATCACGGCCGACGACGCGCGCGATCCGGCCTATTGGGCGCGTCACCTGCGCGGCGTCGTGCGGTTCGCGGACGGGCTGGACGAGCTACTGGCAAAGCCCGATCGCGTGCTGCTCGAAGTCGGACCGGGCGAGACTCTGTGCGCTTTTGCGCGCCGCCATCCAGGGCTCGGGAGGCGACCCGCGCTCGCGTCGCAACGCCATCCTCGGCAGGCGGGGCAAGACGCCGATCAGCCGGCGCGTTGCGTGGCGCAGCTGTGGATCGCCGGCGTCGATGTGGAGGCTGCAGATCTTTTGCGCGGAGTGTCGGGTCGTCGCGTGCCGCTACCGACCTATCCGTTCGAGCGCCGGTCGTACTGGGTCGAGACGCCGAAGGAGCGCTCGGGCGCGACTCCGGATAAGCCCGGTTTCGCCGCGGGCAATATTGCCGATTGGTTCTATGCGCCGACTTGGAAACGCATTCGGCCTCCTTCCGCGACGAGTGGCGAAAGGCGGAGCGGGTGCATTCTGGTGATGGGCGATTCCGGCAACGACTTGACCGAGCGCTTGCACGGAGCCTTGCAGGTCGCCGCGGGCCGGGTCGTGGTCCGAGCGGAGCGGGGGCCAGAGTTCGCTCGGCTCGGTGAGCGTCGCTACGCCGTGCGGATCGGCGCGCGCGACGACATGGAGCAGCTTCTGCGTCACATCGACGCCGAGACCGGACCGCTCTCCGACATCTGCCATATGTGGAATGTCGATCTTTGCGATACGCCGCCGTTGGACGAGGCGCTCGAGCGCGGCTTCTTCAGCCTGCTCGCCCTCGCGCAGGCGCTCGGAACGACGGGCGGGCGCAAGGTTTCGCTGACAGTGGTTGCAAGCCGGCTCTGGGACGTGACAGGCGCCGAGCCTTCGTGCCCCGAAAAAGCGACTCTGCTCGGGCCTTGCAAGGTCATCCCGCAAGAATACCCGCATATCGCCTGCCGTGTGATCGACGTGCCGCCGCCAACGGATTCCGGGGCCCTGGAAAGGCTCGCACGGCAGATCGCCGCCGAAATCGGCGCGCCGGTCGAGGAACCGATCGTCGCTTATCGAGGCGCGCACCGCTGGGCTCGGACGTTCGAGCCGCTGCGCATCGAAACACCGAGTTCCAGTTTGTTGCGCAAGAACGGCGTCTATCTGATCACGGGCGGCTTGGGCGGCGTCGGTCACGCGCTGGCGCGTTATCTCGCCGAGCGGTGGCAGGCGCGATTGGCGCTGGTCGGACGGAACATCTTGCCGGACCAAACCGAGGCTGCGGCCGAGCTGGAAGCGCTCGGCGCCGAGGTTCTGATTCTTCGAGCCGACGTGACCGACGCGACCCAATTGCGCGCCGTCGTCGACGAGACCCGCCGCTGCTTCGGCGATCTGCATGGAGTCGTGCATGCGGCAGGCGTAGCGGGCGGCGGCATGATCGCGCAGCGCCAACGCGCCGCGGTCGAGAAAGTGTTTGCTCCGAAGATTCGAGGCCTGAGAAATCTCATGGCCACGCTGGACGGGAAGTCGCTCGACTTCGTCTTGCTGTGCTCCTCTCTGAGCGCGATCACCGGCGATTTCGGCCAAGTCGATTATTGTGCGGCCAATTGCTTTCTCGATGCGCTCGCGTCCGAAGAGACGCGTCGCGGCAAGACGCCCATTCTTTCAGTCAACTGGGATGCCTGGCGCGGAGTGGGGATGGCTGCGAGCCAGAGCTTGCCCGATGGCGTCGGCATCGCGCCGACGCAGGCCGGCCCGCTGCTCGAGAGATTATTATCCGATCCGCTCGGCGCGCGCGTGGTGATTTCCACCATCGATCTCGACCAACAGTTCGCGCAGGCGCGTTGCGCGCTCGCCAATCGCTTGTCGTCCGTTCTCCCGACGAAGCAGCGGGCGCATCCACGTCCTGATCTCCAGACGATATACGTTCCACCTTCCGATGAGCTGGAGGAGCGCCTTCTCGATCTGTGGGAAGAATTTCTCGGAATTTCGTCGATCGGGATCGAGGACAACCTTTTCGAACTCGGCGGCGACTCGTTGCTGGCGATCCAGCTACTGGCGAAGGTGCGCCATGCCTATGGCGTCGAGATTCATCCAGCCGCCTTCTTCGAGCGACCGACGACCGCGGCTCTCGCTCTGCTCGTCGAGGAAGCGCTGATCGAGGAGATCGAGACGGAAGCCGTCGACCCCGAGACGGCGCAACGCAGCTCTGCAACCGTATGAGAAGCATTCATGCCCGAGACGAATAAGCGCGCCGAACGACGAGCGAGACTCAGTCCCGAGCAGCGTGTCGAGTTGGCGATGCGGTTGCGAGGCGAGAGCGACGTCGCCGCGGTGCGTCACGTCATCCCACGCCGTCGTCACGACCAGCACGGCCCGCTCTCTTTCGCGCAACAACGCTTGTGGTTTCTCTGGAAACTCGATCCCGATGGCGTCGCATATAACTTGAGCGGTGGACTGCATTTGATCGGGGCGCTCGATGTCGCAGCGCTCCGGGTCGCCCTCGACGGTCTCGTCGCCCGCCATGAGTCGTTACGGACGGTTTTCCGAGAGGGGCATGACGGCGGCGTGGAGCAGATAGTCTCACCGCGAAGCGAGATCGTGCTTCCCTATGTCGACGTGAGCGGCGGCGATGCGGAAACGCGTGAGCGTCGCATATGCGATGAAGCGCTGCAGTTGCGTGTGACGCCATTCGATCTCGGGGCAGGTCCGCTGATGCGTGCGGCGCTGTTTCGCGCCGAGATGGATGAGCATCGGTTGATCGTGGTGATGCACCATATCATTTCGGACGCGCAGTCCACGCAGATCATGCTCGATGAGCTGCCGGAGCTGTATCGAGCGAGCTTGCGGAAGGAGACGCCGCAGCTCCCCGAGAGCGCCATCCGCTATATCGACTACGCGGCTTGGCAGCGCGAATGGATGGCCGGTCCGGAGGGAGAACGACAGCTCGGCTGGTGGAAGGCGCAGCTGAGCAATGGCGCTCCGGCCCTCGCGCTCGCGACCGATCGGCCGCGCAATGCGGACGGCCGGTACGCCGCCGCGACGCACGCCGTCGAGATGCATGACGGATTGGCGGCGAGGCTGCGCCAGAGAACGCAGTCGTTCGGGGCGACGCTGTTCATTGGGCTTCTCGCGGCGGTTCAGGCGTTATTGTTTCGCTATACCGGCGACGAGGACATTCGCGTAGGCGTGCCGATCGCCAATCGCAATCGTGCGGAGATCGCCGGAACCGTCGGCTTCTTCGTGAACACGCAGGTCTTGCGCGCTGAGCTCGACGGACGTGTCACGCTTGCCGATCTGCTGCGCCGGACGCGCGACGCGGCCTTTGGCGCGCAAGCGCATCAAGATCTGCCATTCGAACGCTTGGTGGAGGTGCTGCAGCCTGTCCGCAGCGACGTTCAGACGCCGATGTTTCACCTTGTCTTCAACCATCTTCGCCGCGAAAGCGGGGGGCTTCGGGCATGGCCTGGGGCTTCGGCGCAACGATTGGACTTCGATGCGCAGGCTGCGCAGTTCGAGCTCACTTTGGAAACCTGCGAGGATTCGGATGGGCGGTTGATGGTGACGTTCAGCTATGCGCGGGAGCTGTTCGATGCGGCGACGATCGAGCGGATGGCGGGGCATTACATGGCGCTGCTGGAGGCGCTGGCGGAGCGGCCGGATCAGGCGGTCGGCGACGTCGATCTGCTGGGCGCGGCGGAGCGGGGGCGGTTGCTGGAATGGGGGGCGAATGATCGGCGGTTTTCGGATGTGGAGCCGGTGCATCGGCTGTTCGAGCGTCAGGCGCGGAGCCATCCGGAAGCGGTCGCTGTGACGTTCGAGGGCGCGTCGCTCACCTATGGCGAGCTGAACGCGCGCGCCAACCGTCTGGCGCATCGGCTGATCGCTCTCGGCGTGAAGCCTGATGGGCTGGTGGGCGTCGCGGTGGAGCGCTCGCTCGAGATGGTGGTGAGCCTTCTGGCGGTTCTGAAGGCGGGCGGGGCCTATGTTCCGCTGGACCCGGACTATCCGGCGGATCGTCTGGCCTATATGGCGCAGGACAGCGGGATCGCTCTTCTGCTGACGCAGGCGAGGGTGAAGGAGCGTCTTTCATTCGCGGCGGGTCTGACGACGCTGGAGCTGGATCGGCTCGATGTCGACGACCAATCCGATCTCGATCCTTCGGTCGCGGTTCACGCCGAGAGCCTCGCCTATGTGATCTACACGTCAGGATCCACCGGACGGCCCAAAGGCGTGGCGATCCGGCATCGGTCATTGGCGAGCTGCATGATGTGGATGCAGGACGCCTATGGCCTCGCCGGCGCCGACGCCGTGCTGCACAAGGCGCCTTTCGGCTTCGACGTGTCGGTGTGGGAGATCTTCTGGCCGCTGACCTCGGGCGCGCGCCTGGTCGTGGCGAATCCAGGAGATCATCGGGACCCCGAGCGGATCGTCGAACTGATCCGTCGGCACGAGATCACGACATTGAACTTCGTGCCGGCGATGCTGCAGGCCTTTCTGGCGCATGAGGGGGTCGAGGAGCGGACGCGGCTGCGCCATGTGATCTGCGGCGGCGAGGCGATGCCGGCGGCGACGCAGCGTGAAGCCTTGCAGCGGCTGCACGGAGCGAGCCTGGAGAATCTGTATGGGCCGACCGAGACGACGATCCATGTCACGCAATGGCGTTGCCGCGACGACGGTCGCAGCCGCGTTCCGATCGGGCGGCCGATCGCCGAGACGCAGGCTCATGTTCTGGACGAGGGCTTGGCTCCGACGCCTGTGGGCGTCTCCGGCGAGCTGTATATAGGGGGAGAATTGCTGGCGCGCGGCTATCTGCATCGCGCCGGGCTGAGCGCGGAGCGGTTCATCGCCGATCCGTTCGACGATCGAGGCGGCCGGCTGTATCGCACCGGCGATCTGGCGCGGTGGAGCAGCGAGGGCGAGCTGGAATATCTCGGGCGGCTCGACGATCAGGTGAAGGTTCGCGGGTTCCGCGTCGAGCTGGGCGAGATCGAGGCGCAGCTGCTGGCGCAATCGGAGGTCCGTGAGGCGGCGGTGGTCGCGCAGGCCGGCCCGGGGGGCTCCCGGCTCGTCGGCTATGTATCGGCCGCGTCGGGACGAACGATCGATCCCTCGGCGCTGCGGGCCCGTCTTCGTGAGCGGCTGCCGGATCATATGACGCCGAGCGCGATCGTGGTGCTGGAGAGCCTGCCGCTGAATGCGAATGGCAAGATCGATCGCAAGGCGCTGCCGGCGGCGGAGTTCGTGAGCGACCGCGGCTATGAGGCGCCGCAGGGCGAGGTCGAGGAAGCGCTGGCGGCGATCTGGGCGGAGACGCTCGGCGTCGAGCGCATCGGACGCAACGACAATTTCTTCGAGCTCGGCGGCGATTCGATCTCGGCCGTGCAGCTCGTCACACGAGCGCGAAGACGGTTGCGAGTGAATTTGGCCGTTCGTGATGTCTTTGAAAA
The DNA here is from genome assembly GCF_002752655.1 of Methylosinus trichosporium OB3b. Lineage (NCBI taxonomy): Bacteria > Pseudomonadati > Pseudomonadota > Alphaproteobacteria > Hyphomicrobiales > Methylocystaceae > Methylosinus > Methylosinus trichosporium. The sequence continues at coordinate 38,938 of NZ_CP023740.1, read as the reverse complement.
TTCCACGCTGACAGAAATGGCGCGCGGCGTGCGTGTGGCAGGCGAAGAAGCGCTGTTAGAAATCAATTGCTTCATCGACAATCTGGAGGGCGTTTGATGGAAAGCGCTGCAGCCCGTCGAATCGCGGAACGCTTTATCACCCTGTCTCTGGAACAGCGTCACGCAGTATACGAGCGGATCAGATCCCAGGGCTTCACCATCGACGAGTTTCCAATTCTGCCTCGTGACGAAAAGCTCGGATCTGTGTGCTGGACCTCATACGCTCAGCTACGGCAATGGTTTTTGTGGCGTCTGGCTCCTTCGAGCACGGCGTATCACATCAGCGGGGCGCTACGTCTCGAGGGTGTGCTGGATGTGTCGGCGCTGTGGGCGAGCTTCGCGGCGCTGGTGGAGCGTCACGAGTCGCTGCGCACGGTGTTCCGTGCGGATGCGGAAGGCCGGGTGGAGCAGCACATTCTGGCCGCGATGCCGATCGAGGCTCCGCTGATCGATCTCGGCGAGGTCGCCGAGGCGGAGCGCGAGGGGCGCATGCGCGAGCGGGCGCAGGCGATCTGCGACCTCCCCTTCGATCTGACGCAGGGCCCTCTGCTGCGTGTGGCGGTGATCAGGACGGGCGAGAAGGAGCATGTGCTGGTGGTGGTGATGCACCACATCGTCTCGGACGGCTGGTCGATGCAGATCATCGTGGAGGAGTTCGTGGCCCAATATCGGGCGCGGCTGCGCGGCGAAGCGGCGGCGCTGGAGCCTCTGCCGATCCAATATGCCGATTACGCCGCGTGGCAGCGGAACTGGCTCGAGGCGGGCGAGAAGGAGCGGCAGCTCTCCTATTGGCGGGGACAGCTCGGCGCCGAGCATCCCGTGCTGCAATTGCCGACGGATCATCCCCGCAAGGCGGAAGGGAGCTATCGCGCGGGGCGCTACGCGGTCGAGGCGCCGGCGCGCCTGATCGCCGCTCTGCAGCGGCGCGCGCAGGCGGAGGAAGCGACCTTGTTCATGGCGTTGCTGGCGGGCTTGCAGGCGCTGCTGCATCGCTACGCCGGCGAGAGCGACATTCGCGTGGGCGTGCCGATCGCCAATCGTCATCGGGCGGAGACCGAAGGCGTGGTGGGGTTTTTCGTGAACACGCAGGTGCTTCGCAATGTCGTCGAGCCGCGGCGGAGCTTCTCGCATCTGTTGCGGCGGACGCGGGAAGCGGCGCTGGGCGCCCAGGCGCATCAGGACCTGCCGTTCGAGCAATTGGTGGAGGCTCTGCAGCCGGATCGCAATCTGGGAACCAATCCCCTGTTCCAGGTGATGTTCAATCACCAGCGGCAGGACCGGCGGGCGTTGCAGGATCTGCCGGGATTGCGATTGACGGAGCTGTCGCTCGGCGATCAGGGCGCGCAGTTCGAGCTGGCGGTGGACAGCGTCGAGGATTCGGATGGGCGGTTGATGGTGACGTTCAGCTATGCGCGGGAGCTGTTCGATGCGGCGACGATCGAGCGGATGGCGGGGCATTACATGGCGCTGCTGGAGGCGCTGGCGGAGCGGCCGGATCAGGCGGTCGGCGACGTCGATCTGCTGGGCGCGGCGGAGCGGGGGCGGTTGCTGGAATGGGGGGCGAATGATCGGCGGTTTTCGGATGTGGAGCCGGTGCATCGGCTGTTCGAGCGTCAGGCGCGGAGCCATCCGGAAGCGGTCGCTGTGACGTTCGAGGGCGCGTCGCTCACCTATGGCGAGCTGAACGCGCGCGCCAACCGTCTGGCGCATCGGCTGATCGCTCTCGGCGTGAAGCCTGATGGGCTGGTGGGCGTCGCGGTGGAGCGCTCGCTCGAGATGGTGGTGAGCCTTCTGGCGGTTCTGAAGGCGGGCGGGGCCTATGTTCCGCTGGACCCGGACTATCCGGCGGATCGTCTGGCCTATATGGCGCAGGACAGCGGGATCGCTCTTCTGCTGACGCAGGCGAGGGTGAAGGAGCGTCTTTCATTCGCGGCGGGTCTGACGACGCTGGAGCTGGATCGGCTCGATGTCGACGACCAATCCGATCTCGATCCTTCGGTCGCGGTTCATGCCGAGAGCCTCGCCTATGTGATCTACACGTCAGGATCCACCGGATGGCCCAAAGGCGTGGCGATCCGGCATCGGTCATTGGCGAGCTGCATGATGTGGATGCAGGACGCCTATGGCCTCGCCGGCGCCGACGCCGTGCTGCACAAGGCGCCTTTCGGCTTCGACGTGTCGGTGTGGGAGATCTTCTGGCCGCTGACCTCGGGCGCGCGCCTGGTCGTGGCGAATCCAGGAGATCATCGGGACCCCGAGCGGATCGTCGAACTGATCCGTCGGCACGAGATCACGACGTTGAACTTCGTGCCGGCGATGCTGCAGGCCTTTCTGGCGCATGAGGGGGTCGAGGAGCGGACGCGGCTGCGCCATGTGATCTGCGGCGGCGAGGCGATGCCGGCGGCGACGCAGCGTGAAGCCTTGCAGCGGCTGCACGGAGCGAGCCTGGAGAATCTGTATGGGCCGACCGAGACGACGATCCATGTCACGCAATGGCGTTGCCGCGACGACGGTCGCAGCCGCGTTCCGATCGGGCGGCCGATCGCCGAGACGCAGGCTCATGTTCTGGACGAGGGCTTGGCTCCGACGCCTGTGGGCGTCTCCGGCGAGCTGTATATAGGGGGAGAATTGCTGGCGCGCGGCTATCTGCATCGCGCCGGGCTGAGCGCGGAGCGGTTCATCGCCGATCCGTTCGACGATCGAGGCGGCCGGCTGTATCGCACCGGCGATCTGGCGCGGTGGAGCAGCGAGGGCGAGCTGGAATATCTCGGGCGGCTCGACGATCAGGTGAAGGTTCGCGGGTTCCGCGTCGAGCTGGGCGAGATCGAGGCGCAGCTGCTGGCGCAATCGGAGGTCCGTGAGGCGGCGGTGGTCGCGCAGGCCGGCCCGGGGGGCTCCCGGCTCGTCGGCTATGTATCGGCCGCGTCGGGACGAACGATCGATCCCTCGGCGCTGCGGGCCCGTCTTCGTGAGCGGCTGCCGGATCATATGACGCCGAGCGCGATCGTGGTGCTGGAGAGCCTGCCGCTGAATGCGAATGGCAAGATCGATCGCAAGGCGCTGCCGGCGGCGGAGTTCGTGAGCGACCGCGGCTATGAGGCGCCGCAGGGCGAGGTCGAGGAAGCGCTGGCGGCGATCTGGGCGGAGACGCTCGGCGTCGAGCGCATCGGACGCAACGACAATTTCTTCGAGCTCGGCGGCGATTCGATTCTGAGCTTGCAAATCGTGGCGAGACTCCATCGGGCGGGATGGAAAATTTCGCCGCGCCAGATGTTCGAGCGCCAAACCATCGCCGAAATGGCTCCATGGGCAGAAAACGCAAGCGAGAACGAGGAATATCCGACCCGGCGTAGGCCGAATGTTCCGCTCTTGGAGCTCAGTCGGGCCGAGATCGAGACGCTCGCAATTCCGGTCGAATCCATCGAGGACATTCTTCCGCTGACGCCGATGCAGCAAGGGATGCTTCTGCACACGCTGCTCGATCCCGAGTCCGGCATGTATCTGATGCAGGACAGGTTCAATATTCACAGCGCTCTCGACATCGATGCTCTTTGGCGGAGCTGGGATGTCGCGTTTCAGGAGCACGCCGCGCTTCGCGCCGGGTTTGTTTGGCAAGGCATGGAAACGCCGTGTCAAATCATTCATCGAAACGTGACGCTGCCGAAAGAGCGCCTCGACCTGCGTCATCTCGAGCGATCCGAGGCGGTCGCCCATATCGAACAGATCTTGGAGAAGGAGCTCGCGACCGGCTTCGACATGAGCAAGGCTCCGCTCATACGTCTGCGTCTGGCGCAAATCTCGGATCATGAATTTCATCTAGTGCTCAGCTTTCATCATATGCTGATGGATGCCTGGTGCTCGGGCTTGTTGATGGGTGAAGTTCTGTCCGCGTACGACAGGCTCACAGAGGCCGGCGAGCCGCCTCCGTCTCCGGCGCCGTCGATTCCTTACCGGGACTTTCTCGCATGGCTGATGCGCCAAGACCGCGATGCCGCGATCCGCTATTGGCGCGAGAAGCTGGCCGGCTTTAATCAGGTGACGCGATTGCCTATCAATCGGCGGGGCCCCGCGGGCGCCGCTGGATCGAGAATGGTCAATGTCAGAACCGCGCTCTCGGCGGAACAGACGCAACGGTTGCACACGGTTTCGAAGCACGAGCGAATCACGCCGAACACCCTCGTCCAAGGCGCCTGGGCTTTGGTTCTCGCGTACTATTCCGGGCTTCGGGAGGTGTTGTTCGGCGTCACCGTAGCTGGTCGTCCCGCGGAGCTCCCGGAGCTGCACCGGACAATCGGATTGTTCATCAACACGATTCCTCTCCGTGTGCGGCTGCCTGATCCCGGCTCAGCGACAAGCGTCGCCGAATGGCTGCGCTCGTTGCTGTCCCAGAATCTGGAGGCGAGGGACTTCGCATATTTGCCTTTGGTCGAAGTGCATGGGCTGACCGGCATGTCTCATGATCAATCCCTGTTCGACAGCCTGTTCGTCTTTGAGAACGCCCCGGTAGATGTATCGCTCATCGCGCGGGCGAAACAATGGTCCGTCCATGATGCCAGCTCGCGCACTCATACCAACTATCCGATCACTGTCGTGGTCGTTCCCGAGGATGAGCTGCTGTTGCAGATCACCTATGACGAGCGGTTTTTCGACGCTGCCGTAGCCGAGCAGCTGATGAGGAGCTTTCGGCATATCGTGGAGCGGCTCATCGGCGCTCCTGCCGCGCCGCTCGATGCCGTTGGCGCTCTTGCGGATTCGGAGCGGCTTTCCCTGATTGCCAGTGGCCGAGGGCCGGATCGCGCGCATCCATTCGAATTGGGATTTGTCGGGCTGTTCGAGCGGCAGGCGGCGATCCATGGCGGCCGAGTCGCCGCTCGTTGCGGGGGGCGTTCGATAACCTACGAATCGCTCGATGCATCGACCAACCGAATCGCGTGGCTGCTGCTCGATGCGAATGTAATTCCCGGCCGAACGGCGCTGGTGTTTGCGGAGCGCGGTATCGGTTTCTTGGAGATCGTGGTGGGATGTTTCAAAGCCGGCGCCGCATATCTGGCCGTCGATGTGGACACGCCAGTCCAGAGGCTCGCGCAAATCGTCGCTTCCTCCGATGCGCAGGTCATCGTCGTAGGTCCCGGCTGCGCGGCGTTGCTCGGCCCTGTGCTGTCATTGCTGCCAGCGCCCTTCGTTGCGCCCCGAATCATCGATTCTTCGCTGGCAGAGTCAATGTCGCATGCAAGGCTGCCCGTCGTTCCTGTTCATCCGGATCTCCCAGCTTATGTGATTTTCACGTCCGGCTCGACCGGCGAGCCCAAGGGCGCTGTCGTGACGAGCAGGGGAATGCTCAATAATCAACTCAGCAAGATTGATTTATTCGCGCTGGGCTGCGACGACGTCATCGCGCAGACTGCGCTGCAGAGCTTCGATATTTCTGTATGGCAACTGCTGTGTGGCCTGCTTTGCGGGGCGTGTGTCGAAATCGTTCCGACAATCGTCACGCGTGATCCCGTCGCGCTTCTCGATCTCCTCGAGGAGCGCGGAGTCACAGTGTTCGAGTGCGTGCCCTCGATGATGCAGGCGTTGATGGAGGGCGCGCCGCTGTCGTTGCCGAAGCTGCGCGTGACCTTGGTGACAGGTGAGGCGGCAAAGCTGTCCCATGTGCAGGTCTGGCGAGATCGATATCGGCATACGACGCTAGTGAACGCTTATGGTCCGGCGGAATGCGCCGATGACGTGGCTCTACATGTGAAGCTGCCCGGCGAAGCCCTCGACGCTACGGATTCCTGGACCGAGGGAACATTTCCCATCGGCCGCGCAGTGGACAATATCCGTCTTTGTGTGCTCGACGATAATCTCGATCCGGCGCCCGCCGGCGTTCCAGGTGAGCTCTATGTGGCCGGCATAGGCGTCGGGCAAGGATATTTGCAGCGTCCGGAGCTCACCGCGGAGCGATTTGTGGCCGATCTGTTTTCCGGCGTCGACGGGGCCCGGATGTATCGCACCGGCGATATCGTTCGGCGGGGCTTCGACGGAGTGCTTCATTACTTGGGGCGCTCGGACAGCCAAGTGAAAATTCGAGGGCATCGAATCGAGCTCGGAGAGGTCGAAGCGCTGCTCGTTCAGCACGGCGATGTGCAGGACGCGGTCGTCACGGTTTGCGCGGAGGCGGTGCAAGGGCAGCGACTTGTCGCTTACGTGGTGCCCGCGCCTTCATCCGACGATGTCGAGGAGGACCTCTTCGGCAAGTTGCGGGCGTATATGGAACAGAGGTTGCCCGACTACATGGCGCCCACGATCTGGATGCGGCTTGACGCCCTGCCGACGACCGCGAATGGGAAAGTCGATCGGCGAGCGCTGCCGCGCCCCGAATTTTCGTCGCACTGCAGATCTTTTCGGGCGCCAGCCACCGAAACGCAGAGATGTCTCGCGGATATTTGGCGGCAGGTTCTGAACGTCGATCGGGTCGGGCTCGATGACAATTTCTTCGAGCTGGGCGGGCACTCGCTGAGCGCAATGCAAGTGATCGCGCGGATTCAAAATACTCTTCGTCAGGATATCCCGATCAATATTCTGATTTCGTCGCCGACATTGGAGCGATTTTCGTCGAGCGTCGATGAACGAGGCGGTCGCGTGAGCGACCACACTCTGGAGCACCTGGATTCCTTCTTGAGCGCGTTGGAGAATTCGTGATGGATCGCTCGGTTGCTGTTCGCCTGATGGAGCGATTCGGCTCGACCTCTGCCGAAAACCGTCGTGTTTTCTATGACAAGATGCGCAGCGAAGGGGTGGCGCTATCGCAGTTGCCGATCGTTCCGCGGCCTGCCGGCGCCGGTGGAGGCGAGACGCCGTCCGCCGCTCAGCTACGGCAATGGTTTTTGTGGCGTCTGGCTCCTTCGAGCACGGCGTATCACATCAGCGGGGCGCTACGTCTCGAGGGTGTGCTGGATGTGTCGGCGCTGTGGGCGAGCTTCGCGGCGCTGGTGGAGCGTCACGAGTCGCTGCGCACGGTGTTCCGTGCGGATGCGGAAGGCCGGGTGGAGCAGCACATTTTCGCCGCGATGCCGATCGAGGCGCCGCTGATCGATCTCGGCGAGGTCGCCGAGGCGGAGCGCGAGGGGCGCATGCGCGAGCGGGCGCAGGCGATCTGCGACCTCCCCTTCGATCTGACGCAGGGCCCTCTGCTGCGTGTGGCGGTGATCAGGACGGGCGAGAAGGAGCATGTGCTGGTGGTGGTGATGCACCACATCGTCTCGGACGGCTGGTCGATGCAGATCATCGTGGAGGAGTTCGTGGCCCAATATCGGGCGCGGCTGCGCGGCGAAGCGGCGGCGCTGGAGCCTCTGCCGATCCAATATGCCGATTACGCCGCGTGGCAGCGGAACTGGCTCGAGGCGGGCGAGAAGGAGCGGCAGCTCTCCTATTGGCGGGGACAGCTCGGCGCCGAGCATCCCGTGCTGCAATTGCCGACGGATCATCCCCGCAAGGCGGAAGGGGGCTATCGCGCGGGGCGCTACGCGGTCGAGGCGCCGGCGCGCCTGATCGCCGCTCTGCAGCGGCGCGCGCAGGCGGAGGAAGCGACCTTGTTCATGGCGTTGCTGGCGGGCTTGCAGGCGCTGCTGCATCGCTACGCCGGCGAGAGCGACATTCGCGTGGGCGTGCCGATCGCCAATCGTCATCGGGCGGAGACCGAAGGCGTGGTGGGGTTTTTCGTGAACACGCAGGTGCTTCGCAATGTCGTCGAGCCGCGGCGGAGCTTCTCGCATCTGTTGCGGCGGACGCGGGAAGCGGCGCTGGGCGCCCAGGCGCATCAGGACCTGCCGTTCGAGCAATTGGTGGAGGCTCTGCAGCCGGATCGCAATCTGGGAACCAATCCCCTGTTCCAGGTGATGTTCAATCACCAGCGGCAGGACCGGCGGGCGTTGCAGGATCTGCCGGGATTGCGATTGACGGAGCTGTCGCTCGGCGATCAGGGCGCGCAGTTCGAGCTGGCGGTGGACAGCGTCGAGGATTCGGATGGGCGGTTGATGGTGACGTTCAGCTATGCGCGGGAGCTGTTCGATGCGGCGACGATCGAGCGGATGGCGGGGCATTACATGGCGCTGCTGGAGGCGCTGGCGGAGCGGCCGGATCAGGCGGTCGGCGACGTCGATCTGCTGGGCGCGGCGGAGCGGGGGCGGTTGCTGGAATGGGGGGCGAATGATCGGCGGTTTTCGGATGTGGAGCCGGTGCATCGGCTGTTCGAGCGTCAGGCGCGGAGCCATCCGGAAGCGGTCGCTGTGACGTTCGAGGGCGCGTCGCTCACCTATGGCGAGCTGAACGCGCGCGCCAACCGTCTGGCGCATCGGCTGATCGCTCTCGGCGTGAAGCCTGATGGGCTGGTGGGCGTCGCGGTGGAGCGCTCGCTCGAGATGGTGGTGAGCCTTCTGGCGGTTCTGAAGGCGGGCGGGGCCTATGTTCCGCTGGACCCGGACTATCCGGCGGATCGTCTGGCCTATATGGCGCAGGACAGCGGGATCGCTCTTCTGCTGACGCAGGCGAGGGTGAAGGAGCGTCTTTCATTCGCGGCGGGTCTGACGACGCTGGAGCTGGATCGGCTCGATGTCGACGACCAATCCGATCTCGATCCTTCGGTCGCGGTTCACGCCGAGAGCCTCGCCTATGTGATCTACACGTCAGGATCCACCGGACGGCCCAAAGCGGTGATGGTGCGCCACGAAGCCCTCGGCCATTTTCTGCTGAGCATGAGGGAGCGCCTTGAAGTCGCGCGACACGACATCCTAGTCGCGGTGACATCGCTATCCTTCGACATCGCTGCGCTGGAGCTCTACCTACCGCTGATCGCCGGCGCTCGAACGATCATGGCCTCTCGGGAAGACGCACGCGATGGAAGGCGTCTCGCCAGGCTCATGGAGCAGAGCAGAGCGACGATGCTGCAATGCACGCCCGCGACATGGCGGTTGCTTCGCTCGTCGCAATGGAAAGGCCCGCCGGATCTCGAATTCAAGGGACTGTGCGGCGGCGAAGCATTGCCGGCCGATCTGGCTCGGGACCTGACGAGCGTCGGCGTCGTGCTTTGGAACATGTATGGCCCGACCGAGACGACCATATGGTCCGCGATGGGTCGGGTTTCCGGCAGAGTGTCTCTCGGATCCGCGATCGCCTCGACGCAACTCCGCGTATTGGACGACGACCTCAGTCCGACCCCGATCGGCGTCGTGGGCGAGCTGCATGTGGCCGGCGTCGGCTTGGCGCGCGGCTATTTGAACCGTCCGGCGGGGAGCGCGGAGCGCTTCGTCGTCGATCCGTTCGACGATTGTGGCGGTCGGATGTATCGAACGGGCGATCTGGCGCGATGGAGCAAGGACGGCGAGCTGGAATTTCTCGGCCGCATCGACGATCAGGTGAAGGTGCGGGGTTTCCGCATCGAACTCGGGGAGATCGAGATGCAGCTGCTCGCGCAGCCGGGGGTGCGCGAGGCGGTGGTGACGGCGCAGACAGGCCCGGCTGGGCCGCGCCTCGTAGGTTATGTTTCGGCGTCGTCTGGTGAAACGCTCGATTCCTCGTCGCTACGTGATCGTGTGCGCGCGGCGCTGCCGGATTATATGACGCCGAACGCGATCGTGGTGCTGGAGAGCCTGCCGCTGAATGCGAATGGCAAGATCGATCGCAAGGCGCTGCCGGCGGCGGAGTTCGTGAGCGACAGCGGCTATGAGGCGCCGCAGGGCGAGGTCGAGGAAGCGCTGGCGGCGATCTGGGCGGAAGTTTTGAGCGTCGAGCGGGTGGGCCGGCGCGACGATTTCTTCGATCTGGGCGGACACTCCTTGCTCGCGTCACAGGTGGTCGCGCTTCTGGCCAGTCGCCACGCTTGCGAAGTTTCCGTTCGGCTCCTGTTCGAGAGTCCGGCGCTGCATGAATGCGCCGCCGGACTGTCGCCATCGTGGTCGACCACCGCCGGCTCGCGCTGCAACCGGCTGGCGCGGATGGACAGCTTGATGAGCGAATTCGAGGTTTGACTTGATGGAACGTGAAGATCAGCGTCTCGCTCGCCGCTTCGCTGCGCTCAGCCTTGACGCACGACGCCACTTTTTGAAGAAGCTTCACGAAGCAGGTCTGAGCTTCGCCGAGCTTCCCATCGTGAGAGCGGATAGGGGTGATCCGATTCCGATCTCCTACGCGCAGCGCAGTCTGTGGTTGACCTGGAAGCTGGACCCAGCGAGTGCGGCCTACAATTTGCCCGGAGCAATACGTTTCAAAGGCGCGTTGAACGCAGACGCATTGCTGTCCGCGGTGCGGGCTCTCATCGAACGACATGAGACTTTGCACACCATCTTGCAGGCGGGCGTGGATGGCGATCCAATTCAGGCGGTCATGTCCCCGAGCGACATCGCCACTCAATTTGTGGATTTGAGCCGGATCCCCGAGCATCTTCGCTTCGACGAGCTAGATCGATTGCAGCATCGCTTCGCGCACGCTCCATTCATGCTCGATGCAGAGCCCCCGGTGCGAACCGTGCTGTGGAAGCTCGGTGACAACGACCATGTGCTGGGGATCGTTCTCCACCACGTCGCGGGGGACGGCATATCCGCTCGCATATTGATCCAGGAGCTTCTTCATCTTTATCAAATCGAATGTGATCCGAGCGCGGAAAGGCTGCAGCCGCTGCCGGTCCAATTCGCGGATTATGTCGTTTGGCAACGTAATTGGTTCGAGGCGGGTGAGAAAGAACGACAATTGGCTTACTGGCGCGCCCAACTCGGCGATACGCATCCTGTCTTGGATCTGCCCTTCGACAGGGCGCGAGGGTCGTCGCCCCAAAGAAAAGAGGGCCGCCACCAGTTCAGATTGTCCGCAGGGACGAGCGCGGGACTCGCGGCCTTGGCCAAGACGCACGACGCCACCCTGTTCATGGTCATGCTCGGGCTATTCATGCTGTTGTTGCGCCGCCTCAGCGGCGAGAGGGATATGCGTGTCGGGGTTCCGACCGCCAATCGTCAGCGCGCCGAAGTTCGCGGCATGATCGCGTGCTTGACTAACGTTCTCGTGTTGCGGGCCCGGGTGGAGACGTTTCGAACTTTTTCCGACCTGCTCGGCGACGTGCGGAAGGCGGTTCTGGACGCCCATGGTCATCCCGATCTCCCATTCGACCTCTTGGTGGAGGCGCTGCGGCCCGAGCGCGAGCCGAATGTGAACCCACTATTTCAAGTGAAATGCACACAACAAGATGATGTGCCGATCGATTGGAAACTGCCCGGCCTAGAAATCCAGGTCGAAGATTTTTCAGCGGGTGAAGCCCATTTTGATCTCAGTCTCGACTTTGTCGATGGCGCCGATGGCGTCGAAGCGATATTGGCCTATCCTCAGGAGCTGTTCGATCATGATTCGATCCAGCGGTTCGCGCATATGTTCGACATATTGGCGAAGCAAGTTGTCGAGCGACCCGAATCCAAATTGAGCGAATTGCATCTCGGGGAGAAATCCTCTTGTCTGCTCGGCGAGCGGCGTGCATTCGCCAACGCCGATGTGCTGGGCTTGTGGACCGAGTCTGTTCGTCGCTTCAAGAACCGAACCGCTGTTCGCGATGAACGCCGCGCCTACAGCTATGAGGAGCTCGACGTTCAGTCCGACGGGCTCGCAGCGGAATTGGTGGATCATAATATCGGCCCGGAGGCGCGAGTTGGCGTTCTAGCAGCGCGGTCGTGCGAATTCGTGCTCGGCGTGCTCGCAGCGCTCAAGGCGGGAGCCGCCTATGTGCCGCTGGATCCGCAGCTGCCCGCAGAACGCCTTGCCTTTCAGGCGGACGATAGCGGCGTTCGCGCTCTCTTGTGCGCAGGATCGCCTGCATGGGCGATTTCGACGCCGATGATTCGACTGGCGTTCGATGGCGAGATGAATCGCCGACGATATTTGCGAGTGAGCCCGCACCCGGAGCAGGGCGCATATGTCGTCTACACCTCCGGCTCAACGGGTAAGCCCAAGGGTGTGGTCGTCACTCGCGAAGCGCTCGCCAATTATGTGCAGGCGGTTCTCGCGCAAATGGATCTCCCCGAGCGCGCGACCGAGGTCGCTATGGCGTCGACGGTGGCGGCGGACTTGGGCAACACGAGCCTGTTCGGCGCCTTATGCAGCGGACGCACTTTGCACCTCGTTTCACAGGATCGCGCTTTCGATCCCGACGCCTTTGCCCAATTCATGGCGGATCGGCGTATCGACGTGCTCAAGATCGTGCCCAGTCACCTGCGAGCGCTCATGGCTGCAAGTGCGCCCGCCGACGTGCTGCCGACCGCTCGACTGGTGGTGGGAGGCGAAGCGACGCGCTGGCCAATGCTCGACCAGATAGCCGCGCTCAAGCCCGGATGCGCGGTTCTCAATCACTATGGTCCGACCGAAACGACTGTCGGCGTACTCACCCAAGAAGCCCGCGACGCGACGCGACTAGCCGATTCATTGCCGATGGGAAAGCCGCTCGCGAATTGCGACGCATATGTGCTCGACGCCGAGCTCGACCCGGTTCCGCAAGGGGTCGCGGGCGAGCTATATTTGGGCGGCGCCGGATTGGCGCGCGGCTATCTGTCGCGAGCCGCGCAAACGGCCGATCGGTTCATCGCCCACCCTTTTCGAACGGGGGGACGGCTATATCGCACCGGCGATCGCGTCAAGGCGCTGAAAGACGGAAGCCTCGAATTTCTCGGCCGAGTCGACGATCAAGTGAAAATTCGAGGCTACCGCGTGGAATTGCGGGAGGTCGCATACGCCTTGCGCCAGCAACAGGGAATTGCGGAGGCCGAGGTCGTGGCGACTCGGGATGACGGCGCCCGCGATCGGCTCGATGCTTATGTTGTGGCGCTTCCGGGCGAACGAATCGATCTGGATCGTGTGCGCGCGTCGCTCACGAGAACGCTGCCCGATTACATGATGCCGAGCGCGATCATGGCGCTGGATGCGCTGCCGCTGACGGTCAACGGAAAGGTCGATCGCAAAGCTCTGCCGGCGCCTCCCCATTGCGAGGCAAAGGGTCATGCGGCGCCGCAAGGGCGGACGGAAGAAGCGCTGGCCCGCGTTTGGGCCGAAGTCTTCGGCGTCGAGCGTGTCGGACGGGACGATGATTTCTTCGAGCTCGGTGGGGATTCGATTCTTGCGTTGAAGCTCGTGGCGCGAGCGCGCAAGCACGGCGTTCATATGCTGCCCAAGCAGCTGCTCGCAGGAAAGACGCTCGCCGGCGTGGCGCGGCTCATGGACGAAGCGTCGGCGAAGGAGGAGGAAGAGTCGACGCAGCCGAAGTTGCAGAGAGCGCCCAGAACCCTGCTGCTTTTGGCGTCCGCCGCTCAGCTACGGCAATGGTTTTTGTGGCGTCTGGCTCCTTCGAGCACGGCGTATCACATCAGCGGGGCGCTACGTCTCGAGGGTGTGCTGGATGTGTCGGCGCTGTGGGCGAGCTTCGCGGCGCTGGTGGAGCGTCACGAGTCGCTGCGCACGGTGTTCCGTGCGGATGCGGAAGGCCGGGTGGAGCAGCACATTTTCGCCGCGATGCCGATCGAGGCGCCGCTGATCGATCTCGGCGAGGTCGCCGAGGCGGAGCGCGAGGGGCGCATGCGCGAGCGGGCGCAGGCGATCTGCGACCTCCCCTTCGATCTGACGCAGGGCCCTCTGCTGCGTGTGGCGGTGATCAGGACGGGCGAGAAGGAGCATGTGCTGGTGGTGGTGATGCACCACATCGTCTCGGACGGCTGGTCGATGCAGATCATCGTGGAGGAGTTCGTGGCCCAATATCGGGCGCGGCTGCGCGGCGAAGCGGCGGCGCTGGAGCCTCTGCCGATCCAATATGCCGATTACGCCGCGTGGCAGCGGAACTGGCTCGAGGCGGGCGAGAAGGAGCGGCAGCTCTCCTATTGGCGGGGACAGCTCGGCGCCGAGCATCCCGTGCTGCAATTGCCGACGGATCATCCCCGCAAGGCGGAAGGGGCTATCGCGCGGGGCGCTACGCGGTCGAGGCGCCGGCGCGCCTGATCGCCGCTCTGCAGCGGCGCGCGCAGGCGGAGGAAGCGACCTTGTTCATGGCGTTGCTGGCGGGCTTGCAGGCGCTGCTGCATCGCTACGCCGGCGAGAGCGACATTCGCGTGGGCGTGCCGATCGCCAATCGTCATCGGGCGGAGACCGAAGGCGTGGTGGGGTTTTTCGTGAACACGCAGGTGCTTCGCAATGTCGTCGAGCCGCGGCGGAGCTTCTCGCATCTGTTGCGGCGGACGCGGGAAGCGGCGCTGGGCGCCCAGGCGCATCAGGACCTGCCGTTCGAGCAATTGGTGGAGGCTCTGCAGCCGGATCGCAATCTGGGAACCAATCCCCTGTTCCAGGTGATGTTCAATCACCAGCGGCAGGACCGGCGGGCGTTGCAGGATCTGCCGGGATTGCGATTGACGGAGCTGTCGCTCGGCGATCAGGGCGCGCAGTTCGAGCTGGCGGTGGACAGCGTCGAGGATTCGGATGGGCGGTTGATGGTGACGTTCAGCTATGCGCGGGAGCTGTTCGATGCGGCGACGATCGAGCGGATGGCGGGGCATTACATGGCGCTGCTGGAGGCGCTGGCGGAGCGGCCGGATCAGGCGGTCGGCGACGTCGATCTGCTGGGCGCGGCGGAGCGGGGGCGGTTGCTGGAATGGGGGGCGAATGATCGGCGGTTTTCGGATGTGGAGCCGGTGCATCGGCTGTTCGAGCGTCAGGCGCGGAGCCATCCGGAAGCGGTCGCTGTGACGTTCGAGGGCGCGTCGCTCACCTATGGCGAGCTGAACGCGCGCGCCAACCGTCTGGCGCATCGGCTGATCGCTCTCGGCGTGAAGCCTGATGGGCTGGTGGGCGTCGCGGTGGAGCGCTCGCTCGAGATGGTGGTGAGCCTTCTGGCGGTTCTGAAGGCGGGCGGGGCCTATGTTCCGCTGGACCCGGACTATCCGGCGGATCGTCTGGCCTATATGGCGCAGGACAGCGGGATCGCTCTTCTGCTGACGCAGGCGAGGGTGAAGGAGCGTCTTTCATTCGCGGCGGGTCTGACGACGCTGGAGCTGGATCGGCTCGATGTCGACGACCAATCCGATCTCGATCCTTCGGTCGCGGTTCACGCCGAGAGCCTCGCCTATGTGATCTACACGTCAGGATCCACCGGACGGCCCAAAGGCGCCCAGCTGTGCCACCGCAATGTCGCCCGGTTGCTCTCTGCGACCGACGCTTGGTTCGAGTTCGGCCCGCACGACGTGTGGACGATGTTCCATTCTTACGCTTTCGACTTCTCTGTATGGGAGATATTCGGAGCGCTGTGCACGGGCGGGCATCTGGTCGTGGCGCCCTATTGGGTGAGCCGCTCGCCGGAGGACTTTCTGCGATTGTTGCGCCGGCAGGGTGTGACCGTGCTCAATCAGACCCCTTCGGCCTTCGGTCAATTGATGAATGCGATCAAGCCTCATGACGAGCCGCTGGCTCTGCGGGCCGTGATCTTCGGTGGAGAAGCGCTCGATCCGGAACGATTGCGTCCGTGGATCGAGTGCTGGGGTGATAAGCGGCCGCGTTTGATCAACATGTATGGAATTACCGAGACCACGGTGCATGTCACTTACCGACCGATCACGGCGAAGGACTTGGAAGGGTGCCGCAGCCCTGTCGGAGCGGCTATTCCGGACCTGGGACTGAGAGTGCTGGACGGCTCTCTCAATCTTGCACCGATCGGCGTTGTGGGCGAGTTGTATGTGGCCGGGGATGGCCTGGCGCGCGGCTATCTGAAGCGGCCTAGACTGAGCGCCGAGCGATTCGTGGCCGATCCGTTCGACGGGCGCGGTGGCCGGCTGTATCGCACCGGCGATCTGGTGCGCTGGAACAGCGATGGCGAGCTGGAGTATCTCGGCCGTATCGATCATCAGGTGAAGCTGCGTGGCTTCCGCATCGAGCTGGGCGAGATCGAGGCGCAGCTGCTCGCGCAGCCGGACGTGCGCGAGGCGATCGTGGTCGCGCGACAGGGGCTGGCGGGCACGCGGCTGGCGGCTTACGTATCGGCGACTCCGGGACGAACCATCGACCCCTCGGCGCTGCGTGATCGGCTGCGTGAGACGCTGCCGGACTATATGACGCCGAGCGCGATCGTGGTGCTGGAAAAGCTGCCGCTGAATGCGAACGGCAAGGTCGATCGCAAGGCGCTGCCGACGGCGGACGCTGTGAGCGATCGCGGCTATGAAGAGCCGCAGGGCGAGGTCGAGGAAGCGATGGCGGCGATCTGGGCGGAGACGCTCGGGGTCGAGCGCGTGGGGCGGCACGACAATTTCTTCGAGCTCGGCGGGCATTCCCTGCTGGCGTTGGGCTTGCTGGAGCGCATGCGAATGCGCGGCTGGCGGACGAATGTGCGCGCCTTGTTTCAGCTGCCGACGCTGGCCCTTTTCGCGCAGGCCGTGGCCGAGAGCGCGGCTCCGGACGAAACGGCGGCGCCCCTCAACCTCATTCCTGCGGATTGCGCAGCTATCGAGCCGAGCATGCTGACGCTGCTCGAGCTCGACGCCGAGGAGATTCATCAAATCGAGGTGAGGGTGCCCGGCGGCGCAGCGAATATTCAAGACATCTACCCGTTGACCCCGCTTCAGGAAGGGATGTTGTTCCACCACCTGCTTCACGGCGAAGGCGATGCTTATGTGACAGCGCATACGCTGACGTTCGACAGCAAAGAACGATTGGATCGCTTCGTCGCTTGCTTCAATCGTGTGGTCGAGCGTCATGATATCTTGCGTACTGCTGTGCTCTGGGAAAATCTGACCATGCCCGTCCAGGTGGTCTACCGGCGTGCGGAAATGCAGGTGCATTGGCTCGCCGATGAAGGCTCGGACGCCGGCGAGCGGCTGGACCTGTTCGCAGATCCCCGGCGCTTCCGGATCGATGTGCGTCGCGCCCCGATGTTTCACGCCGTGGGAGCGCAAGACGGCGCCGAAGGGCGCTGGCTTCTCAGGCTGCTGGCCCACCATATGGTGGACGACAATACCACCGTGAAGCGACTGATCGAGGAAATCGCCCTGCTTCAGGCCGGCAAGGAACACCTGTTGCCGAAACCGTCGCCGTTCCGGGATTTTGTGGCGAAGGCTCGATCGAGCATGAGCACGACCGAGCACGAAGCGTTTTTCCGCAAGATGCTGGGCGATGTGGCGGAGACGACGGCGCCTTTCGATCTGCTCGACGTGCGCGGCGACGGTCGCGCCGTCGCGGAGGCGCGGCTGCCGCTGACAGCGGCCTCGGCTGCGCGGATACGCCGCGAGGCGCAACGCCATCGCGTGAGCGCCGCGAGCCTTTTCCACTTGGCATGGGCGCTAGTGCTGGGAAAGCTGGTGGGGAGGGACGACGTCGTGTTTGGCACCGTGCTGTTCGGCCGCATGCAGAGCGGCGCGGGCGGCGATCGGACCTTTGGCATGTTCATCAATACCCTGCCGTTCCGCGCGGAATTGAAGAGATTGGGGGTCGAGCAGTGCCTTCGCAGCGTTCATGCGACACTGACCGAGCTGATACATCACGAACACGCCAGTCTCTCGCTGGCGCAGCGTTGCAGCCGCTTGCCGAACGATGCGCCTTTGTTTTCGACACTGCTGAATTATCGCTACAGCGAGCGGCAGGAAGATGAAGCGGCCGATGGCGCTTGGGAAGGCGTCGACGTCATAAAAAGCGAAGAACGCACCAATTATCCTCTCGGGATATCCGTGAACGATCTCGGCCAAGAATTCGAGCTGGTCGCGCATGTCAGCGCGTCGGTCGACGCCTCCCGAATTTGCGAATACATGAAGACGGCGATCGACGGACTTGTCGACGCTCTCGAGCAGGGGTCGAAGCGACCGATTGTCGACGTTCCGGTGCTGGGCGCGGCGGAGCGGGGGCGGTTGCTGGAATGGGGGGCGAATGATCGGCGGTTTTCGGATGTGGAGCCGGTGCATCGGCTGTTCGAGCGTCAGGCGCGGAGCCATCCGGAAGCGGTCGCTGTGACGTTCGAGGGCGCGTCGCTCACCTATGGCGAGCTGAACGCGCGCGCCAACCGTCTGGCGCATCGGCTGATCGCTCTCGGCGTGAAGCCTGATGGGCTGGTGGGCGTCGCGATGGAGCGCTCGCTCGAGATGGTGGTGGGCCTTCTGGCGGTTCTGAAGGCGGGCGGGGCCTATGTTCCGCTGGACCCGGACTATCCGGCGGATCGTCTGGCCTATATGGCGCAGGACAGCGGGATCGCTCTTCTGCTGACGCAGGCGAGGGTGAAGGAGCGTCTTTCATTCGCGGCGGGTCTGACGACGCTGGAGCTGGATCGGCTCGATGTCGACGACCAATCCGATCTCGATCCTTCGGTCGCGGTTCATGCCGAGAGCCTCGCCTATGTGATCTACACGTCAGGATCCACCGGATGGCCCAAAGGCGTGGCGATCCGGCATCGGTCATTGGCGAGCTGCATGATGTGGATGCAGGACGCCTATGGCCTCGCCGGCGCCGACGCCGTGCTGCACAAGGCGCCTTTCGGCTTCGACGTGTCGGTGTGGGAGATCTTCTGGCCGCTGACCTCGGGCGCGCGCCTGGTCGTGGCGAATCCAGGAGATCATCGGGACCCCGAGCGGATCGTCGAACTGATCCGTCGGCACGAGATCACGACGTTGAACTTCGTGCCGGCGATGCTGCAGGCCTTTCTGGCGCATGAGGGGGTCGAGGAGCGGACGCGGCTGCGCCATGTGATCTGCGGCGGCGAGGCGATGCCGGCGGCGACGCAGCGTGAAGCCTTGCAGCGGCTGCACGGAGCGAGCCTGGAGAATCTGTATGGGCCGACCGAGACGACGATCCATGTCACGCAATGGCGTTGCCGCGACGACGGTCGCAGCCGCGTTCCGATCGGGCGGCCGATCGCCGAGACGCAGGCTCATGTTCTGGACGAGGGCTTGGCTCCGACGCCTGTGGGCGTCTCCGGCGAGCTGTATATAGGGGGAGAATTGCTGGCGCGCGGCTATCTGCATCGCGCCGGGCTGAGCGCGGAGCGGTTCATCGCCGATCCGTTCGACGATCGAGGCGGCCGGCTGTATCGCACCGGCGATCTGGCGCGGTGGAGCAGCGAGGGCGAGCTGGAATATCTCGGGCGGCTCGACGATCAGGTGAAGGTTCGCGGGTTCCGCGTCGAGCTGGGCGAGATCGAGGCGCAGCTGCTGGCGCAATCGGAGGTCCGTGAGGCGGCGGTGGTCGCGCAGGCCGGCCCGGGGGGCTCCCGGCTCGTCGGCTATGTATCGGCCGCGTCGGGACGAACGATCGATCCCTCGGCGCTGCGGGCCCGTCTTCGTGAGCGGCTGCCGGATCATATGACGCCGAGCGCGATCGTGGTGCTGGAGAGCCTGCCGCTGAATGCGAATGGCAAGATCGATCGCAAGGCGCTGCCGGCGGCGGAGTTCGTGAGCGACCGCGGCTATGAGGCGCCGCAGGGCGAGGTCGAGGAAGCGCTGGCGGCGATCTGGGCGGAGACGCTCGGCGTCGAGCGCATCGGACGCAACGACAATTTCTTCGAGCTCGGCGGCGATTCGATCTCGGCGTTGCGTGTCGTGACCTCGGCTCGATCGCGAAACATCCGCGGCCTGACGCTCACCTTGCGCGACTTGATCGGCAATCCCACCATTCACGCTATATCGGCGCGTCGGAACTCGACGATGCTGCTCAACCAACGCGTCTTCGAGCGAGAACCTCTCTTCTGCATCCATTCGGCGCTCGGCACTGTCCTGGGCTATTTATCATTGGCAAAATCATTGAACGGCGTGCGCTCCGTATACGGACTTTCTTGCAGAACGCTCGTCGATCCCAGTCATCGAGACGTCTCGCTCGACACGATGGCGGACGACTATGTCGAGCTCATGCGAGCGACTCAGAATGACGGACCTTACCATCTCCTTGGTTGGTCGTTGGGCGGCATACTCGCGACTTTGATAGCCGCGAGGCTCGAGCGCATCGGGCAGGAGGTCCGATTCCTGGGCTTGATCGATCCGCCATTGCCGAGCGGACTCGCCCGACAAGTCGCGACTGGCGACTGGCGTGAAGGATATGCCTATCTGCTCGGACGGGTCGGAGAGAAAAGCGGTGAGCATTTGCAGATTCCTGATGAGATATCTGATCCACTCGATTCGGAGCAGCCATTGCTCGAATGGACGCGCTCTCTGATAAATGCCGGCTTGCTCCGTCCACAGGGTCAATATGCGGGTCTCGAGGCGGAAGATTTGACGAGAGCATGTCTGATAAGCAGGACGCTCGGATTGGCGACAGAGCAGTTTTCGGGATCGCTGCCGCCGGTGGCGGCGCCTGTCTATTGCTGGTGGTCGAAAGGTCGCCAGAGAGCCGTGATCGACGAGGTGTCGAGTCAGCTACGGACAGCGAGAATTTTTCATTCGTTCACCGAATCGGATCATGAATCGATTGTCTCCAGTCCGGCGCTTCTGAATTCGCTCGCCGAATTGATGAGAGTCCTAACCATAGATAGCTGATGTTTGGTTCATCCTCACTTTCCGTGCTCGACCATTGACGAGAACGGTAACATTCGCGCGCGCAGCAAATCGGCGCCTGCGCGGCCGTACATCGAGCGCTTGAGAGTTTTCAGCCGATTGATTTGCCCTCTGTTTGTCCATTGCTCCAGGTTTCTGTCACTCCATTCTTGACGGTTTCGATGTCGCGTCGCAACGTGCGGACGAAACGCTGGATTGCGGGTTCTGTCGCGAATTTTTTGTCGCGGGTCGGTTTGGGCTATGATCGGCGGCAGCGGAGCTGGCGGACGAGCGCGATGATCGATTTCAAGGGGAGCAATTTTGAACGCGAAGTGGTCCTGTGGGGCGTCCGCTGGAATGTGGCGTATCCGATGAGCTATCACCAACTCGAAGAAATGATGGAAGAGCGCGGCGTCGATGTCGACCATTCGACGCTCAACCGTAGGGTCGTCAAATATGCCCCTTTGCTGGAGAAGCGGTTTCGTGCTGGCAAGCGCACGGTTGGTTCGAGCCGGCGGCTCGATGAGAGCTACGTGAAAGTCAAAGGTTGCTGGAAATATCTGTATCGGGCGGTCGACAAGGCAGGCGCGACGGTGGATTTCCTGCTGACGGCCAAGAGGGACTGCAAAGCTGCGTTGCGCTTTTTGCGCAAGGCGATCGGCCAACATGGTGAGCCGGAGAAGATCACGATCGACAAGAGCGGCTCCAACACGGCGGCGATCGAACGCTACAATGCGGAGCATGAAGCGGACATCGAAATCCGCCGAAATATCTCAATAATATCGTTGAGCAGGACCATCGAGCGGTAAAGCGAGTGACGCGGCCGATGTCGGGTTTCAAATCATTTTGCTCGGCTGCTGCGACGCTTTCCGGCATCGAGCTCATGCATATGATCCGAAAGGACCAGTTGCGGACCAGGGGCGAATTGCGTCCAGCATCAGCAGTTCTACGCCCTCGCGGCGTGAGCTGAAACACTCTCATACGCTCGTCGCGTCCATAGTCAAAATTTGCGACGGAACCGTCGGCCGCGCGCCTCCGATCGTTTCGCGCGCGAAGCGATGGGAAAAATCGGCAATGCGTCGCGGCGTTGGGACAATCGGAGACTTGGCGCGTCGATCATGAAAATCGAGCGCCGAGCCTGGCGCGACTCCACAAAAATTGCGCAAGGCGGCGTAACTACTCTGGATTTCTTCTCAATTACCGGCATTGATGGCCGATTCCGCTTTCGCTAAGTATGGGCCGCTTTCGGCAACTGGATTGGAGCCCCAGGCGAATGGAGTTGCGCGATCGATGTGTGAGCCGACTGGCGACAGCACAGGGGAAGCTGCGACCGACGGGCGCTTCCTCGGCGCTGTTTCCTCGGCGCGGCCGGGTTCGCTAGGGCTTATGCTGGGCTCCCTTAATCGGGTCTTCCAGGTGCAGCGTGGGTCGCTGATGTGGAGCGTGATGCGCATTGTCCGCGACGCTCAGATCGCGGAGGATCTCGTACACGACGCCTATCTGCGGGTGCGCCGCGCGATGGAGGCGGGTCCGATCGAGCATGTCGAAGCCTTCCTCCATCAGACGGCGCGCAATCTGGCGCTCGACTATCGGAGGAGGCGGCGCATGCGTGGCGCGGTCGAGCTGGAGGCGGCAGACGACGACGCTCTTCTGGATATCGCCGACAATGCGCTGTCCCAAGAAACGGCGATCATCGAGCGCGAAAAGTTCGTCGCGTTCCGCAGTGCGCTGAGCGGTTTACCGCCCCGTGCTCAGCAGGTGATGATCCTGAGCCGGATCGAGGAGTGGCCGAACCGGCGGATCGCTGAGCATCTCGGGATTTCCGAACGCACGGTCTTCAACGACCTGAAAACAGCGATGGCGCATTGCCGGGAGCGCATCGCCCGTCTCGATCCCTGAAGGACCCCCGAGCCGAAGCCGCTCGGGCTCCTCTTCCCATCGACGAGAGGAGGGAGCGCTCGACGAAGGGCGTCCCTTCATGAATCTTTTTTGCCGGATTTCGAACCGACGCGCGTCTCAGCTATATAGAGCGTCATGGGACAAGGCGATGCGGATCGATCGAGTGGCACGAGGGAAGAAAGACGAAGCTGCGCGCGAGGGTGAGTTCGTCTACGACGATCCGATCGTCGACGAGGCGCTCGAATGGTTCGCACGTCTGCGCGACGAGCCGGTCGACGCGGCGACGCGGGCGGCTTTCGAGCGCTGGCGTTCTCGAGGTCCACGCCATGCTCGGGAATATCGCGAGCTCGAGGCGATGTGGGGGTCGGCCGCGTTCCAACGGGCGACGGAGTCGCTCCGGGAGGGTCGACAAGAGGCTCGTCGCGGCGCCCCGTGGCGGCAGGCGCGCCGTTTGGCGCTTGGCGCGGCCGCCGTCGTGATGCTCGTCGCGGGCGCCTCGCTATATCCGGTGTCGCTATCGCTCTGGGACGCGGACTACTCGACCGAGACCGGTGACCGTCGCACGGTGCGGCTTCCCGACGGCTCGACGATGATCCTCGACACCGCCTCGGCCGTCGCCATCGATTTCGGCCGTGGCCGTAGGCAGGTGAAGCTGCTGGAGGGGGAAGCTTTCTTCGATGTGAAGCACGACCCCGAGCATCCGTTTCGGGTCGTCGGGCGTTTTGGCGAGATGCAAGTGCGAGGCACGGCCTTCTCGGTCCGGGCCGGCGACGATGCGGATCGCGTGATCCTCGAACGCGGGCGCGTCGATGTCGGCCGACTCTCCCGCCGCGACGAGCGCGTCGATCTCGCGCCGGGCGAAATGGTCGTGGCGACGAAGGACGCGCTTTCCGCGGTCACAAGGGTCGATCCGGGAAGAGAGCTCGCATGGCGCGACGGGCGCATCATCTTCGAAAACAGACCTTTGTCGCATGTGCTCAAAGAACTGCGTCGCTACTACAAAGGCGCGGTGTTCGTCATGGACCATCGCATCGATCGACTGCTCGTCACGGGCGATTATCGGCTCGAGGATATCGAAGGGGCCATTCGCACGCTGACCGACGCGGCGGGCGTGACGATCAGCCGCCTGCCTGGCGGAATCATCATCATTCGCTAAAGCCCCGACTTTTTTTGCCGACCCGCGTTTCTCGAAACGTCATGTGTACGAGAGGGGTCCTCGATTCAGCGTCGACCGAGACCCTGATATCGAAAAAGGGGTTCGGATTATGCGTGATGAAAAGGTTGGGCTCAGGAGGGCGGCAGCGCAGGAACGGCGCGCAGAGCGTCGTCAACTCCTGTCGATTCTGGTGGCGACCACGACCCTCGCGACCAGCGCAGCGGTGATCGCTCGGCCCGCTCGAGCGCAGCAAGCCTCGCCCACGGCGGCGACCAATGAGGTCACGCATTTCTCGATTCCGGTACAGCCGCTCGCTGCGGCTATCAGCGCCTTCATTCGCCGAACCGGATGGCAGATCAGCTATTCCTCGGCGCTCGCGCGCGGCAAGACTTCCGTTCCGGTCAATGGCGACATGACGCCGGCTCAGGCGCTGCGGCGCCTCGTCTCCGACACCGCCATTCAGGTGCTCGTCAACGCCCCCGGCTCCGCCGCTCTGGTCAGTCCCATGGCCGCCGCCACGAATGTTGCGGATGATGGAGCGGTGACGCTCGACACAATCGATATCGGCGCGGAACACGCCAGTAAGATCGACCATTGGAATGCGCCGCCCGCCTACTCCGGCGGTCAGGTCGCGACCGGCGCCAAGCTCGGCGTGCTCGGCAACACCAGCGTCATGAACACGCCGTTCAGCGTCACCGGCTATACGTCGAAGACGATAATGGACCAGCAGGCGATCACGGTCGCGGATGTCGTCGCCAACGATCCTTCGGTTCGCGTCTACACGACCGGGCTCGGCTCGTCCGCCGGACAAGGCGACAGCCTCCGGATCAGAGGTTTCAGCGTCGGAGCCTCGAGCGTTTTCTTCGACGGGCTGGGAGGGATCGCGCCTCTGCGCCTCATCCCCGTCGAGACAATGGAAAGAGTGGAGATACTGAAGGGCCCGAACGCGCTGCTGAACGGCTTCAGCGGCTATGCTGCGCTGGGAGGAATGGTGAATGTCGTTCCGAAGCGGGCGACCGATGCGCCGATCGCCAGCGTGACGGCGAGCTATTTTTCCAACAGCCTCTTCGGAACGCACATCGATGTCGGACGCCGCTTCGGCGCGAACAATGAATGGGGCGTTCGCGTGAACGGCCTGTTCCGGGGCGGCAACACTGCGATCGACGGGCAATTCGCAGAACTCGGAGTCGGCGCTCTCGCGCTCGACTACCGTGGCGGCGATTTTCGAGCGAGCATCGACGTCGGCCATGTGAATTCGACGGTCGACAGCCCCACCGGCTCCGCCGGCTTCGGCGTTTCCCCGGATGTGCTCACTCTCCCCGCGCCGAAGGCCTCGAAGCAGATTTATCAGAATTGGGAATATGCAAAGTCGAGAAGCACTTATGTGATCGGCAAATTCGAATATGACATCGACAAAAATTGGATGATATACGGGGCTGCCGGCTATCGCTACAGCAATGAAGCCTATCTATCGTCCGATATTTATGTTACAGATAAGCTTGGAAACGCAAGTGCGTCCGCGTATTATACGCCTTTTAATAGAGAATCCGTATCCGCACAGATCGGAACTCGCGGAGAATTTTCGACCGGCCCGATCGATCATAAAGTAAGTCTGAATGTCGCGAGCATTTTCGATACGATGAATTACACTGGAGAATATTACGGATTTTATAATTTCTATACGAATATCTACAACGCGCCGCGGATCGCGCGCCCGTCGACAGCCGGTCTCAGCAACAACCCGCCGAAATATTGGGAACAGACGTTCCCGACGGTGACGCTCGCCGACACGCTCTCCTTCTTCGACGATCGCGTCCTGTTTACCGCCGGCGTGCGCTATCAGCAGATCAATCAGACCGTCTTCGCCTCCGACGGGACGATTTCACAGCCGGCCTATGGCGACCTGGCGTTCACGCCGGCGTTCGGCCTGGTGGTGAAGCCGCTCGAAAAACTGTCCCTCTACGCGAACTATATCCAGGGTCTGGAGCAAGGCCCGACCGCCTGGGGCGGCTCGAACCGCGGGCAGATCTTCCCGCCTGTGCGCACCGAGCAGATCGAGACGGGCGTCAAATATGATTTCGGCGCCATCGCCGCCACGGCCAGCTTTTTCGAGATAACTCAGCCGAGCGCCGTCATCACGACGGATGCCGCCGGCAATTCGACCTTCGGCGTCAATGGCCGGCAGCGCAACAGCGGCGTCGAGTTCAATCTGTTCGGCGAGGTCGTTCCGGGCATTCGTCTGCTCGGCGGCTTTTCCTACACGCAGGGCACGCTCACTAAGACCGCCGACGGAACCTATGACGGGAAGGCCGCCATCGGCGTTCCCAAGTGGCAGAGCAATTTTGGCATCGAATGGGATCCAGGCTTCGTCGAGGGCGCGACGCTCTCCGGCCGGATGCTGACGACCAGCTCGCAATATCTCGATCAGGCCAACACGCAAAAAATATCCGGCTGGACGCGCTTCGATTTCGGCGTCCAATATAAGCTTCAGGCCTTCGCATATCCGGTCGTTCTGCGCGCCCGTGTCGAAAATGCGTTCGACAAGAGCTATTGGGCCGGCGTCGATGGCGGATGGGTGACGATGGGTCTGCCGCGCACCTTCAAATTGTCCGCCACCGTCGACTTCTGATCGTCGAGCGAGAGCGTCTTCTCGAAAGCTCGCGATCCAGAGGTCGGGTTGGACCGCAAGCGGCTCGCTCTGTACGAGCGGAGTCGTTCGAGTGATGAGAACTCGCTCCAAATGAAAAAAGTCGGGGCGGCTGCCGATCCGATCGGAAAGGCGACCGCCCCAGCCGAAAGCTTTGCGTGCGCACGTGATTCTCTCGAGGAGCCCACGTCGGCTCCGGACAAGGCGGAGCCATGGACCCGAACCAGGAGACCCTCGCGCACACTGCACTGCGCCTGCTCGCGCCCTTTTGGCCGATCGGCGTCTTCGCGACCTGCATGGGCGCGCTCAGCGGGCTCGCGACTGCCTGGTTGTTGGCGACGATCAATCGCGCGCTCTACGCGGACGGCGATATCGCCGCCGCATTGATGTGGACGTTCGCAGGGCTCGTGACGGTGACGCTCGCGGGCGAGATCGTCTCGGACCTCGGCAACAGCTGGATCGGTCAGCAGATCATCGCGGCCCTGCGCAAGGAACTGGTCGCCAAGGTCGTGGCGGCGCCGATCGAGCAGATCGAGCGCTACAGAGCGCACCGGCTGCTCTCCGTGCTGGGGCAGGACGTCGATGCCGTTTCGATCTTCTCCTACAACTTTTCCTCGCTCGCTATCGCATTGGCGGTGACCTCCGGCTGCGTGCTCTATCTCGTCTTCCTGTCGCCGATCATATTCCTGATCGTGGCGGTCGCGATCGCCGCCGGAGTTCTGGTGAACTTTTGGGCGCGCAAACGCGGATCGGCCTTTTACGAAGAGGCCCGTGTGGCGCAGGACGAAGTCTATCGCCAATACCGCGCCATCACGGAGGGTGCGAAGGAGCTGCGTCTCAATCGCGACCGTCGCCGCCGCGTGCACGGCGAGCAGCTGACCGAGGCGATCGACCGTATTCGCGACATGAAGGTCAGAGCGTTCAGCATCTTCATGTCCGCCAACGCCGTCGACAGCGCCCTGTTCTTCGTGATGATCGCGATGATCATCGTGTGGCAGGGCTGGCTCGGGGTCGAGCGCACGGCGGTCTCCGGCTTCATCCTTGTCCTGCTTTATTTGAAGGGTCCGCTGGACCAGGCGCTCGCCGCTTATTCACATTTCGTCAATGCGCAGGTCTCGTTCCGGCGCATCGCCGAGCTCTCGGCCGATTTCGCCGATCCAGAGTCCGGTTTCGCGGCGGCTCTTCCGACGCCCGCTGCTTCGGGAGCGTCGCCGGGCATCGGCAGCATCGCGCTGCGCGGCGCCCGTTACGCTTTCCCGGCCGGGGAAGGCGCCGAGCCTTTTGTGCTCGGGCCCATAGATCTCACCATCCGCGGCGGTGAGCTTCTCTTCATCGTCGGCGAAAACGGTTGCGGCAAGACCACGCTGATCAAGCTCCTGCTCGCTCTCTATCCGCCACAGGAGGGCGAGTTGCTGCTAGACGGCGCGCCGATCACCGCGGCAGGGCGTGACGACTACCGTCAGCTCATCTCCGCGGTGTTTTTCGATTATTTCCTGTTCGATGATCTTGTTGCGCCGGACGGGGACGTAAGGGAGAAGGCCGGGCCCTATCTCGAGGCGCTCGAGATCGCTCACAAAGTCACTGTCGAGAACGGCAGGTTTTCGACGACGGACCTTTCGGCGGGGCAGCGCAAGCGCCTCGCGCTCATCCAAGTCTATCTCGAGCAGCGGCCGATCGTCGTGTTCGACGAATGGGCCGCCGAGCAGGATCCGACTTTTCGGCGAGTATTCTACGCCGAGATGCTGCCCGCGTTCAAAGCCCAGGGCAAGACGCTGATCGTGATCTCCCACGACGACCGCTATTTCGGATCGGCGGATCGCCTCGTGCGCCTCGACAAGGGACGCATCGTGGAGATCGTCGAAGCTCCGGGCGAAGCACCTCGTCGTGGCCTCCCTCTGCAGCAGGAAGAAGTTGCTTAGAGCGCTTTGCGCTTGGACGGATGTGTTCGAGCGTTCAGAATTCGCTCCCATACGATGTTCGCACCGACGCCTTTGAGTTAGATCATCGCACTCTTACCGGAGACGCTTTCAGCTCGCGGTCTCGGGTTATAAGAAACACAATACATAATGCTTACAACGCATGCAACTACGATTATATATGATATATAACGCACACAATGTGATTTATATATAGTATATTATACTATGGAAATGTTACAATAAGCCACGTACGCGGTTGACATATGTATCTGAAAACGCTTATTTAGTTGCATATGTAATTTACCTACTTGAGCGTGGAGCGAGCAAAATGCGTATACTGCGTGCTATGTTTTCGATAATAGGGCTGAATACGCCGGGAATCGACGGTGCATCGGACTTATATTTTGGTCCTATTGCTGTCGATGTTTCATGTCGACGCCGTTCGATCTCCGAGCCGGAGAACGATCTCGCTCGTCGTCGGCGATCGAACGCGACAATCAGGCTCCAGAGGACATCGGGCCTATGAATGCGTCCCAGCGACTGCATGAGCTTCGTTCGGCGCCGAAGAAAGATCGGGCTGTCGAGGCGTCCTCGTCGAGGTCGATCACGTCGATCACGTCGAACACTCTCCGCGTTCGAGCCCTGTCGGTCGTGTTCATGGAACATCGATGCCGGCTGGAAAAACACGCAGCCAAGATACTCGGCAGCCCTCACAGCGCAGAGGATGTCGTGCAGGACGCCTATATAAAGGCGGCCGAGACCGCCGCCACGACGGAAATAGAGCGGCCAGCGTCTTATTTATATCAGATCGTGCGAAATCTGGCGATCGACCATTATCGGCGGACTATCCTCGAGAGCCGTTACTTCACGAGTGAAGAAGAAGGAAGCGAAATTGTGGATTCGACGGGGACGCCGGAGACGATCGTCATCGAGCGTCTTCAATTGCGAAGTCTCGCAGCGGCGCTCGCCGATCTCCCGAAACGGACGCAGCGCGCGTTCGAGCTCCACAGCATAGACGGCTATACGCAGCGCGAAGTCGCCAAGCAGCTGAATGTCTCGCCGACGCTCGTCAACTTCATGATCCGTGACGCGCTGAAGCATTGCCGCGAAGCGACCGCGCAGAAGGAATGCGGATCTTGTTCGGATCGGAGCGCCGACCGGTGACGAGACGGCCGACGCCGGGTCTCGAATTTCTCGCTCGCCGCGGCGAGCGCGTCACTCTCTCACGCCCATCTCCTCATAGATGAAATTCTCGACGCAGCTGAATTTGGTAGCGGTTTGAAGCGAGATCGTGAAGATCTCGAGCACGTGATCGATCTGCCGCTCGGTGATGACGAGAGGAGGGAGGAAGCGAATCACGCTGCCGTGTCGGCCCCCGAGCTCGATGATCAGCCCTCGTCGCAGACATTCGTTCTGGATGGCGCGCGCGAGCGCGGGGGTGGTCGGCGGCGGCCGCGAGGCATTGTCTCGGCGACCTCCTTCGGGATCGACAATCTCGACCCCGATCATCAGGCCCCGACCGCGCACGTCGCCGATCTGCGGGAAATAGCTCTGCAATTGCCGGAGGCCGCTGGCGAGGCGCTCGCCGACTTGCCGGGCGTGCTCGTGAAGCCTCTCCGCGCGCAGGAACCGGATTGTCGCGGAGCCCGCCGCCATGGCCATCTGATTGCCGCGGAAGGTGCCTGCGTGCGCGCCGGGCGCCCACTGATCGAGTTCGCCTCGATAGACCACCACCGACAGCGGCAGGCTGCCGCCGATCGCCTTGGAGAGCGTCACCACGTCGGGCGTGACCCCGGCATGCTCGAAGGCGAACATCTTGCCCGTGCGACAGAAGCCGGATTGTACCTCGTCGACGATGAGCGGAACATCGGCTTTGGCCGTCAGCTCGCGAATGCCGCGAATCCAAGCGTCCGGGGCCGGAATGACCCCGCCTTCGCCCTGGATCGCCTCGAAGATCATGCCAGCGGCGCGTGGCACGCCGCATTCGGGATCGTTCAGAACGGTGTCGATGTAATGCAGGCCGGCCCGCACGCCGGCTTCCCCGCCGAGGCCGAAGGGGCATCGATAGTCGTAAGGGTAGGGCAAGAACTGCACGCCGTGCTGGATGGAATTCAGCGGTTTCTTCGGGCCCAGGCTTCCCATCAGCTGAAGAGCGCCTTGCGTCATCCCATGGTACGCTCCATGGAAAGCCAAGATCGTGCCGCTGCCTGTCGCCGTCTTCACCAGCTTCAAGGCGGCTTCGACCGCATCGGAGCCGGTCGGGCCGCAAAACTGCACTTTGGCGTCACGCGCGAAATCCACAGGCAGGATGTCGAACAGGTCTTGAATGAAGCGGTCCTTGATCGGCGTCGTCAAATCCAATGTGTGCAGCGGTAGGCCGTCCTTCATGACCTGCTGAATCGCTTCGATGACGACAGGATGATTGTGCCCCAGCGCCAATGTGCCGGCGCCGGCCAAACAGTCGATGAAGATGCGGCCTTCGACATCTTCCACATAGATCCCATGCGCCCGCTTGAGCGCCAGGGGTATGCGGCGTGGATAGCTTCGCGCATTGGATTCGCGCGCGGCTTGGCGTTCCAACAAGGGGTTCGGCGCCAGCGTGTAGGGGTGAGTCAGCGCATTGTGCCGGAGCGCGAGCTCGTCGCATTTTCCGGTGACCGTGCGGGTGGTCGAGACGACGGGAGTCGACATAATCAATTCCCTCGGTCAATGGACCCCGACAGCTATCTGGCGCTCGGAAGGCTGCGCCGTCGCCAGCAATGCGTCGCCGATCTCGCCCGTGCGCACGGCGGTCACGGACAGCAACGTGTCGCTCAGGCCATGCGTCGGCTCGCTGGCGCCCTGCACGAAGACGGCTGGACGGAAGTGTGAGGACGTCTTGATGCGATAGTGGCGATCGATTTCGAAATCGCCGAGATAGGGAGCCACGGACGTGAGCATTGTCTTGTGATATTCACGCTCATAGCCGGTGGCCAAGACCACGGCGTCATATCGAACGGTGCTGGCGCGCTCGCTGTTACGGTCGAAGAGCGTGAGATGTACGCCGTCATCGGCGGCGCGAACACTCCTGACCTCATGTCGGCGCAGCAATCGATGACGCGTCTGCTCCTTGACCTTCTGTTCGTAGAGGACGCCGAATATCTGCTGGATGAGCTCCAGGTCCGGGCAGGCGTAGTTGGTATGGCGGAACTCGCGAAGCATTTCCAGGCGCTCCGCCGGCGCGCGGCTGAACATATGGTCGACGAAGTCCGCGTTGAATATCTCGTTGACGAATGGACTGTCGTCGGACGGCCTGATCGCCCGCGCGCGCGCGATGAGGTCGATCTGGGGGGCGTTGGGCCGGCCGTGCAGGTCCATGAATATCTCGGCGGCGCTCTGGCCCGCGCCGATGATCGCGATCGTCCGAGCCTCCGCGTTCGCTTCGATGCTGCGCAGATAGTTGTGGGAATGAAAGATCCGTGCATCGCTCGCGAAGGGCCGGAAGCACTCGGGCACGTGAACGGAGCCGCCGACGCTCACCACGAGATTTCGGGCCAGTCGCTCATGAACTTCGCCCGACCGGTCGCGTGAGCGCACGCGCAGAAGCGCGATCTCGCCGCCGCGCTTCTCCGGCAACACATCGAAAACCTCCTCGCCATAGACGCAACGGTCCTGGAACTGGGCGGCGGCCCAGGCGAAATAGTCGCAGAACTCGTGGCGGCTCGGGAAGAACGTCTTGAGATTGATGAAATCCTGCAGGCGCTGCTTCTCGTGCAGATAGTTGACGAAGGTGAATCGGCTGGTCGGGTTGCGCAGGGTCGCCAGGTCCTTGAGGAAGGAGATCTGCATATGCGCGTGATCGAGCAGCATGTTCGGGTGCCAGGTGAAGCTCTTCTGGCGCTCGATGAACATCATGTCGATGTTGCTGGCGCCGCCTTGCCGCTTCTCCTCCAAGGCGATGGCGAGCGCGATATTGGATGGGCCGAATCCGATGCCCAGGACGTCATAAATGAGCATGCCGCATTCCTTTGTCGGGTTGGATGTCGACGCCACATGGGTCGGGTCGTCGGCCGCTCGTTCGGCCATGTCACTAGGTCCTAGACGAGAAGCGCCTGCATTTGTTTAGTCGACGCGCCGAGGAGGCTCGGCGGATCTCGCATGCGCCTCGGATCGGCGACAGCGCGACGAAGCGCTCACGCATGGTCGCTGCGAATGGCGCAGCTCGCTGAGCCGGCGTCGCGTTCGGACGTCGAAGTTAATGAGCGCGATCGCGCCTCGCTCTCCGCGCATCGAGCCGGTCGGCCTCCGCGCCACGCGCCACGCTTCTAAACAATCGGGCGGGATCTTCGTCTTGCACACTGGGAACGCGCCGTGCGCTTGTCCCGGTGGCATCGGGGTGGCGGCATGCGCGTCGATCTCGCCGAAGAGCGCCTCGCGCGTGTCTCGACCGTCGTTCTTCAAGCGCATGATGGGGCGAAGATGGCGAAGACGAAGCTGAGACTGGTCTATATCTGGTCATTGAGGAACGCCGCGGCGGATGAGGCCGGGCGGTACATCGACTACAAAGGAGAGCGGCGGTACATGAAGTCGCCGCTCGAGTATCTCGTCGAGTCATTGAACGAAACGCCGCTCGGAGACGCTTATTCGCTCGAGGCGGTCATCTTCGACGACGACGAGGGTTCGGCTCGTGACCGCGAGAAGCTCGAGGACTACGGCTTCGCCTGCGGCGCGGGTCGCCAATGGTTCTATCCGCCGACGCTCGCAGTGAACGGGCGGCGCGTGAACGATCTGCTCTGCGCCGTCCCGTCGACCTATCGGCGGCTGCCCCAGAACACGCCCGTACGCAAGGCTGGCAAGAGCGATTTCGAAGCCCGGCTGCTGGAGAAATTGTCGACGCTGGACGCGCATCTCGTGGTGCTGGACGGACTGCTCGTCATACTGGACGAGCTAGTGCGTCCGGGCGCGCGTTTCTACCGCAGAATCGTCAATATCCATCCCGGCATCACCCGGATCGAATCGCCTTACGAGCGTCGTGGGGCTCATGCGACGCTCGACGCCCTGCATGGCGCGAAAGGTCTGAAGGTGGTGAATTGGCGAACGATGGAGATGAAGCCCGCGCCGGTCATCGACATGACGGGCGCATCGTTTCATTATGTCGACGATGGAATCGACTCCGGAGAGGTGATCGTCGACGCGCTCGACACCAGGATCGATCCACAGGACTCCATACTGGAGCTGCGCTGGAACAATTTCAACAAGAGCCTGTTCCCGGCTCTGCACCGGGGCTTGATGCATATGGCCGGCGTTGCCGGCGTCGTCGCGCGCGAATCTGTCTGATGATCACCTTCTTCAACGCGAAGCATGTTCATCACCAGGGCGCGGTGGAGATGTTCCGTGGCGCGCTGCTGCCGTGCTTCGAGGTCGCCGCGCGCGTGGAGCGCGTTCGGGATGAACTGCGTCGGCGCCGGCTCGGCGCGATCGAAGAGCCGTCGCCCTTCGACGATGCGGTCTCGCACCGCGTGCACGCCCCTCGTTATGTGGATTTCCTTCGCGGCGCCTGGGACGAGTGGGTCGCGCTGAATCCGGCGCACGAGAATCGCGATGCGCTGCCCTCGGTCTGGTCGGTGCGACACTTCTCGTTCGATGTGGGGACTCCTCTCACCCGCGGCGCGTGGCGTGCGGCGCGCAGCGGCGCGGCCTGCGCGCTGTCCGCCGCGGAAAGCGTTCGGTCGGGCGCGGCGCAGTCGGCCTTCGCGCTGACGCGCCCGCCCGGGCGCTATTCCGGCTACGATTTCTTCGGCGGCTATTGCTTCTTGAACAACGCCGCCATAGCCGCGCAGGCGCTGCGCGACGGTGGCGTCGAGCGGGTGGCCGTGCTGGACGTCGACTATTACCATGGCAATGGCACACAATGCCTCTTCTACGACCGCGACGACGTCTTCTTCATGAGCATCCACGGCGATCCGCGGACCGAATATCCGTTCTTCCTCGGCTACGCCGACGAGGAGGGCGCGGCGGACGGGAATGGCTGCAATCTGAATATCCCGCTGCCGCGAGGAACCGAGTTCTCCGCCTGGCGCGCGGCGCTGGCGCATGGGCTGCGCGCTATCGCCGGATTTCGCGCCGACGCGTTCGTCGTTTCCTTGGGGGTGGACACATTCGAGGCCGATCCGATCTCCGGCTTTCGTTTGCGCAGCGAGGACTACCTCCGGGTGGGAGAGGACCTCGCCCGCGCCGGCCTGCCGACCGTCTTCATGATGGAAGGCGGCTATGCGGTCGACGAGATCGGCGTCAATGTGGCGAATGTGCTGGAGGGATTCGAGGCATGCCGTTCGTAGTTTCCCGGCGCGGCTGGGTCTCGGCGCTCTGCGGCGGGCTGGCGCTGGTCGCGGCGGCTTTGCACGCGAGAACGGCGCCTGCGGCGTCGGTGGGACCGACAGTGACAGGCGTCGAAATCCGGCGCACGACCGATGGCGTGCCGCATCTGCG
This sequence comes from Methylosinus trichosporium OB3b, assembly GCF_002752655.1. Taxonomy (NCBI): domain Bacteria; kingdom Pseudomonadati; phylum Pseudomonadota; class Alphaproteobacteria; order Hyphomicrobiales; family Methylocystaceae; genus Methylosinus; species Methylosinus trichosporium. The sequence continues at coordinate 4,324 of NZ_CP023740.1, read as the reverse complement.
CGCAGGCGGTTGGCGCGAGCTCGGGATCGGCGTGGGCTATGTCCAGGCGCAGGACGCTCTGTGCACTCTGGCCGAGGCCTTCGTGACCTATGAGGGCCGACGCGCTTGGTTTTTCGGGGCCGACGGCAAGCCGGCTCGCGGCTCCACATTCGGGCAGCCGAAGAATATCGATCTGGATTTCTTTTTCCGCGCCTTCGCCACCGACGAGGTGGCGGCCCGCTACCGGGAGCAGAATCCGCCGGAGCTGAACGAACTCGTCGAGGGGTTCGCCGCCGGCTACAACCGCTATCTCGCGGACGCCCGTAGCGGCCGCGCGCCGTCGGTCGACAGGTCTTGCCTGGAGCAGCCCTGGATTCGGGATATTGCCGCGAACGACATTCTTCGGCGCATGTATGCGGCGCAGATCGTCGCCGGCTACGGCAGGTTCATTGCCGAGATTGCCGACGCCGCGCCGGCGCGGTCCGCGGCGCCGTCGAAGTCGGGCGAGATCGACCACCTCGCGCTGCGCCGCCGGCTCGCCCAGCAGATCGGCGAGCAGCCGGGAGTCGGAAGCAATGCGCTGGCCTTCGGCCGTGAGGCGACGGGTGGAGACGGCGCGGTGCTGTTCGGCAATCCGCACTGGTTCTGGGGCGGACCGGATCGCTTCTATCAAATGCATCTGACTATTCCCGGAAAGCTCGATGTGGCGGGCGTCGCTTTTCTGGGCGTGCCGCTGATCATGATCGGGTTCAACGATCATGTGGCCTGGAGTCACACCGTGTCGGAGGCGCGACGGTTCGGCCTTTTCGACCTGACGCTGGATGCGGGCGATCCGACGCGCTATCGGATCGACGGGAACAGCGAAGAGATGTCGGTGCGCGAGATCGGCGTCGATGTGCAGGGCGACGACGGCAGCGCACGTCGATTGACGCGTTTCTTCTATCGAAGCCGCTCCGGCCCCGTGGTGGATCTCGGCCGCCATGATGCGGCGCTCGGCTGGGGCTCGGCGCACGCATTGGCCATTCGGGACGCGAATGCCGAGAACTTCCGCATTTTCCGTAATTATTTCTACTGGAATCAGGCGAAATCGTTGGATGAGTTCATTGCCATCCAGCGTCGCGAGGTCGCCGTTCCGTGGGTCAATACGGTGGCGATCGGCCGCGGCGACGGGCGGGCGTGGTTTGGGGACGTCGGCGCGGTCCCCAACGCTCCGGATGATCTGCGTAAGGCCTGCATGACGCCTTCGGCGGCGCGATTTGCGCATGTGGACCCGCTCACGCCCGTTCTCGACGGCAGTCGTTCGGCTTGCGATTGGCGGGTGGATTCGGCCGCGGCGCAGCCCGGCGCCATGCGCGCCGACGCGCTGCCACAGCTGCTGCGCGGCGACTATGTGGCGAACATGAACGACAGCTATTGGCTGAGCAACGCCCGACAGCCATTGGAGGGGTTCCCGTCGCTGCTCGGCGGCGAGCGTCGGCCGCTGGGGCTCCGAGGCAGGCTGGGGCATCGTATGGCGCTCGATCTGCTCCAGGTCCGAGAGGCGTCGGCGGAGGCGCTGTCCCTGCGTTTGATGCGGGACGTGCTGACTCCCCGGGCCTATTCGGCCGAATTGTTCAAGGACGAATTGCTCGCCGAGGCATGCGTGCAGCGGGAGGTCCGTTTGGACGCCGGCGCGTCGAAGGTCGCCGGTCTGGACGCGCTCGTGAAAGCAGGGGCGGAGGCGTTCAAAGTCGACATCGCCGAAGCCTGCGACGTTCTTCGTCGCTGGTCTAACAAGGCGGATGTCGACGACCGTGGCGCCTTGCTGTGGGAGGCGTTCTGGGCGCGATTAATGCGGAATCCAGCCGACATTCTCTATCGCGTTGCCTTTTCCGGCGACGCTCCGCTGGATACGCCTCGCGAGCTACTGGCAGGGAACGGACGCGCGGCGAAGGCGCTGGCGTCGACTGTGGCGGCGTTCGGCGCCGAAAATCGGCCGCTGGACGAGGCATTGGGTAGCCGCCGTTTCGTGGAAAGCAGCGGGAATCGCTTTCCGATCTATGGCGGATGCCAGTCGGTGGGCTATTTCACGGTGGCCTGCAATAGCATCGACGGCGATCGCATGGGGCCGGACGCTGTGGCGAACAGCTATCTGCAGGTCGTGCGCTTCGGCGTGGACGGCGTCGAGGCGCACACGCTGCTCGCGCATGGGCTAGATGAAGCGGCGATGTCCGGCGGCGGCGGCGCGGCTCCGATCGCCCGCTACTCCCGCAAGGATTGGCTGCGTTTCCCGTTCCGAGAGGATGAGATCGCGCGCGATCCGATGCTCCACCGCGTCGTACTGCCCTGAGCCTCGGGTCGTTTTGCTTGGGGTCTTCGTTTCATCGTTTCACTCCCGAGCGAGAGCGGCGACGGGCTCGAGCCGCGCCGCGCGCAACGCCGGCATGAAGCCGAAGACGAGGCCCGTCACCACCGCGCCGGCGACGGCGCCGAGGATCGCGGCGCCGGAGAATATCACCGGCATGCCGAAGGCCAGCGAGCCGCCGACGCCGGCGGCGACGCCGATCACGGCGCCGACCAGTCCGCCGGCGCCTGAGATCATCATCGCTTCGGTGAGGAACTGGCGCAGAATGTCGATCGTGCGCGCGCCCGTCGCCATTCGGATGCCGATCTCGCGCGTTCGTTCGGTCACCGCCATCAGCATGACATTCATCACCCCGATGCCGCCGACGAAGAGCGAGATCGCGGCCGTGAAACCCAGCAGAAGGGTCAAGGCGTCCTGCGTGCGATTTTGCGCCTCGATCGTGGCGGCCTTGTTGAAGACCCGGAAGTCATGCGCATGGTGAGCCTTCTCGAGAACGGCGGCGATCGCGTCCGCCGTCTCGTCGGCGCGCGCGAGATCGTCGACCAGCACCGAGATCCATGAGAGCTCCTTCTTTCCGAAGACGCGTATGCTGCCTGTCGAAAAGGGAAAAACGATCGTGTCGTCGTCGTCGCTGTTCCCAGACAGCGCGCCTTTGCTCGACAACACGCCGATCACCTGGAACGGCACATCGTTCACGAGAATCATTTTCCCAATAGGATTTTCTCCGTCGGAAAAGAGTCGTGCGGCGAGCTTGGAGCCGATTGTCGCGACGGTCGCCAGAGCGCGCTCGTCCTCCTTCGCGAAGAACACGCCAGCTTCGACGGACCAGTTCAGAATGCGCGGGAAATCCGTCGTGATCGCGACCCCGTTCGCGCCATAGTCGACATTGCCCGCGCGCACCAACACCTGTCCCTCGAGATAAGGCATGGCGGCGGCGATGTTCGGGACGTCGCGGACGATGTCGGCGTCGGCGGCGAGCAGCCGCCCGGCCAAGCCGTGGCCGCTGCCGCCGCCTGGAATCACATACATGCGATTGGTCCCGAAAACGGCGAGCTGCGACAGCACCGCCCGTTTGGCGCCTTCGCCGATCGCGAGGAGCGCGATGACCGACGCGATGCCGAGGATGATGCCGAGCAAGGTGAGGCCGGTTCGAAACGGATTGGCGGCGAGGGTCCGGCCTCCCGCATGCACCGCTTCGCGCATGTCGAGGAGGAATGACGAGCCGACATCGTCGTCGAGACCGGGCTGCGCGAAATCGCCGTCGCGCTTCACAACCTCCGACTCGTCGTCCGAAATGATCGTCCCGTCGCGGATCTCGATGATCCGATCAGCGGCTTTGGCGATCTCGAGGTCGTGCGTGATCAGTATGACCGTATGGCCCTCCGCGGCGAGCTCGGCGAAGAGCGCCATGACCTCGGCTCCCGTCGCGCTGTCGAGCGCGCCGGTCGGTTCGTCGGCGAGAATAATGCCGCCGCCGTTCATGAGCGCGCGGGCGATCGACACGCGCTGCTGCTGGCCGCCGGAGAGCTCGTTCGGTCGATGATCGATCCGCTCGGCGAGACCCAGACGGTCGAGCAGGGCGTTGGCGCGGGCGCGCCGCTCGGCCGGCGCCACGCCGGCGTAGACCGCCGGGATTTCGACATTCTCCACCGCCGTGACGGCAGGAATGAGATGATAGTGCTGGAAGACGAAGCCGAAGGCGTCGCGCCTCAGCCGCGCGAGCTCGTCACGTGAGAGCGTCGTCACGTCGCGACCCGCGAAGCGGTAGACGCCTTTGGTTGGTTTGTCGAGCAGTCCCAGAATGTTCATGAGCGTCGATTTGCCGGAGCCCGACTGGCCCATGATGGCGACGAATTCGCCGGCTCGGATCGTCAGCGAGACGCCGTGCAGGACGGCGACCGGGACGCTGTCGCTGGCGAAATAAGACTTGTGGACGTCACGGATCTCGATCAGCGGCGGCTCGCCGACGTCCGGTCGAGGCGGAGAGATCGCCGCGGTCAC
>NZ_CP023739.1 GCF_002752655.1 Methylosinus trichosporium OB3b | reverse complement strand
TGGCTTTGCCCCGTCATGCGTCGATCGGCATGAATGCGTTCGTTCGACGCGGCCCAGACCTCCTCGAGCTTTTCCACCACGATCCCGTTTGGCCCGCAGGCCTGCGAGATCGCCTCCATCGTCGCCAGCAACACCATTGTGAAAGACCCGGGGTCGATCACGGCGAGGCGATAGCCGAGGAAGGCCCCTTCGTCGGGCTCGGTCGTCAATCCGAAGCCTTCTCCTTTCACCTCCCGCCACAAGGCTTCGCCAGCCAGCAGAAACAGCGGCAGCAATCCGTCCGCCGCGACCGCGCAATCGAAAGGGATGGTCACGCCATGAAACAGCACCGGCTGTCCGCCCTTCCGCAGAAGGTTTTCGAGCACCGCCTCGACATCCTCTATATCCAGGATCATGCCGCCCTCCTGCGCTTCCAGGTCGGGACAGCGGTTCGGATTGGCCCGATCAGCATGCGCCGAAGAAGCCGCAAGACCGAGGACACGGTCAGTCCCGCCCAGCTGACGACGATGAAGAAGGTCATGCCGCCGATCGCAATGTAGAAAGTGAGCCAGCTCCAATAGACGACGAAGACCAGCAGGGGCAGGCACGCGCGCCCGTCCAGAAACAAGATCCGTGTCGGCAGAGCGGTGTTCCGCCACATCAGCCTTCCTCCCTCAACTCGTGCGCCGCGGTCTCCTCGCTGATGCGGCCATCCTGCAGCGCCTTGTCGATCGCTTGTGCGAACGACTGCCCCTGATCCTCGATGGCGCCGCGCGTCAGGCCGGGCCATTGCGCCGGGTCCGTCTCCAGAAAGCGATTGCGCAGCTTGCGATCGAACGCCAGGAACTCCCGCAACGCCGTGCGCTTGCCGTCCAGGGACGGCGTCAGCCTCTGGTTGACGACGAGCCGAAGCGACTGCGCCACCGCGCTGATCAAATTCTCGCGCTCGGCCAAGGGGCAGAGGCTCGCGATGCGCTGCATCGTCAGCGCGACGTCATTGGCGTGGATCGTCGTCGTCAGCGTGTGCCCGGAGATCGCCGCCTGAATGGCGGCGCTCACCGTCGCCGTCTCGCGGCACTCGCCGACGATGATGTCGGTCGGCTCGCGGCGCATGCAGCCCCGAATGAACTCTTCGAAGTTCGGCAGGTCGCGCGGGATCTCGCTCTGATTGATCGTCGAGCTGGGGCTCTTGACGCGATCGAGCAGAAACTCGACTGGGGCGGCGCCTTCGACGATGTTGTAATGCCCGTTCGGGTCGAGCAGCTTGGCGATGGTCATGCCGGCGATCAGCGTGGATTTTCCCGACCCCGTGCCGCCCGATACGATCACCATGCCATTTCGCGGACGGAACGCCTCCATGATCCCCGGCTCGACGAGCTGCTCCTCCAGGGAAGGCGGCAATCCGGGGATTGGACGCAGCACCACATTGACGCCGAGCCGCCGGCTGCTGCGCGTCGACGTGACATTGAGACGGTAGCGAAGCCGCTCGGTGCGGCTCACGGCGATCTCATAGGTCGTGTCGAGCGCGGCGCAGCCCTGCAAACGGGCCATGCCGTCGGCGCCGTAGAGATGATTGACGATCTGCGCGATCTCCGCCTCGTCCAGCGTCGTGTCGCCGATCTTGCGATTCCGGCCGTAGATCCTCAGCCAAGGACAGTGGCCCGTCTGAAACGAGACGCGCGAAGCCCCCGAGCGATAGGCCCAGCTCAACAGAGAATCCAGTCCGGGCGCGCTCTTTCGCGGGTCCGTCACCCAGGAAAGATCAGCGCTATCCCAAGGTTCGTCGACCACCACCGTCTCCTGCGTCAGACTTTCACGAGCCCGCTCGGGGATCACTTGGGGCAGGGCCCGCGGCGCTTGGGCTCCCAGCGGCGCGCGTCGGCTCGGAGGCCGGGCTGATCGGTAATTCGGACAATCCGATCGCCGGCGCGGAGCTCGTCGCGACCGCCGTTGACGACGCTGTTCTGGAAGGCGATCCTCGGGTGCTCGACCAAGCCCGCGCGCAGCAGCAGGCGGAACCGAGCCATGCCGACAATGTCGCGCTGCAGCCGGCCGAGATCGGACAAGAATATTTCGACGGCCTGCTTCTCGCCCTGGGCCCACCCTTCGGCGACCCATTTGTTCCAATAGGCGGCCTCCTGCTCGGTGCGCGGAAGCACGGCGTCATGGGGCCGCGTCGGGGCTTTCCAATTGCGCACCAGATAGGCGCGCCAATTCGGCGGGGCGGAGGCGAGCTGCGCTTCGCGCGTGATCTGATAGACGCAATCCGTCTCCCGGGCGACCTGCGCATTGTCGCCGAGCGCGAAGGCGAGCTGTCCTTGGGTCACGACAGGCGGACGTAGCAGGGTCCGGCCGCCGCCGAGGGGCAGAACCACAGCGCTGAAGTCATAGCTCTTGTCGAGCGTCGGCTCATAGCGGCGCAACATGTCGTTGATCGCGAAGGATCGCGCCGCCAGGCCGCCTTGCGCGCCGAAGCTCAGGGCCGCCTGATACAGAGCTTCTTCTCGCCCCGGCTCCAGTCCGAGCCCGGGATCGCCGCGTCCGGCGCGCACCGCCTGCAGCGCCTCGAGCGACGGCGGGCGTTCGCCTCCGACGACCGCCGGCTCCTGCGCCGCTCCGGTGATCGGCTTGTTCAGCGGATTGCCGAGACCATGCGCCGCCTCGTCGATCTCTTCGGGGGACGGAGCCGGAGGGACCGGATAGACCTTGATCCCGCGCTCGGCGGCGAAGGCGGACGAAGCCAGGAAGGTCGAGGCCAGGAGAGACGACGCCAACAGAGACGAGGCCAGCAATGTCGGGACGAGCCGGAGCGCGAGCTTAGACATGATAGATCACCTCGATGCGATGATGCTGCGCATCGACCTGCACAGTCGCGCGGTCGCCCGCGGCGCTGCCGATGGCCTGGAAAATCTCGTAGACGCGGCGCGGGCCCGACTTGATGCCGATCGACACCGTTTGGACGTTGAAGGCGGAGTCGACGACGACATCGTAACCGACCTCACCGGCGAGCTTTTCCACCGCCCCCTCGAGCGGCCCCTCCCATTCGAAGGCGACGATCTTTTGCAGTTCGGCGGGCACGACGGCCGGGCCGTGACGCGGCGCCGGCCGCATTCGACCGATCTCGCTCATCTCCTTGTCGACATGCTCGACGCTTCGTCGAAGGGCGATCTCCGCATTCGGCATGCCCGCGACATCGACCGTCGCGGGAACATCATGCGCGCAGCCACCCAGAATGCTCGACGCCAATAGTAAGACGAGACCGCGACATGGACGGTTGGCGCTCATGTGATCTGCTCCGTATTTTTGCGCGATCACGCTATTCGGCGTCGGCGCGAATGACGATGAAGTCTCGGCCGCTTGTCCCGACCTTTGATGAGACGCCGCAGCTCGGCCTCTTCGGCGATCGAGACCGAATCGGCGTTATCGAGATCGAAGGCGCCGTGATGCTCCATTCGAGCGAGGTCGCGCGTGCCCGAGCCGAACATGACGACGCCGCTCGGACGAAGCTGGATGCGCAGGCTGGGCATGGCGACGCTCCTCGATCACGAAATCACGCCGAAAAGATTCTCCTGCTCTGCGCGAGTTTCAAATGTTTCCGTGCGTGCAAAAAATTGCGTGACCCTATCGAGCCGCCGCTGCGATGAACTCCGAGCCGTTATTTTTTTATCGGAGCTTTGCGCCGATCCCGCACGCATCGGCCAGCTCGTTGGCCAATTCGTCGACGACGCCGGTCTCTGCACGCGCGTCGAGCTCGCCGCGTCGCATGCGCTTGGCCTTGCGCTCCTCGATCTCCTTTTCCGCCGATCCGCCGGGGAATATCCTCGCGAGACGCCGCAGCGCCTCCCGAAACCCGATGCGGTCATAGAGACGATTGCGCAGGGCTCGGTCGCCAGGGGTCGTGGACAGCGCCCACAGCTCGATCGGACCGAGCGTGTTGACGAGCATCTGCTCATATTTGGCGTTGTCCGCATGCAGCACCGCCAGGAACGGAGCGCCGGCCGGACCCGGCCCATGGAGACGGTGGCGAACGATGTCGGCGCTCGCTTCGGAGAGATTGAAACGCTGGACGATCTCTTCGGCTTCCACATCATCGCCGGCCCGCAGCACGAAGCGGCCCGTCGATTGGCTGACGATCGCGTCGCCCATGTCGCTCAGGCGCTGACTGGCGAAGCCGAGCTGAACATTGTGCTTGGGGCCTTCGCGCACATCGAGCTCGGCCTGCGCGCGCACCTGCGGACTGCCCTGGGTGCGATGCCACTCGTCATAGTCGAGCCGCTTCACCGATTCATAGATTTCCTGAAAGCGCGGCTGATGGAAGCCGCGCGCCTCTTCCGGCACGAAAGGCAGATAGTCGGGCTTCAGGAAGAAGTTGCGCCCGATGATGTGGCGCGCCAGCATATACATCATCTCGGTTTGGCGGTTGGCCGCCGCCGAGCCGGTCGGCGCGACTTCCGCAAGATCCATGACGATGATCCGAGCCGCCCCGAAGTCCAGCCGCGTCGGACTGTTCAATGTCGGAAACTTGCGGATGACGTCGTAGATGTAGCGCTCGAAGAGGTCCGAGGCCTGCTCCGCCGTCATGGCGATGGTGAGCTTGCCGAACATGTCTTTGACCTGATCGGTGCGCGCGGCTCCGATCAGATCCTGCAACAGTGGGACGGTGTGCCGCTGCGCTGCTTCCGCGAGACGATAATCTTCGACCGCGCACAGCGCTTTCACCGCGTCTCGCCAATGCGGCTCGTCATGGTGGAGATCGATTCCATATTTCTCGATCGCCGCATCGATGAGAGGCTCGACGCCGCGCCGATAGCGCTTGGGCGACGCCCCCGGAACATCGGTGCAGAGTCGATAGGCTTCGTCGATCACGATGCCGATCATCTGGTTCATGCCTTCGAAGGGCGTGCTCTGATCCGGCGGCAGCGTGATCAGCGCCAGAAAATTCTGCAGGAAGGCTTTTTCGAGCGGCAGCGGATATTCGCAGCCGACCTGCAGGTCGAAGACATTGAACTCGAAGCCGGGCGCGAATTGCATGCGCGTGTAGATCGCTTCGTGCCGCCGTTGCGGTCCGAGGGCTTCTTGAATGAGAAGCACGAAGCCTTCCGCCGAATCCCCGATATCGACCTTGCCGATCAGAGGAAGCTTGGCGCCGATCGCCCCGAGAGCGACGGAGCTGAGGCAGAGCCCGAGGTTGATGGTGTTGGCCAGCACCGATTTCCCTGAACGGGGCGGCGCGACGAATGTGTCGAGGACCTGTGGACGCTTCGAGCCGCCAGAGGGGTCATAGGGCCACATCGCCCCATTCGGCTGGCGGAACAGCACACTGCCTCGGTCCCAGGGGGACGCCGTTCGTCCCCAGGGCAGCATCGCCAGCACGTCGCCGATCAGCGCTACCGACGGCGGCGCGGTCGAGGCTAGCGCCAGTCCCGGCACGCTGCTCATGACGCCTTCGAGCGGATCGCCGATGACGGTCGTGCCCCGGCAATTGCCCCAGGCCTCGAGGCGTTGCTTGAGCGTCGACAGCTGTAGCCGCAGCTTGCCCACTTCTCCGAACGGCGCCCAGGTCGCGAAGGACGCCCGCAGGCGCACGGCGATATGGTTGTTGTTTTCGCGTTCGCCGCTTCAAAAGCTCGAAGGCGCGGGTAATGTCCCGGTTTCCGGGGAACATCCACAAGAACTGCGCGCCGGCGTTTTTCAACAGCATGTCCGAATTGCCGCCGCCCTCGATCACGAAGGATACGCGCCATGGGATTCGGTCCTTTCCGAGACGCGACGACAGCTCGATGAAGGGCCGGGGGTCCTCCGGCCCCACCGTCATATCGACGCAGCCGTAATCATAGAGGCCGATTTCCACGCGTTGCCCGTCATGAACGACGGCGTCGGAGTCGAAGAAGAGATCGCGGATCGCCGGCCACATCAGCGTCTCCAGGATCGGACGGTCATCCGGCTCGTCCGGCCAACGCGGGCGAAAGGCGTCTCCAACCAAGGTCGGACGCCAGGCCGATCCTACAGTCTCGCGATACATGGCCTCGCGGGCGACCGAGAGAGCGTCATGCGCCGAGATCTCCGTTGCGGCGACATCGAGACCTTTCAGCGAGGAAGTGACGCGCGAGACGAAGCCGGTGTGGCGCGCCGCCATGACGTCGCTGCGCAGATAAAATTTCTGAGCGTCCCCGATGTTCGGGCATTTCTTGGCGGCGCGCCGCCTGCTCCTCCTTCATCTGCTTTCGCTCTTCCTTGGTGAGCGTCGTGGCGCGGGTCCACAAGATGAAATACGCCGCCTCCCAGCGCATCATTCCAGCCCAGAGCTTTTTGCGCTCCTCGAAAATATCGCCCAGTTCCAGTCCGATTTCTTTGGCGATCTCTCGGCAAGCCGACATGTTGACGCGCTCGATCTCGACCGCCGCGAGATCGGGATCGGAGGCGTACCATCCGACGATCGCTTGTCCCCTGTTCTCCAGCGTTCCCGAGATGTCGATGCGCATGGCGTTGGCCAAGCGATCGATGTCGGCCCGCGTCGCCATTCGGCGCATGCCGCCGAGACGGAGGAAGCTCACATAGTCGCCGTGCTTGGTGACGAGCGCGTCGCCGTGAGAGGATTCGATATCGCAAAAGCTCGCGAGCGGCTGCTTCGCCATCAACGACACCGCGGCGAGCCCGCGTGAAATCCAATGGAGCATCTTCTATCTCCTATCGTCGGGCCGCGGCGCGCGAATTGATCGACGAGTTGGATGGGATCCCGGTGGCGGCGAGCAAGCGCGGATAGACATCGCGGCCGTCGACAAAAAATCGTCCGAGCGGCAGCAAGCGAACCCCGCCGAGCAGCTCGTGACGATGGGCGTAGGTGCTCGGCGAGATGAACGACAGAGCTTCGGCGAGATCGCGTGGCGACGACGTGCCGAGGCATTGCTTCGCGGTCACACTGCGTTCGACGAGAGCTGCATAGGCCGAGCTGGCGGCGAAAAGATCTTCGGGGCTGTTCGCGGGAGGCGGATCAGGCGACCAGAATACGGGCTTCCCATGGGTCGCGGCGATCCGATGGATGCGATGCGCGAGAGCGTTGAGCGCGCCTTGCGTGAATTCTGGCGCCCAGATCAGGATCGCCTCGCGATCGATCTCGCAGCGTTCGAGGTTTTGCGCGAGGTGACAAAGAGCGCAACACGGTCGTTGGTCAGACAGCAGGTCCATCGGCGAGGCAGCCGGCCCTTCTTCCGGCCAGCTCACGATCACGCATCCACAATGCGGGCAGCGATCGACGAATTTTCTTGCGCGCGGCCCCATCGCTGCGAATGCGGGCAACGTCCTATGGCGCATAGCCGATAGTGAGAGGGTGAGCATTGGGGCGCGCCGATCTTCGAGGCTGATGCGCCCCCGCCGGTCTTCGGCTTCGCGACCGAATAACCGGCGAGGGCCATCTTTCTCCTGCGCCCCCGCTGCGTTACGCCAGCGAAGGACAGGAGAGCATTGGACGTCACTGGAAGGTGATGACGCCCGCCTGGTCGGTCACTTTCGCGCCCGCGCCAGTGGTCGTGTAGGAGGCCTTCTGGATCCACGAGCCGCCCGCGACGAACAGGCCGGTCAGCACGAGACCCGTGAGACCGGCGGCGACCTTCCCGCTCTCGCGGTTCTCCGGTTGACGCGACTGCCACAGGAACCAGACGCCGGCGACGAATGTCACCAGAGCGGCGACATACATGGCGGTCGAGCCAGCGAAACCGCCCGCGGTCGAAAACTCCTTCGCGATGCTCTGCACCTGTGAGCCGAGCGTCTGGCCGGCGGCCTGCGCGTGAGCTTCCGATATTCCGAGCGCGACCGTCGCCGCGATCGTGCAACATGGGAGAGTTATGGATTTGAGTTTGGAAGACGTGAAATGCATCGTTCATCTCCTCTGATTGCGAGAGCGGTGACGCCCTCGACCAGAGGTTCGGATAAGCGCGCGCGAATGTTGACGGCGTTGTTTTTCGGGGTGCGCTATTTTTTCGCAGCGATTGTGCTTTTTCAACCGAGCTACAGATCGACGGCCGGCATCGCCACTTGAATACAATAGCACTCAGTGCTACATATCGGCATGGTCGACGATGAGGAAACTGCGCGGGCCTTCAAAACCGCATGGTTCTCCAAGGCGGCACGCAAGGCTCGTATCGAGGATGGTGAACTTTGTGAGGCGCTTCGAGAGGTGATGAAGGGCCAAGCCGATGATTTGGGCGGAGGGGTCTTCAAGAAGCGACTGAACAAAAACATGCATCGGAGCATCATTCTTGCGAAGGGCGGTCGATACTGGATTTACGAATATCTGTTCGCAAAGAAGGATCGGGCAAACGTCGAGGATGATGAGCTGGAGGACTTCCGCATCCTTGCAAAGAGCTACGCCACGCTGACGGAGAAGCAGGTCTCGCGGCTCCTGGAAGAAAAAGACCTGACGGAGATTTGCCATGGCGACGAAAAGTAGATTCAAGAGCGATGCTTCGGAAGCGCTCCACTCGTCTGCGGCCATGCTCCACAAGGTCGGCGCGCTCGATAAGGCGACGATGCGCGATTTCGACGCGCGTCACTTGGTTGTTCCGACCCAGATCGAGCCTGCGCAGATCAAGCAGCTCCGCGAGGCCAACAATGTCAGTCAGCCGGTGTTCGCCCGGTATCTCAACACGAGCGAAAGCACGGTCGAGAAATGGGAAACGGGCGCCAAGCGGCCGAGCGGTATGGCGCTCAAGCTGCTCACCATTGTCCAGAAGCACGGACTGCAGATTCTCTCGTAAGCACGCGCGGTCCGCCCGAGTATCGTCCGAGCATGGCGATCACGTCCGAAAAACGGAGACGAGCCATGTGGAAATCGTCACGACGTTGATCAGCATGACCCCGAACACGAACTGCACTCCGCAACCGCCTGCGCTTCGATTGCTCCGGCCGGCGATCACTGCGTTCCAGGTCAGCATGGCGAAAAAGCAGCACATCGCGCCGAAGGCTTGGAAGAACCCTTGGAACAGCTTCACGATGTTGACGACGGCGTCTCCCGGGGTCTGCCCCAACAGGCTCCCGTCGACCGTGGGCGGCGTGTAGCTCGTCAGCGCCGACACCGACACTTGCAGATTGGTTCCCGCCGTGTTGTTCGCCATTGTCAGAATGGACGGGAACGAGGCGAAGGCGCCCGACAGGACGAGCGCCACGAACGGAACCCAAGGACGGCCTCGATAGGGATTGTGGCTCTGCGCCTGCGACCAGAATCCCCATCCTGCGGACATGAACAGTCCTAGCGCCGAGAGATAACAAAAGGTCGGCAACAGGATTGCGATCGCGTTGCCGATCGCTCCTGCAAAATTGACCAATCCTTGCACGTTCAGCCCCCCATTCGCCGAATGCCTCGAACCGGAGCCGCTCAGCGGATCGGCCCCTTCTCCGTCTGCACGACCCATTCGGTCCCGCGCTGGCTGATCTTCGTGACCCGTCCGTAGCCCGGCACATGCGCGCCCACGGCGATCTGCAGTGGGGCGACTTCCTCGCCACTTCGGTCGAGCTCGGACAGCATGGCGAGGCCCGGAGAGGCCGCCTGCACGCGATAACGGGCCGGCGGCGCAGCGGCGTCGGCGCCGCTCTGCGTCGACAGGGACGCCGGGACGACGCCTTTCATCCCTGTCGCCGGCCGAGCGGCCGGAGTGGCGGCGGGCGGGCTTGCCGGTTCCGGTGGAGACGTCGGAGTGGCCTTCGCCGCGTCGAGCGAGCGTTGCGCCTCGCCGAGGTTCAAGCGGCGATCAAAATCGCTCATTTTCGCTTCGAGCGCGCGCGCCGTTCGCTTGTCGCTCTCCTGCAGCGCCGCGATCTCCTCCCTCGTGCGACGCACCAGTGTGGAGAGCTCGGTGATCATGCCGAAGAGTCTCGTTTCCATCTCGAGCGGCTTCTCACCTGCCTTCGTGACCGCTTCTGGCGGCATCGAGGCGACGCGCCTGGCGCCGTCCTCTCTCGCCTTCGCGGGCGGCTCGCTCGCTGTGGCGGGCGCCGCGGCGGGGACCGGGGCGGGCGGCGCCGGCGTCGGCACGGCCGTCGCCTTTGCGGCGACTACAGGGGAGACGTTTAAGGCTTCAGGAGCCGCCGTCGGAGGCCTTACGCCGACTTCTCCGACGACAACCGGCGAGGCGGGAATGGACGCGGCCGCAGCGATCGGCCCAGTCGACGCCTTTCGGCTCTCCCCGTTGGGACTCCAGAACGCCTGGACCTCCTCTGCGATCTTCTGAGACGGGGAGGCCGCTGGAATTTCTAAGGTGGGCTCGCCGCGCTCATTCAGCGGCACGGACGCGAGCTTCGACGCCGGAGCCATCAGTCCGGCGTCGACCCCTTTCTCCGTCACCCCGCTCTCGACGCCTCCGCCATTCGGCCAAAGAGCGACCGTGGCGATGGTCGCGACGCCGAGAGCCGCGAGGGATACCGAAGTCGCGAGCTTGTAGCGGTCGAATGGATCCCAGACGTTCGACCGTGACTTCCGTTCGTCGGCTCGCGGAGCCGGATCGGTCTCGGCGACGCGGGCGACATTCGGATCGGCGTCCGTGTCGGAGAATGGCTCCTTCGCCGCCGTTTCAGCGGGCTGTCCTCGGGGACCGAGGAACTCCGCGCGGATGCGCGCGAAGCTGCTCGCGATCGACGCGGCCAGCGTCTTCTTTCGGGAGCCTTTGTCCTCCTCGGACGTGGGCTTGCTCGGCGCCGTTTCGGCGTCCGGTGCGGGAAGGTCGAGGACGATCTCTCGGGTTTCGTCGCTGTCGACGAAATTCAGATTGGCGGCAGCATCGCTCATTGGCTTCTCCTTCTTGTGAGGTTTCAAAAAGCGTCCCTTTGGCGTTCGCTCCGCCTATTTCGTGTTGAGGCTCGCGGGATCGACGCTCGCCCTCTCCGGCGTCGCGGCGACATTGGATAAGAAGATGACGCCGACGCCCGCATTGGCGGCGAGGAAGACGGTTGCGCCCTTCGGCGTTTGCTGTTGCAGCGTCTGTCCGATCTGCGCGGCCGCCGCGCCGCCGGCGATGCCGGCCTGCTGTCGGAAATCCAGCTTGCCGTAGCTCTGGATCATGCCGCCGAACGGCGTATAGCCGATCGTCGAATTCGACAGCGCGATCGCCTGTCCGAGACCGGCGACGAAAGCGGCCGCGGTCGGAAGAGCGAAGCGTTCGATGTAATGCTGATCGACGTTGGTCGCGACCGCGGTCTCCATGCTGTCCGGCGCGATCACCAGGCCTTGCACGTTTATCGTCTGCCCATGGTGCTCGACCGAATTGATCCGCACCACCAGCCGCTCGGTGTCCCCGAACAGCGCGCCGACGGCTTGGTTCTTGGAGAAAGTTCCGATCATTCGATCGCCGGCCAGCGGTCCCGTGTCTGCCTGCAGGACGATCGGGCCTCCGGTGTCGGAATTTACCGAGAGCACCGTATGGGCGTAGACGCCGCGTCCGGCCGGGACCAAAACGGCCTCGGCCGTAGGACGCGGCTGTTGTTGTGTCGGCGGCGCCGGGCTCGTGGCGCGCTGCTCGACGCGAGCGCCCTGCCCCGGCGCGAGATCGTCTCGAACGTCCGTCGCAGGCGTCAGCACCAGATCCGTGCGCGGCGGCCGTCCTTCCCACTGCTTGAACAGATCGGCGACCGCCTGCTTGAATTGTTCCTCGTTCGCTCCCGTGCTCGCGGGATCGCTGGCGGCGACCTGCTCGACGCGCGCTTCCTCTTGTGGACTTTCGGGAGGGACGTAGAGCGGCGCAGGCTCGGGAATCGGAACCACGGCTGGCTCGGGTGGCGGCGCCGGATCGGCGATCTCCTCGGGCTGACGCCGATCGACGAGCCGCAGCGGCGCGGCCGCAGGCAGGGGCGGCGTATAGGACGCCCCCGATGCGAGCGCTTTGTCCGCCTGCGTCTGCGCATGACGCTTCAGCAGCGCGTCCTGCGCCGGATTGCTGTGCATTCCGCCGGGCAGCGGATCGACCTCGGGCATCTTCGCGACCGACGATTCGGGCGGCGCCGGATGCGAGATCGACGAGACGCCGACGAGAAGCGCGGCCATCGACACGCCGACGGCAGCGATCGTAACGATCCGAACCGGGCCGCCTCGCCCGCCTCGGTTGAATTCACGAAGCTGCGAAAGCAGCGGGATTTTGGAAAAAAGGTCGGACATTCAATCCTCCGTCAAAGAGGCCGAGACCGTGCGTCCCTGATGGGAGAGCAGCACGACTGGCGTCGCGGGCAGCTGGTAGACGGTGAGGCCCCCTTCGGCGGCCTCGGACGCCGTCCATTCCGGGGAGATCAATGTGAGGCGCGTGCGCAGATAGACGCGGTCGCCGAGCCGCCAGGCGCGCAGCTCGTCCGGGGAGACTCCTCGGACCGACAGAGGCGTCGCCTCGGCGGGTGGAACGCCGTCGAGCATGGCGGTGAGGAAGGGGGTGGCCGTGTCCGGCGCGCTCGCGCGCACGGTCCCCGCCTTCGCATTCGGGCCGCGCTCCGCCACTTGGATCGAAATATCGGCGTCGTAGCGACCGCCCCCGCCGATCAACAGAAAGCTGATCGGCTTCGGAGCGCCCTGCAGCGTCACCACGAGACCGCCGCGCGGCTGCAACGACATCGGCGTGATCTCCAGGACATTCGATCCTTTGGCCGGCGTGCAGACATAAAAGCCCGTGGCGGCGACCGCGGGGCCGCTGGCGTTCTGTCCCGTGTTGCAATTGCCTCCATCCGTCACGGCCGCGGGATTTGAGTTCGTGTCCCATTGGATCGGCCATGGCTCGCCGGTTCGATCGAAGAAGGAGATCGCCGTCGGATAGCCCTTGACGGTCTGGATGATGTTGACCGCCTGCCCCGGCGTGAACGACACATTCACGCGCCGGCTCGCCGGCGCCGCGAACTCCGTCGTCGCCTGCTCCTGCGCGCGCTTGTTGTCGCCGAACCGCTTGCCGAGATCCCGGATCATTCCAGGCGTCAGGGGAATGATGTTTGCCGTGCGATCGGCCGATCCCGTTGCCGGCACGCCGCCGCCTTCCGCCGCTCCGGGAAGGCTTGCCGATTGCTGCGCCAGACAGGGCGAAGGAGCCGCCAGCAGGACGACCGCCGCGCCGAATAAAGTCCACTTGTGCTGCATCTTTTTGTCCTCATCGCTATTGGCGAACCGCCACGAGCTCGTCGATCTCCAATCCGTCCGGGCGATCCTCGGCATTCGTTCGCGCGACGAGCGCTTTGATGATGAGATTTTGGGTGATGTTCTGATTGCTGTTCTGGCAGGTCTGAACGATCGGAACCTGGATCCGGTAAGCGAGCGCTCCTGCCATCGTGGCGACCTCGCTGATGATCGCAGCGCGCTGCGCCTGCGCGTAGCAGAGCAGCATCGACCGCTTCATCGTGTCGAAATTTTTCGTGTCCATGACGCTGGTGGCGAAACTGTTCCAGCCGCGTTTGGAGAATCTTCGGCTCGCAGCGGAAAGCTGCTGCGGATAATCATTGTAATTTATGTTGTAGGGCGCGAGCGCGGCGCGCGTCGACCAATCGAGCAGCTGCGCGTCGTCGACGATCGGCGTGTCGAGCGCCGTGACCTCGCGGGCTTTCCGCCCGTCGATCACGAAATATTTCGGGGTCGGCGGATGCGTCCACAGATACACGTCATGCACAACGAAGGCCGTCGCCATCAACGACGATCCGAGAGCGAGGCCGATGGCCCTGCTGAGAAGAAGCGCCTGAAAATCCGGATCGGACAATCGGCGGTTGATCGCGGCGTGTTCGTTTTGCATAAAGGCGGCTCTCTCGAAAAAATGATGTCGCCGAGCATCGCGAGTTCGTGCGCGAATATGAATTGCCAGCTTTTTTCGGGGATGGGCGATCGACGCGTGAGCCGAACTCGCGTGACGACGCGCGCACGCGCAGTCGTCCGTGCAGAATGTTGCGCAAGAGAAATTTGCTCTGCCCGGCTGCTGGCGCGAAAGAGGTCTATATCGCCATGTCGAAAGGTCGCGACAAGCATTCGAGCCTGCGCAAGCTCACGCCCCTTCGAATCTCGATGCCTGCGGTCCACGCGTCTTCTTCCCGCCTTCGCTTCGCGGCGGCGGCCAGCTTCGCACGGGATTCTTTCGCCGCATCGCGTCGTCTCGCGGCGCGCTTCACCGTGACGGCGATTCGGTGATCTCCGGGCGCATGGAATATCAAGCGATGCGTCACGCCATCGGCTTTCGGCGTCAGCACTTTCATGGCGTCGTCGAACTGTCGCCGATCGAAGATCTCACCTCTCACGCCTTTTGAGCTGAGATGCAGCCGATCGACATGACTGTTCACCCCCGAGCGGCCGAAGCCCGCTGCTTCTTCGATCGCGGTCTTTTTCATTCCGCCGAGAATCGCGACGCCGGTGATGACGTGGTTCTTGGTGGCGTAATGGCGAATCGTGTCCACGTCGGCCGGAAGCCGGTTCGCCATGAAGTCCTCGACCGCCGCATACCATTCGGGTTGCGTCTCGGCCGACAGCGAGGAGGGCTTCGCCTGTCGTGGTGTGCGCGGTTTTTTCTCTTCGACCTCAGCGGGCTGAGACGGGGGAGGCTCGGATGGGCTATCGGATGGAGCTGTGGCGGGGGGGTTAGCCGGCGGTTCCGCTTGTAGAGGAACAAGCGCCTCCTGCGTCGTCGCCGTCGCTTCCGTTACTGGGCGAGCCAACGGAACAATAGGAAACGAGGAGATCGTCGGTTCCCCCGGCAACGTCTCCGAGACTTCCTGCGCCGTGCACGTGGCTCTCTTCGCGGTGGACTTTCGTCGACGCGTTCGTTTCGCCTCTCCTGTCGGCGCCGCGCTGTCGAAGTGAAGAGCAGCCGATGCTGCGTTGGTTTTCGACTGGCGTTCGGCTCTTTGCCTCTGTTCCGCCTTCGCGACGCGTCGCGTGGGCAAGCCGATGCGTCGGCGCTTTCCATAGAGCGAACCTGCGGAACGCCCGAGAAATTCCGCCAAGGCGGGGATTTCGCACGCCGCAGGTCCATCCGACGATGAACAGCGTGTGATCTATGAGCGACCAGGCGTTCTTGCGTGGCCGGAATGGTTTTTCGAGCTGCTCCAAGCCGATGGGTATCCCACGGCTTGAGATTTCGTCGAAGATGGTCGTTCGCGCACAGCCCAAATAGGCTGCGATGGCGTCGACGCCGAGACCGGCGTGCAACATGCCCTCGATGAGGCCCTCGGCGCCGGCCAATTCTCGGCCCAGCAGCCCCAAGAGCAATCCCGCCTCTATGGGCGCGGCTTTAAAAAGGGTCGGTTCGAATGAACGATCGCAATCGAGCATGGCGTCTGCTCCGGCGGTGTCCGGGGCAGACTATGCACATTTTAGGGTGTGTCAACACCCGATAATAATATTCCTCCGCCACTGCCCGATCGGCGCGACGGGCCGCCTTACTTCTTCTCCGCCTTCAGGTGCTCCGCGATCCTCTCTTTCACTCCGGACATGCTTTTCAATTCCTTGAAAATCGCGTCGTCCTGTTCGCGTCGCAGATCCAGGATCTGCCCCAGCTTATCGAGTTGGTAGACGAATCTCGTCAACGACCTGTCCGTCAGGCGACCGTCGGGCTCGCCATCAGAGAGCAAGTCTTCGATCGGCGCTCCGAGCGCCTCGGCGATCCGTCGGAAGACCGTCAGCGTCATGTTCTGACGCCCACGTTCGACCGTATAAATGTAGGAAGGGCTGAGACCGCCTGCAGCCTCTCCGAGGTCTCTCTGGGTTATCCCGGCGTCCGTTCTCAACTGTTTGATCCGCCGCCCAATCTCCACCAGGAACGGATCATTCCCGAGAGAATCGTCGTCCTCACCGTCGACCCCTTTCTTCTTTGCCATTCTCGCCTTCCCCCGCTCTCCGCCCATCTCGCCCCGACCGCGCATCGTCGGCAACATCGGACGCGAACGACTTATTTCTCTTACGTCCAAGTCGTTTCGAATTATTTCCGCTCATCGATATCAGACGCCATTTGCGCAGATCGATAGCACGCTTCCCGGCTCACAAAGGAGTCATACTCTATGCGAGCCCCGATTATCCTTCCTATCCTGCTTTCTTTGAGCGCCTCCACGCCGGCTGACGCCGATTTTGCAATGCTGCCGTTCGAAAACGCCAACGCCTCACCGCCCCAGACGGCGGCCGAGCCCCCCGAATCCGCCGAGAAAATGCCGAAGGTCCGCGGGGAGCTGAAGCCGACCGCGGCCCGCGGTTTCGGAAATCAGATCCCCCTCGCCTTCGCGATACGGCAAATCGTCCCGCCTCCGATCAAGGTCAGGTTCGCGCGCGATGTCGATCGCGGCGCCCTCGTCGACTGGCGAGGCGGTCGCGCTTGGCCGAGCGTGCTCCGCGACGCATTGCGTCCGCTCGGCCTGCGCGTCGTCGCGCGCCAGGGCGTCGTCTCCATCACCCATTGATAAATCAGCTCGTCATTCGCGCAAGACGCTTCGAACCTGCGGTCAAGCAGAAAGGGAGGCCAAATGCCCGATCTCGTCACCACGCAAGCCGGCGGCTGGCTCGACCCGAGCCAGCTCGATCTACTGAGCGAGCTGCCGGAGGCGACTCGACGCGCGGAGCTGGAGCCAAGTGTCGAAACGGCCGTCGTCGCTCTCGGCGTCGCCATCCACGACGCCGCAGCGTTCGACCCGCCCGGCCTCGCACGACGCATTCGCACCGATCCGGCTCGAACACTGTTCCAGTCGGTCCTCGCGCAGCTCGGGAGCGAGCGGCTCTTGCGGATGCTCGATTGGCTCACGGCTCCCGACAAACCTGCTCGGCGTTCGATTCTCGCCGCTCTCTTCACGTCCGACGCGGGAGATTCGTCCGACGCAATTCGCGCGGCGGTCCGAGTCGCCAGCAAACGCGCGCTCCTCAATCGTATGACCGCCGAGACTCGACTGCGCTCTCTCGCCTTCTGCGCGACAGAAGCGCGTTCGCGATAAATCCAATCGAATGGACGTTTCCCGATGAGACGAACGATCATTTCTGCAACTGCTTCGATCGCCATTTCCACCACCACCCTGGCGCAAACCGCTCCGCCGTCCGGCTCCGCCGGCGCCTGCGGCACGCTCTATCAACAGGCGGCCAGCGCGGCCGCGGCGCGCATCGCTGCGGACGACAAGGACATTGCGCCGCCCCAAGCCGTCAAGTCGCTCACCTGTCTCGACAACATCTTGAAGGGCGTCGGCCTCAATGTCGTGGTCAATCTCCTGGACCCGACGACCTTGTTCAATTCCATCGAAGGCCAGCTCTGCAACGCCGTGACCAACGCCTGGAAGAAGACGCTCGGAAGCGCGCAGTGCGGCATCACTCTGAGCGGCTTCAATCTCGGCGCGTTCAATTTCGGCGGCAATCTCGGCGGCGGACTCTCCTGCCCGAAGCTGAGCTTCGGTAGCGGAGGACCGCCCGTCGGTTACATCGGAATCGGCGGCGCCGGCGGGAGCGGCAGTCTCTACGTCAATGGCTCCGGCCGCGCGCCGACCGGATACACGCTTCCCAACACAATCGGCCTCTGGTGAGGAGCAAAGCCCATGAACAAGACCTCTCATCTTCTTTCTGCAACGACGGGTGTCGTCATCGGAGCCGTCGTCTTCGGCGCGGCCCCGGCAAATGCGCAATTGGCCGTCTTCGACGAGACATCGATCGCCGTTCAGCAGGGGCTCCAAAAGCTTCAAGATCAGGCGAACAATTTCTTGAATACGATCACGGGCCAGCTCGGTCTGAATGGTCCGCTCGCGAGCCTGCTCGGCTCCAACAGTTATGGCGACGTCACCACCCTGCTCCGGCAAGGCTTTACCCAAAACGCCAATTATTCGAAAGCGCAAGTCTCGGCCCAGCGACAGATTGCCGACGCCTCGAATTCCGCGATGGCGCGGTTCGAACGCGACAAGCGCAACGCCGTGATTCGCGACGAGCATGTCGTCAGCCCGTTGCATTGCGCCCATCTCGACAATGGCCAGACGATCACGGTCGGCGCGGGACAATCGTGGAAAGTCGCCGCCGCTATCCAGACCGTCGCCGACCAGCGCGGCGAGGCGGCGAAGGGGACGCCTTCCTATTATGGAGCCGCCCAGGCTGTCGAAGCCATCAATATGCTGCACTATTCGCGCTACTGTTCCGCGGACGAAGCGGCCGCGGGTTTCTGCAGCGCGTCGCAACGAGAAAATGCCGACCAACGCGCCTCGTCGCTGTTCGGGACCGGCACCTATGACGGCCAGGACGGCGTCAATTCCGCCAATGATTACGTCACCAATCTGGTCCAGCCCATCGTGCCGACGGCGCAGCGCGGCGGGCAAATGACGTCGCTCGTCGCTAAGGAAGCGTCGGTCCGACGCCGTCAATACGAGTCGCGCATCTCGCTGGCGCGCAGCGTGCTCAATGAGGTCCTCGCCGCGCAATCGCCGTCGGTTCCACTCAACGCCGCGCAGAAGCAGCAGATGCAGAACGAAGGCCTCACGGCCGTCGACACCGGCTCCTGGGTGCAAGCCCTGCAGCTCGACGTGCATCGCCGTTACAGCGACGTCAATTGGGCGGCGCAGCTGCAGAGCATGACGCCCGCCGCGGTCGAGCGCGAAATCGCCAATGAGCTCGCCGTCACCAATTATCTGCTGTTGGAGAACTACCGGATGGCGATGAAGAACGCGAGTGTCAACGCAACGACGCTGGCCGCCGTCGCCGAACGCGACCTTCAGACGCTCAAGCCCGCTGTCGAGCTTCCGACGCCGAACCTTTCCAACTGATCGACACATGGCGTCTACCGCCCGAAATCCTTGCATTTTCTCTGTTCCACGAGGCTGACATCCCATGCCCACCGAACCCGAGAATCCCCCGCGCAAGCCCAATCCGACGACCGCTTCTGATGACCGGCGCGCCGACGCGCCCAACGCGCAACATATCGAAGAGTTGCGGGCTGAGTTGAACGGCGCCATGCACCCACGCGAGCGCAAGGCGATCGGCGAAGAGCTGACCCGCGCTCGCGATCATTTGGCGACAGCCGGGCTGCTCGCCGAACTCGAGGAACGGAAGTCGCAGATCGAAGCGCGCGATCCGCAACTCGCCACTCGGATCGATCGCGTCGCCGACGCGTTTCTCGACAATCCGAACGAGCGGCTTCGCGATCCGAAATTCAAGACCGATCTCTCCTATGCGCTGCAGGACGCCGAGAAACTCGTCGATCAGCTCCATGTCGACAAAGATCTGCGTGACGAGCTCACGAAACTGGCGATATCCAGCCCTGGGCTCAAGAACGAGCAAATGCGAAGTCTGCTGCAGATGACCGCAACGCTCGATGATTCCGATCTCGTGGCGAGGCTGCGCGAGAAGGCCACGGAGATCGCCGCGAAATCGAACCAGACGACAAAAGCCGTCCAGGGTGAGATATTCGCTTTGTCCTTCGAGGTGCTGCAGGCTCCTCGTCGAGAGATCAGCGCGCAGCCGATCGCCAGCCCGTTGATCGAGTCCGAGCCGACGATCGCGCAGTCTCCTGTCTCTTCTGTCGCCTCGGCCGGTGCCCCACCGACAGCTCCCGATGCGGCCGCGGAATCGCGTGTCAGCGCCGCGATACAGGCCGAGATCGACGCCTTCGATGACCCGACTGCTGGCCGCCCTTCCGCGCGCCGTGGCGCGCCGGTCGACGCCGCCGAGCGGCCGCCGGAGCCCGAGGGCTCGCCGACGCCTGCCGCAGCCGCCGATGACATTCAGCGCAATGGGCTCGCCGCTGCGCCGCTGTCAGCGCCGGACCAAGCATCGCAGGTCAAGTCGGTCGACCAGACCACGAACCCACCGTCGGCTGCTGCAGACAAGGCTAAAATCGAGATCGTGGCCTTCGACGTTTCCTCTGCATCGGCGGGGCGCCCTCCGGCCGCTTCCGAGCCCGTCCGGGATGCAGCGAACGCGCAGCCCAAATCTTCGCCAGCGTCGATTCCGCAGCGGGCTTCACCGGCGGCCGGAGATGCGTCGACGCCGGCCAATGACGACCGTAAGCTCGCCGCCTTCGCCGCACGGCCCGCCTCTCCGGCGAAGCCGACCACCACTCCGGAGCCGCCGGAAGCAGTCGGACCCGATCCGACCACGAAACATGAAGTGCAATTCGTTCAGGAAAAGCTCGTCGTGGGCGGCGTGTTCGGAAAGGCGATCGGGGCGGTCGGGCGCTCCGCCAGCGCCATCGGCCGGATTTTGGAGGCCGCCACGCCATCGGCACAGGTAGCGCTGCAGCAAAGCGCACAACAGCGGCGCGAGCAGCCGGCGCGTGAGCAACAGGCGAACACCGAAGATGTCCAACGGCGCCTGCAGAACTTCGAGAAGACGCGCATGCAATTCAAGCGCGATGATCCGCTGCTCTACGCCGCCGATGCGTCGGGGCGCGCCGCCCTCGACGCGATGAGCGCGCTTCGTGATGCGCCGGGAGTGACGATCCTCAACCGAATTCAGGACGCCGCAGCCAACAACAAGGGCGGAATGAACGCGGTGATCGAGGGCATGAAGCCCGGAGGGGCGTTCGAAGGCCTGCGCAAGCAGCTCGACATCGCTCTCGACGAGAACAACGCTTTCAGCGCGGCTTACGATCGAGCCGCCGGGGCGCTCGCTCGATACGGAAGCGACCGAGATCGGATTGTTTCGGCTCTCACCTCCCAGCCTAACGCCTCGAACTGGAATGAGCATTTCAAAAAGCTCGACGCCGCTGTCGGCGAGGCCGCCTCCTCGATTCCGAAGAAGGAGGGTGACGGCAGCATGCTGGAGCATCTCGGCGAAAAGGCCCGCGAGATCGTCGAAAAAATCCTCGAAAAAGTCAAAGCCGTGTTTCACCGCGATCCCGAAGCGCGCCCCTCCCCGAGCCCGGGACCCTGACAGCCATTTTCGTCGACCGAAATTGCCTTTGCCATTCGACACGCGAGGAGAACATGTCGCGCCGAATCCTTCCTTCTCTATCGATCGCCCTCATCGCCCTGGTTTTCGCCGCGCCGGCGCTCGCCCAATCCGCCGCTCCGGCGACGCCGAGCTATGACGTCAGCTGGTCCGCCCTCGATCCTGGTCAGGATTGGGCCGCTGAAATGATCAAGGCGGTCTTTCCCATCAACGGAGGCGTCTGCAGCAGCGGCGCGCAATCCGCGACATGCACGGGCTCCGCCGCCACCGTCATCGGCGAGCTGCTCGGACGGTTCACCGGCTTCTGCATGGCGCTCGGCATGTTCTACGTGTGCTACCTGACGCTCTGGAATATCTATCGCACCGCCGAGACCAGCAATCTCCTCACCAATTCGATGACCTCCATGTTCGTCGTGAGGATCGGTTTTGCAGCCATCATGATGTTTCCGGTAACATCGGGCTTCTCGATCGGTCAGGCCGCCGTGGTCCAGACGTCCATGTGGGGCATCGGCATGGCGGGATCGCTCTTCAAATTCGCGATCAAGGCGATGGGGCCCGACGCGATGGTCATTGCCACGCCGATCATTCCCGGCGCGAAGAACATCGTCCTCGGCGTCATGGAGAACGAGCTCTGCCGGGCCTTCGTCAATGAGGCGACCGCCAATCCGCAGATCGCGCCAGCCCCGACGCCGACGCTCGTCTCCGGCTCCACGACCTGGGCCTATTCTCTGTCCCCCGGCAATCAGACCGGCTCGCCGAGCTGCGGTACGATCACGGTCAACCAGCCCTCCGGCGCGCAGCAGCCGATCGCCGGCGTCAATACGGACATGACGGCCAAACAGAAGGAAATTCTCCAAAATGTGATCACTTCGGATATTCGTCCCGTCGCCGAGAGAGTCGCGAAGAGCTATTGGCAGACCAAGCAGACCTCGGCGCTCATCCCACTGCTCGCCGCCTATCAGAACGCGACCCGCGACTACACACAGCAGCTCACCGCGGCCGCCAGCGACATTCAGAAGCAGCTGCAGAACGCCATCAAGCCCCAGGACGCGCGCGCGGGAAAGCTCGGCCTCAGCAACAACACGACCACGGATCTATCAACGCTCGGATGGGCGTCGGCCGGCTCCTATTATCTGACCTTCGCTCAGCTAAACGGCCGAACGCTGTCCCTGCTAAACGATCTGCCGATCGTCAACGGTCCGAGCTATAGCGGCTGGAGCAATGCGCTCAAGACCGATCTCGCGCCGCTCATCCAAGCCAGCGACAACTTTCTCGGGCAGCTGCGCACCTATGTGAACACCGCGGATGGCGCAAACCCTCCGACCGGCAACGCCGACACTTTCGGCAACGCGGCAGCTCGTGAAGGCGGCTCGTGGGTCGAACGAGTCTTTCGTGCGATCAATCTCAACGAGCCCCTGTTGAACTTTGTCGCCAACAGCATCGGCCCGACGTCGAACCAGTGGTCCGACCCTTTCGGCTCTCTCATCACGCTCGGTCAATATCTCATGACCGCCGCGCTGACCGCCTATGGGCTCGCGATAGCTGCCTCATCCGGGACCGTACAGACGGGAGCAGCGGCCTTTTCTCTCCTCACCGGCAATTTCGCAGGGGCCGCAGCCGCCGCGGGGCTGGCCACGGTTTCCGACGTCTTCAAGGCGCTGTTGACGCCGTTGTTCTTCGGTCTCCTGGCGCTCCTCATTCCTGGCATCATGATCGCCTATGTGCTTCCTCTCATCCCCTGGGTGATGTGGATCGCCGGCGTAACGGGCTATCTGATCCTCGTGCTCGAGGCGGTGATCGCGGTTCCGCTCATGATGGTCGCGCATATGACGTTCGAAGGCGAAGGCCTGCATGGCCGCGCCTTCCAGGTCTATGAGCTGCTGTTCAACGTTCTCTTCCGGCCGGTCCTCATGCTTCTCGGGCTCTTCGCCGGATATTTCGTGTTCTCGTCGGTCTCCTGGCTCATTCGCATAAGCTTTGGAGTCGCCGTGCATTTCGTGCTCGAAAAGGGCTGGTTCGTCACTAATCTGATCGGACTCGTCGTGCTCCTGGCGATATTCGTTTTGTTGCATATCGTGGTCGCGATCAAAGCCTTCGGACTGATCTCGCTCATTCCCCATCATGTGCCGAAGATGCTCGGGTTCTCGCCGGCAAACCGTGTCGACATGGACGAGTTCAGCAAGGCCGCCGCATGGACGGGTACCGAGGGAACAATCAAGACGATCGATGGCTACGCCCGAAATCAGCTGGCCGGACCGGCACGACAACGGCGGCGCAATGGTGTAGGATCGTCTTCGACCCAAGCGTTATACTCTCCGCCGAAGGGTATCACTGGCCCCGCTGATAGCTCCGCAAAAGGCGGAAGCGTCGACTCGACCTTGAGTGCCCAGACGGACATCGGAGATCATAATAAGGACGCCTGAGATGCGCGACGACGACGAACCTGGCTCTGGAAACGGGATGCTGTGGTATGCGGTAGGTCGCTCGAACGGCTACTCCAGTGGCAAATCCGACGGCTATCGGGAAGGCGAAAACAACGGCTACTATGAAGGGGAGCAGTCGGCGCTGCGCGATGTCGAAGCCCAGCGACAAACTGAATACTGCGCCGGCTGGCGTTCGATCCATATCAATGATTTCAACGCCTGGATGGACGTCCTCAATGAAGAGCGGAGGCGCCGCGCCCAGCTCGCCGTCGAGGTCGAATCCTTGCGAGAAAATCTCGCCATCTCTGATCGACACAGCGACGAGCACCGAACGAAGCTGTTGAAGACGCTGGATTTCAGGAGAGGGATGGAAAGCTGTCTTTGGGCTCTGCTCACTGCCGCGGAACAAGGCAAGTCCGGTCGCCCGGAGTATGCCGAGCTCAAGTCCATCGTCTATCAGATGAACGACGCGTGGTCCAAAGGCGAAATTCTCTGCAGTCCCAATGCTCTCGGTCCCCATATCGCTTCTTTGAAACGAGCGCTCGACCGCTGATGCACGCCGAATACGCGCAGCCTCGTCGCATGATTGGTCTCTCCATAGGAGACCCTCATGCGACATCTCTTCCTCCCCCTGATTTGTCTCTCCATCCCGCTCACGGCTTGTTACTCGGGAAATGTGCGCACCGCAGCCGACTACGACGCGCCCCCTGCCCCAACTGTGCGTCATCCCTTCTATGACCCCTACGCCTCCTATGGTGAATCCAACGCCATTTGGCGGCCGCCGGTGATCGATAGGAACGGAACCTTGGTCAAGCCTGTGGAGCCTTCCACACAAGCGACGCGGCCCAGCTACGAATCGGCGCCTTGGGCGACCGGGGCGGCGGGCGGCTCCCGAAGCGCTCCTCTCGGCACGTTTTGATCGGGCGCCGCCCCGCGATTGTCGGCCGCGATCGGCAGGGGCGCCCTGCGTTCCGACGGCACTGTGCGTCGCCGAGAAGAGTGCGGCGGACGACGCGCGGAAAATTCGCGCGCGTCGTCCGAGCAATTTTCGCCATGGAGATTATTCCGAAATTGTAGCGCGGAGCTCGGCAGTGGCGTGGTTATCGACGCCGCCGAGGACATTGGCGGCGTCGAGCCAGAATATGCGCTCATTTCAGCTCGGCCAGAACTGCTCGGAGGTGGTAAGATATTCCCACGCCGTCGCCAGTCGACGTGTTCTGATCTGATAATTTTGCAACGCGCTTTGGAACGCCGTCAGAAACAGAAACAAGCAGAACGGCGCGAATTCCAGAACCGGCGCTATCCTCCAAGACGCCCATGGCGTGATCGCGATCTCGAACAGCCAGTAGGCGAAGAGCGTCCAGGCGGCGCCGAAGAAGATATAGGCAGCCAGCGCGGTTTGCCGGCGACGGCGCCGCAAGAGTCCCTCGACCTGCCAGGCTTTCATCCCGTGCAGAAACGCCGTCGCCTGGACATCGATGCGGCGATCTTCGTCGACTCTAAACCGCGTGTTGCGTCGCGCTCCACGACGAACCCCTGTGATCAACCCCGACAAAAAGCGACCGCCCTCGATGACTTCGGGTTTCGGGAATGCGCGTCCCGGAACGGAGCCGATCCATTTGAGCCCGCTCCATGCTCTGCTCAGCCGCGACACCCGTTTCGCACTCGTGGATCGTCTCGTGCTCGATTTATCGCCCTGCATGGCTTTCGCTCCCTATCGATGCGATCACCGCATTCCAATCCTCCGGCAGTCCGTCGACGCGCCCCTCCGAGCCGTCCTTCTTCCGCCAGATCACCGTCGGAGTTCCGCGCAGCCAGATCGTTTCGGTGATCGCCATGTTTCGGCGAAGCAGCTCTTCCGCCTCCTGTGATGCAGGCCCGTTCAAATCTCCGCGCGACCATGCCGTCGCCATTTGATCGGCAGCCTTGCTCATCATCGCCAAGGCGCTCTTGGTGCTCCGGCCGTCATTCTCGTAGTCCAGCACCGACACGGGGATGATCGCGACGAGCACCCTTCCCCCAGCGACGAAAGGCTGCAATTGCTGAAGGGCGCGAACGGAATAGCCGCACAATGGATCGATGAAGACGTAGAGTCTCGGCGCAGCTTCCGAGCCGATCGTCCCGAAGGACGCGCTGCGTGCAGCCTCGAGCGCCGAAGCGACCTTCTGCTGGCTGCCGATGCCGGCGCCTCCGGTGGCCTTCTCCCTGCCGATCGTCACGGTCGGCGTCACCCCCGGCAGCGGAGCGACTTGTTCGCGCGTGATATTTTTTCCGCTCGCATCCCACATGACGCCTGGTATCACGCGCTCTCCGTCGGGAGTGACGTAGAACACCTGAAACTGTCCGCCGTTGCGCACGAACAGCCCACGCATCCCGTGGCTCGTGCCGAGCTCCGTGACCCACGGTTCGCGCCGTCCGGCGATCGTCAGCAACAGATCGGCCGACAAATCGGTCTGCACGCCAGAGACGATCGCGTCGCCATCCGGCGTGAGCTGCAAGATCATGAACTCGTCGCCCTGGCGCGCGACAATCGCGCGCAGGCCATGAGCATCGCCCGCATCGAACAGCCGCGCGCCGCTTCTGGCGAGATGTTGCAGCGCCGGCGTCTGCTCGATGACCTCGGGCGCAATCCGAGCAAGCTCCGAGGCGCCGAAGGTCACGCCGGTCACGGTCTTCGGAGCATTCGACACGGGGCCGCTGCCCGTGTCGAATGCTCCAGCCTGCGAGACACTTGGCTCGGCTTGGGCAATGGTGGAGGCGAATATCGCGGCAATCGTAAGCAAATGCGTTCGCATTCGGGTCTCCTTTCGACGTAAGGACGCTAGGAGACCCGTGCGCGAATTGGCGCCGAGAAAATTCACGACTCTCCGATCGTGTGTCTCGCGGTTGCAAGAAGCTCCCGCTCCATCTCGTCGCAGGCGGCTCGTAACATGATCACCAACAGCTCGGGGCGCCTGTCGCTGAAATCTGCATATTCCCGATAGATCGCCACCTTCCCCATTTTTTCACACGCGCCTGCGGGGACAGTCGCGACGATCTGGCCGACCATATGCTCTATATATTGAACCTCGGCTGCGCTGAATCGCACTCCCGCCGGGCGCCTCGACGATGTTTGATGAGTGAGCTGCATCAAGCGGTCGAGCGCTTCGTCACACTCTCGAAGCAGCGCTCCTTGAACGCGCGCCTGCCTCGTTCCATCCTGCAAAGTAGTCAGCTCGCGCCCGGCATTTACAACGCGTGGCTGCTTGCGGCGCGGCAATGATGCGGTCATTTCGCGGCCCCCTGATCGAATGAAAATATCTTTCCGAGCGCGCAGCAGCGCGTCCGCATTTATCGTCGCTGCATCGAAGTAGACGCGCACACAAATAGGGTTTGGGAACCGCGCGCCGCTTTCGCCACAGATCTCGATCTCGAGGATACAGCAAGCTCGCCTCTACGCAATACCCCGCGGGTCCTGCATGAGAGTCGTCGCGACATCAACGCTACCCGCGCATCATCCTTTCACGACACATGCAGCGCGCCGACATTGCCCGTCGGCTTCGAGTTGAGTCATTCGACATCCGAGAGAGACCGACGCTGGCATTCGCGCGGGATCTTTCTGCCGCATTCACGCGGCGCGAGGTCGAGCTCGCTGCACATCCATTCGACCTACGACGACGGACGTCGCTCCGATGCAGAACGGCCAGTTCCGATGTGAGGCGCCGAGTCGAAATGAGAAAGAGGGCGCAAACGCGGCGGGATTATCGCCTATGTTCGAGGCTGCATGCGATCCAAAGATGCGCAGAATCGCACGCCACAATATTCCCATAATCAGGCTTGCGATGCTCGCGCACGATGAACGCAGGTATTGTAGAGGCGTCGCCGATTTTTTGTGCGACGCCCCGGACTTCTCGATGATCATTTCATTGTCGTGCTCAGCTGGGCGACGCGCGGCGCGCATCTCGATCGCCCTTGGATCGACACAATTTCTGATGACGATGATTCTCGATGTGCCGCGGGTCAGTTCCCTTCAGCGGCTCGAGTCTGGGACGTCGTTCCGTGCTTCGGCAGAATGAAGCGTGAGCAGCAATTTCGTAGGCTGCGGCGCCCCGACCAATGCTACACGACGGAGTTGCTCGAAATGGATTTTCTTCCCTTTCAGGATCAGCCGCCTTACAGCGCGCGCCCGACGAGCTATGACGAACGCCACCTCGTGACCTATCTTCGCCTATTGGACGCCGAGGAAGAAGGCGCAGACTGGCGCGAAGTCGCTCTGACGATCTTCGGGCTCGATTCTGAGATCGAGCCGCAGAGGACCAGGCTCGTTCATGAAAGCCATTTGAGTCGGGCGCGCTGGATGACACACGTCGGCTACCGATTTTTGTTGGAGTCCCGTGCTCATTGACGCTATTTCAGTATCGTCCAGCCTTGCCGGAGACCGGTTCAGAATGCTCGGACGCGTTCAGCGCGTTCTGAAGCTATCGGCGCGTTATGCTCGGATGGATTCAGACAACCAGATTTCGACCCGCGCCCTTGCCTTGTTAAGGAGCAATATCTGCGGCTCGTGCCAATTCACGAAAATTTGAAGCACGACTGTATGTGACCGTCACGCAGTTTGCATTCCTGCCGCGCGTTCAGACGCCGCTTCTTCGAAGGCTCGACCTCTCCATTGGGCGACCGTCTGAGCCGTGAATTCGTCTGCCGGGTACAGCAGGGCCAACAGCTCGGTCGCCTTCCGCATGGCCGAAGCGGTCGTTGATCTCCTTGACGTCGACGAGGCGGACGGCGGGAGGAGATTTCAAGGCGCTCCCAAAAACAAGGTTTTGCACAGGGCCCGAGAGCTCGCGGACCTCGACAGCGCTGTCGAGGCTGAGCGGAAGGGGCATGGAAATGCTTATCGTGCGAACTGCCGCGGCGCTATCCATGGTCGTCAGCACATTGAAACAATGACATACGTGCATCTGTCGGAGGTTGCAGGTTTCCGTGTCGGCGCCAGGTGCGGACAAGCCGTAGGCGTGCCGTGAGAAAAAGGCTATTCGGATCGCGTCGATCGTGGGCTACCGATCCCCATGATCGGCCTGGTTTGCAGGAACTCGAGAAGCGAATATTCCGATGAAGATCCTCGAAATCGCCGATCTCGATACGTCGCGGGTAAGGCTGGCCTATCAAAAGGTGATCGCTGCGATCGCCAACCGGGATTTTCGCGGGGCTCAGGTGCGCAAGCTTACGGGAGCCGCGTATGCCGATCTTTATCGCGCTCGGCTCAATGACGCGGATCGCCTGATATTTCGTCTCCTGCGGCACGATGACGAGGTCTGCGCCCTCATGCTGGAGGTCATCGTCAATCACGATTACGGGAAATCCCGCTTTCTCCGCGGAGCCGTCATCGACGAGGACAAGCTCGTCGCGTGTGACGCCGCCGAGGCCGAATCGGGCGCGCGACCGCTGCGCTATCTCAATCCCGAAGTGAAAATCATCCATCTGCTCGACAAGCCGATCTCCTTCGACGATGTGCAGGACGCCGTCTTTCGGGCTCCGCCGCCGCTCGTCATCGTCGGCGGCGCCGGCAGCGGAAAGACGGCGCTGACGCTCGAGAAGTTGAAGCATGTCGAGGGCGAGGCGCTCTATGTGACTCATTCGGCCTATCTCGCGCAGAGCGCGCGAAACCTCTATTACGCGAACGGTTTCGAGCGAGCGGGCCAGGAAGCGACGT
The DNA here is from genome assembly GCF_002752655.1 of Methylosinus trichosporium OB3b. Classification (NCBI taxonomy): domain Bacteria; kingdom Pseudomonadati; phylum Pseudomonadota; class Alphaproteobacteria; order Hyphomicrobiales; family Methylocystaceae; genus Methylosinus; species Methylosinus trichosporium. The sequence continues at coordinate 180,178 of NZ_CP023739.1, read as the reverse complement.
TTCTTTCTTATCGGGAGTTCGTCGAATCCATTCACGTTCCACCCGGACGGGAGGCGGCTTGGCGGGACTTCGCCGGCTGGTTCCAGCGCGTTCGCCAATCCGTCAAGGACCCGGAGCTTCGCGGGGTCGACGGGCATCAGATCCTCGAAGAAATTCGCGGCGTCATCACTGCTGGAGAACGTGGCGCGCTCTCGCGGGAGGATTATCTCGCTTTGGGCGTGCGCCAATCGATTTTCGCCGCGAGCCAACGCGGCCGGCTGTACGACCTGTTCGAAAAATATCTGTCCTGGCTGAAGGACGCGAAGCTGTACGACCTCAATTTGATCGCGCACGAATGGCGCGCGAAAGCCGCGCCGCGTTACGACTTCGTGGTGATCGACGAAGTGCAGGACATCACGCCGGTGGAGCTCGCGCTCGTTCTCGCGACGCTGCGCCATCCCGGCCGATTTCTGCTCTGCGGCGATTCCAACCAGATCGTTCATCCGAACTTTTTTTCTTGGGCTCAGGTCAAGAGCCTGTTCTGGCGCGAGCCGGAACTCGCGCAACGTCAGCAGCTCTCGATGCTCACCGCCAATTTCCGCAACAGCCGCGAGGAGACGCGGGTCGCCAATCAATTGCTCAAGATCAAGCAGAGGCGCTTCGGCTCGATCGATCGCGAGAGCAATTTTCTCGTCAGGGCTGTCGGCGCAGAGGCAGGCGTCGTGACGCTGGCGCCGGACAAGGATGACCTCAAGCGGGAACTCAACCAAAAGATTCGGCAGTCGACCCGCTTCGCCGTGCTGGTCATGCGCGAGGAAGACAAGATCGAGGCGCGGAAGCATTTCACGACGCCGCTGTTGTTCTCGATTCATGAGGCCAAGGGGCTGGAATACGAAAACATCGTCCTCTATCGCTTCATCTCCGACCACCGCGCCGAGTTCAACGAGATCGCCGACGGCGTTACGGCGCAGGATCTAACCGCCGACGAGCTCGATTATCGGCGGGCGAAGGACAAGACCGACAAGTCGTTGGAGGTGTATAAGTTCTTCGTCAATGCGCTCTATGTCGCTTTGACCCGCGCGACCGCGAATCTCTATCTGATCGAATCCGACACCGGCCATCGGCTCTTCGAGCTGCTCGAGCTGACCCCAGCGGGACGGGTGCAGGTTGATGCGAAACAATCAAGCCTCGAGGACTGGCAGAGGGAAGCCCGTAAGCTGGAGCTCCAGGGCAAGCAGGAGCAGGTCGATGCGATCCGGCGCGATATTCTCCGGCAGAGCCCGGTTCCCTGGCCGGTCTTCGATCAGGCGAAAACGACCGAGCTGTTGATCAAGGTGTTCCGCGATCGCGCTCCGGGCGGTAAGCCGCGCCAACAATTGTTCGACATCGCATGCTGCCATGACGAGCCCGTGCTCGCTCGTTGGCTGGCGAGGAACGCGGGCCTGGACGCCGCACGGCAATTCGACCGGCAGCGCGACAGCATCGCCCGCAAGAGCTACTCGGCTTATTTTTCCAAGAATCTGAAGGAAGTCTTGTACCAATGCGCCAGCTACGGCATGGAGCATCGGTTGCCGATGAACCAAACGCCTCTGATGGCGGCCGCAGCCGCCGGCAATGTCGCGCTCGTGGAGGCATTGCTCGAACGCGGCGCGGACAGGCAGAATATCGATCATTTCGGCTACAACGCGCTTCATTGGGCGATGCGCGAGGCGTTCCGCGATCGAGCCTTCGCAAGCGGTCCATTCGGCGCGCTCTACGAACTGCTCGCGCCGTCGAGCGTCGACGTGAACACGGGTGAGAGGCTCGTGCGCATCGATCAACGTCACGCCGAGTATTTTCTATTCCAGACGTTCTGGGTCCTCTTCAAGCCGCTGTTCACGCATGGCCGGTCGCAAGATATCGCCGCCTTGGACACACGCGCCATTCTCGCCGCCTGGGACGACTTGCCCATCGCGATCGTCGCCGAGGAGCGCAGAAAGAAGCCGTATCTCTCCGGCCTGATGGCGAGAAACGAGGTCGATCGCGATTACGCCTACAATCGCCGACTTTTCAAGCGCCGGGCGCTCGGTCGCTATCAGTTCAATTCGGCCTTGGCCTTGCGCCAGCGCCGCAATGGCGAGGATGTTTGGACGCCGATCTTCGAAGCGCTGAACTTGCCTTTCATCGCCGAATTTACTCCGTCCGATTTCGGCTGGAACCGCGCGCGGCAATTGCTCCGGAGCTATCTCGCGGAGGCCGGCATGCCCGAGGCCTCGCTTCCGATAGCGGAGGAAGGCATGAACGGCGAGAATTGAGCAGCGCCGCACCGGACGGAGCATGATTCGCTTCAGTTTTTTCGATCCGTGCGTGTAGCTCGCCGCCTCTCCGCTGTCGCTGAACCGGCACTGGCTTTACGAATTTGACGAACTTATCGACCTCTTTCATATATGCGCTGACGGAGGTCGGTACATGACGGCTTCAAAATCGACAACTGGTGTTCGAAGCGGCGCAGGCCGGCGGGCGCGGACGGCTGGCAAGACGACTCTCACCATGACGACCTTTTTCGTCGGCCCGGATCAGACATTGCCGAAGGGATCGGCTGGTTTCAAGGTGGAGCTCCCGGGTACGGCGTCCCAGCTCCTCACCAGAAGTCGGCGGCATATGAAGGCGCTCCTGCAAGGCTATGGTGATGCGATCGTCAAGAGCCGCGCGGCTGGTCGACCGGTCAGCTTTCGGGTCGAAGTCGACCCTGAAGGCGAGACGGTCGTGACCGCCGTCGAGGAGGCGATTGCCGCGCGTGAAACCGTGCAGGCGGCCGCCGCGCCGGATGCCGAGCTGACGGCGGCGCTCGCCGCGGCGCGTGAGCGCGGTCGCCTGCGGGCCGCCGAAATCCTGGGCGGCGATGACATGCTGAGCGCGAAGGATTTTGCCAAGATGCTCGGCACCACGCGGGTGACTGTCAATGCGAAACGCCAGAGCGGCCAGATTCTGGGCCTTGACGGAGCCAAGCGGGGCTTTCGCTTCCCTGTCTGGCAACTAGATGCCGAGGGAAGGCCCTATTGCGAACTTGCCGCCCTGCATGAGCGACTGGGCGCACCCTGGGCAGTGTATCGCTTTCTGGTGCAGCCGCATGGCGAACTCGACGGACTGACCGGGTGCGAAGCGCTGGAACGAGGGAAGGTCCAGGCTGCCCTCGAGGCCGCGGAGAGCATAGGGAGAGATTTTCGCTGAATGGCGAAAGTTCTCCCGCCTGATCGCTTTGCGGGCGTGAACCTCCGCACTTATCGAGCGCCAGCTGGCCAGCGGTTCGGCCGCATCTATCTCGGCCGCTATCCGGACCCGCTCGGCTTCGGCAAGACACCGAGCCGTTTCAGCGATCCACGCCGGCGCGTCGCCGCTAATCGGTTCGGCGTTGCTCTACCTCGGGGAGACGGTGAAGGTCTGCTTCTTGGAGGCAGAGCTCCGCGATCGACGCGATGGCGCGATCGGCGATCTGCCGATAGCGGAGGCGGAGCTGCAGGCTCGGCAGTGGCGTTGCACGAGCACCCTGAGAAACCAGATGGGATCATCTATCCGTCACGCCTCAACGGGCACGCAGCTTGGCCGTCCTGAACGACTTGAGGGTCAGCGTCGTCGAGCCCGATCCTTGATCGCCTGAGCGCAGGGACTCCCTGAGGGGAGCTGGCGAATTAGCTGGCTCCGTCAAGGAAGGGAGACCATTGCGGCGATGGCTTCGAATTACGAGTCCTTCTTTCCGGTCGTCCGACCGAAGGCCTGTCGAATGAATTGAGTGAAAATCGAACTCGGGTCGAGCCCCATGGCGCTCACGAATTCGACAAATTCGACGACATCCAGGCGTCGCTCTCCCCGCTCGTATTTCGAGACAAAGGATTGCGTCTGACCGATGCGTTCGGCGAGTTCGGTCTGCGTAAGTCCAGCGCGCTCGCGTGCAGCGATCATCAGGGCCAAGAGATGTTTGTAGGGCGTGCTGTGGACCGAGCGGCCCATGCCGGGCTGCTCCGGTTGTTGAAGGCAGCCCTGAAATAAAGTCTCTTTCAGACTAGTCCAAAAACGACTATTATCTCGTCGCTCAAGCTACCGGTCCTGACAGCCGACTGAGCATCGCGGACAGGAAGATACTTTTCATCCTCGGAGCAACAGGTCTCTCGGGCGGTTCGCGAGCCTGTCGGTTCGGGAGCCTTTCCGTTCTAATGCAGGAGAGATTATTGTGGACGGACGGATAATTCTGACCGACTTGGACCGACCCAGCGAAACACTCGAAGCCGGAATCATCGCCATGGACGATTCTGTCCTGATCCTCTCAGTGCCGAACACGAACGTTCAGTTCCGAATGTTTCGTCGAGCCCGTAGCGGTACGTATGAGGGAACACTCGGCGGAAGGAGCTTTAGCTGGGTTGCAGAGCGACCTACGAGCAACAAAACATCCGGAGGATATGGGCTGGATCTGGCCCACAGCCTGCCTGCTCGGCCACTCAGAATGAGTGTAGGGCCTCGTCCCAGCGCAGCAAGACGCGCGCATCGCGCTCCGGCAGCCGGACGCGCTGCTCGCGCAAGGCCGCCGTGATCGCCTGTCCTGCATCCGGATCGACCCAGTGGCCGTGCGCCATCAGGAAAAACCAAGCGAAGGGGTAGCCGATCTCACGATCGATTGAGGCCGCGCGTTCCATCAGCCCTTGTGGCGGCATGGCCGGGTCGACGAGTAAGCGCGCCGATGGGAAGCGCCGCGGCCGCGGAATGAAGCCGACCTCCCGTTCGCTAGGATATTCGTATTCGCGGATGTCGAGCGCCCAATGGTCGTAGACCCGCTCGGGCGCCGCGCTCGAGCTCTCCCAGTCCTCGAAAGCGGACCTCGCGCGGGTAAGGCAGATCGCGAAGTGCCGCCTCCGGCGGCGCGGGCGAGGTCTTGCTCACTCCGCGATCTGTCTCACCGCGGTGTCGAACCAGCCGGGCGCGGCGTCGAGGAAAGCGACGTCACCCGCGCCGTCGGGACCGATCTCGCGGATCGTGCGCGCCTCCATCTGCGATCGACGCGCTGCTCGTCGGATGCGCTCGATCCGTGCGCAACGCCCGAGAAAGCTGCGCAGATGGACGATCGCGCCGGTCCCACGACCAACTAGCCGATAGACCGGCCCCGCCAGTCGAGCGACATTCATTGGAGCATCCCGGGACACCCAGGACGGCTCCAGGAGATCGTCGCGCTACGGGACCGGAAGTCCGGATCGACGATAGGACCGGCGAGCCGTTCGATCTCACGGCTGAGCGCGATCTGCGGTTCCGTCGCAAATTTTGACTATGGACGCGACGAGCGTATGAGAGTGTTTCAGCTCACGCGGGGAGGGCGTAGAATTGCTGTGCTGGACGCAATTTGCCCCTGGTCCGCAACTGGTCCTTTCGGATCATATGCATGAGCTCGATCCCCGAGAGTGTCGCAACAGCGGATCGAAATGATTTGAAACCCAACATCGGCCGCGTCACTCGCTTTACCGCCCGATGGTCCTGCTCAACGATATTATTGAGATATTTGATGCGGCGGATTTCGATGTCCGCTTCATGCTCCGCATTGTAGCGTTCGATCGCTGCCGCGTTGGCGCCGCTCTTGTCGATCGTGATCTTCTCCGGCTCGCCATGTTGGCCGATCGCCTTGCGCAAAAAGCGCAACGCAGCTTTGCAGTCCCTCTTGGCCGTCAGCAGGAGATCCACCGTCGCGCCTGCCTTGTCGACCGCCCGATACAGATATTTCCAGCAACCTTTGACTTTTACGTAGGTCTCATCGAGCCGCCAGCTCGAACCGACCGTGCGCTTGCCAGCACGAAACCGCTTCTCCAGCAAAGGGGCATATTTGACGATCCACCGGTTGAGCGTCGAATGGTCGACATCGACGCCGCGTTCTTCCATCATTTCTTCGAGTTGGCGATAGCTCATCGGATACGCCACATACCAGCGGACGCCCCACAGAACCACGTCGCGTTCAAAATGGCTGCCCTTGAAATCGATCATCGCACTCGTCCGCCAGCTCCGTTGCCGCCGATCATAGCCCAAACCGACCCGCAACAAAAAATTCGCGACAGAACCCCACAGCCCGTCCGAGCACGGGTCCGACCCACGCTGCCAAGATTGCGACACGAATCCGTTGCGCGTTTGCTAAGTCGATATCGTCCGCTCGGGAGTTGAGAGGAGGTCCCGTAGCTCGGCGAGCCAAGCTTCCAGCGCCGACCCCGCTGTGTTTGGAAGAGGCTGATCGTGGCAGGCCGCTTGGAGCAGCACAAAATACTCGTGGACCGCCTCGCTCAGATGCTTGTTCCAAAGCCCATTGAAGTGATGCTGGCACAACGCCGGGTCGACGAAGCGCGAGATCGAGCCACTCGCACATTCGTAACGCGGCAGGGGGATCCCCAATTGCGATCGGATGCGGTCCAGAACCGATTCGGGATTCGCGAGAAGATCACGATAGGCAACGAAGACGCGTGGCGTGTCCCGCGTGTCTCTCTCGATCGTCAACATGTAGCTGGCCCAGATCGACAGACCTCTGCCCAAGGAGAATTTATTTCGCGCCGTCAGCGAGGCAGCGACCTCCAGCGGATTGCGCACCATGATGATAAAATTGGGCGCATAACGCGACTTCCGCAGCGCCCTGTCCCAGAGCGGCGCCAACAATGAAATGCGTGGATCTTTGACAACGATCGGACGATTGCCGGGGTAGAGCCCGGTGATCCTCGCGGCGGCTTCGTCGATCAGACCGGGTGCGATCTGAGCGGCGCAGGGTTGCGAAAAAAAGGCGAATGGGTCATCCCAACCGGAGCGGGCAGAGCGCAGAAGCGCCTCGTTCCAATCGGCGATCACATGCGCCTCCCAAAAGCCGGTCGGATTATCGGCTTTCTTGATCATGAGATCGCTCGGCAGATCCACGCCGGCGATCGAGAGCATGCGCGCCATCGCCGATGTGCCGGAACGATGGCAGCCGGCGACGATCAGGGCGGGCGGGGACAGGCCGCGTTCCGACCGCAGCGACGGCGCCGCGCGCTCCTCGCGCTCGGCACCGGCGTCGAGGCGCGCGATCAGCTGCGCCCAGGCGTCGGCGTGCGCGGTTTGCGAATAGGCGCGCATGCGATCGCGCTGCGCCTTCGTCACGCCGACGCCATTCGCGAGCTCGATCGCCTGCTCAAGCGCAGTGACAAGCTCGTGCTCGTCGTTGAAGCGAAATCCCACATCATGGGTTTCGCAGAATTCGGCTTCGGCCCCCACGCCGAACACGACAGGAATGCAGCCGGCCGAAATCGCCGCGCCGATCTGTGTGCTCGAATGCGTGCAAAAATGCGCTTCGGCCGGCGATTGTGCGCCGAGCCCGTGGGGCGATACGCAAATCTTCGCGTGTGCGAATAGGCGTCGCAAGGTAGCGTGCGGCGGATCGGCCATCACGTCCACATCGATCGGCCAGGGCCACCGGCGTAGCATATCGACATAGCTTGCATCGTCGCTCGGAAGGAGCTCGCCGACGACGACGAGTCGCCATCGGCGACTTTTGGCGGTGGCCGCGACGAATCGAAGCGCGCGGAGGACCGCTCGATGTCCGCCGCCCGATGGTCCCGCCCGCAGCGCGCCGAGGCACAGAATGATATTGCTGCGTGCTTCGGGTGATTGCTCGACGGGGAAAAGGTTGATCGCCGGCGTGATCACATCGATGTCGATAGCCGGTGCGCCCAAAGCCTCTATCGCTTGCGCCAAGGCGCGACGGCCAAATTCGGAATCGGTCGCCACCGCGTCGAAATTCAACAGCGAGCCGATCCGCCGACTGGCCTCCTCGCGGCTCGGCGACGCCGCGGGGAACGGGCAATGGAGAATGCGGAGGCGTCCGAAGGGAGGCGGCACCGCCGGAAATTCAATTCCGCTGACAATCGTCACGTCTATGTCGCGTTCGGCCATGTCGGCGAGGCAGCCGCCGGTCAGCCGATCATGATATTGGCCGAACGCGCCCGCCTTTTGGCGAATGTCGACGACCGGGCACGGGACGCGCGCGACAATCGCAGTTGGCCGAAGCACGCTCGCCGCGGCGGCGACGGCCAGGCTCGATCGCGATGCGTCGCTCGCCGACTGGTCTGACGAGACGACGCAGTTCAGCACCTCTCCGGGAAATTGCGAAATCTGCTTTTGCAGCTCTTGCACGTCGAGCCGCTCCACGATTGGGGCGTCGGCACGATTGCGGGTGATCAGCCACAGGCCCCATCTCGCGCGCAGCAGATGGAGATTGCGCCGCCGCGCGTTGTCGCGCTTTGCTACGGCGTCGGGTGTGGCGGCGACGCCACCCGGAACGTGTCGGACCGTGACGGTCGCTACATGGCGTACGCGTTTTCCAATGGCGCGCATCCGCAGGCAGAGGTCGACATCCATGAGATAATCGATGTCGAATTCGGAATCGAAACCGCCTATGCTTAGAAAATCGACCCGGCGAAGCATCAGGCAGGCGGCCGAGACATAATCCGCGTCGACGGCGGACGGCGCGTCCCAGCCCACACCTGTCCACACAGGCGTGCTCGTTTCTCCTTCGACGGAGACAAACCCGCCCAGTTCCTGCAGCGAACCGTCTGGATAGCGAAAACTCGGTCCGACGATCCCGATCTCGCCGTTCGACAGTTCCGCGGCGAGCTTTTCGCTTACGCCTTTCTCGAGGAAGGCGTCATTGTGCAAGAATAGAATGCGAGCGCCGCGTGCGGCTTCGGCCGCGATATTATTCGCGCAGCCGAATGAGCGCGGTTTCGCCAGAGCGATCATCCTGACCGGCAGGTCCATTTCGGCGAGCCGCGTCGTCGCCGCGGATTCGCCGCCATAGTCCACGACGATTATCTCGAAGCGCATGTCGATCGCCGCCGAGAGAATCGCTGTCACACAAGCGAAAGTCAGGTCTGGCCGATCAGAGTTCGATATGATGATCGACAGCTCGATATCGTCGCCGCAATCCGAGGCGTCATAGGAGACGAGCGCGCCCGGGATGGGTGGAGATGGATCGACCGTGAGGGCGAGAACCCCACCCCGAAATTCGACGGCTCGCGGCTCCCCACCGGCAATTCTGACACATCCCGGGACGACGGGCAGTACCCGGTTTGCAACAATATGCGTGAACTCGATCCGAATCTCCCCGCGCGGACGTTTCGAAAGTCCGAGAACAACCGCGGCGTTCGGGCCAGAGCTCCATCTTCCCCAGGATTCGACACGGCTGAAGCCATAGAGCAAGCTGAACCCATTCGACGACGCTTCCATGAAGTCGAATTCGCCTATTCGATCCTGTGTCGTAAGGCAGAAAACGGTGATCTTGACCAAGCCGACCGCAAGCACGCGATGATCATCGCTCGTGCTCATATCACTCGGTCGAAAGGTCGCATCGAATTCAAGTTCGATGAGCAGTTTGCTTTCGATGGGCCGCAAAGGCACCTCTGTTGGACGCCGGACAATGATACGTGGATGACAGAATCGCATACGATTGTCATCTGCTCATCGCAGAGAAACCGAACTCCTGACACTGGCATCCAGAAGCCGTGAAGTGCGATTCTGTCAGCGTCGAGCTCGTGCGTCAACGGCTGATTACATTGTGCGGGTGGCCGGCGGTCACCGGATCATTATGATGTCCAGCATCGCCGAGCACGCGCGCCGGCTGGCCATCATAGCTGCCGACGATCGTCGCGAGCTCTGTCCACAATGGGCGCACCAGGCCGCCCGCGTCGATCTGCAGCAGAGCGGCGAGATTGGACGTGGTCAATTGCACGATTTGGGCGCCCGTGCCGTCGTCGCGCACGCCCACCACCGTGTCGAGCGTGGAGACGGGCGGGACCAATGCGAGCGGCGTTTTCGCCTCGGACCACGATTTTCTTCCTAATTTGACGAAGTTAGATCGCGTTCGCGACGACGAGCCCGCGACTATGCCGATGATGGACATGAGGTCTGGTGCGCGGGTTGACGCGACAGGGAGCCCAGCTTACGCATGGGCGGAGGACCTAAACCGGGGTTTGCGATGGCGCTTGACGATTCCGACCTGATGAACGTGGTTCGCTCAGACGCATCCGAAGAACTCTATATGGTTTTCAGCCACATCGGCTTTCCGCGTGGAAAGTTCGCGCAGTCTACTTTGCTGTCGGGAGCGCGCGTCGATAGGCTTTATTTGAACACAATGGACAATGACTGGTATCAGCGCGATATCGATCAGACCGCGGACCGCCTCGCTGAGACCATCTCATCGCTCGGCCCTCGGCGGATCACATGCGCCGGATCGTCTATGGGCGCCTATGCGTCAATGTTGTTCGGATGTCGGCTCGGGGCGCAGCGTGTGATTGCCGTAGCGCCGGAAATCAAGATTGGCGAGCCGTGGCAGCGAAGCTTTTTGCTGAACAGAACTCGCGTTTACGATCCCCGCTACACCAATCTCCACGACACAATAGCCTCGGCGTCCGGTGTCGAAATTTATGTCGCCGCTTACGATCTGATCGATCTCGGCGGCTTCGACGAACGGCTTCTCGATTATGCGGGCGTAAGTGTGAAGTTTCTCTCGGGCGATCATAAGGTCTCCGAGCGCCTAGATTGGCGCCGACTGTATGCTGGCGACGGCGATATCGGCGTTCATCGACTGTCAGAACTTCCGTGCAACATGCATGACTACACGGAAGCGAAGCGCGCCTTACACGATGGTAGAATAGACGACGCTTCGAAACTGCTCCTATCACGCTGCGAATGGAGCGATTTCGCCCCCGATTTTTTTTTCGCTGCGCTCTACATGCCATCGACGAACATTGATGCTGCTATCGTTTTGCTGCAGCACGCTCTCAAACTAGACAGCAATAGCGCCCAATCGCTTCACCAGTTAGGACTCTGTTTGGCGGCGCGAGGGAGGCGCGACGAAGCGGTGGCCCGGTTCAGAGACGCGCTCGCCATTCACGAGGCCGCACCTGCAACCCATTTCCGTCTCGCCGAGACGCTGGCTGTGCTCGGACTAAAAGGAGCCGCCGGCGCCCACTTGGCACGAGCGTTGTCGCTCGATCCGAATAACCCGGCATATCAGGCGTTGGCGGGCAGACTTCGCGATAAGTCGCCCGCGGCCGTACCGTGAATGCACGATTGGTTCATATAGCGCGAGACTCTTCGACGTAGCTGCTTCCACTTTTCCGCAGCTTGATGCAGTCTAGCGATGAAGACAATGTGGCGTCGGCCCCGGTCGTCAGCAAAATGTTGCCTGTGCCATGCTTGACTGTGATAAGAGCGGCGCCAACACGGCAGCGATCGAACGCTACAATGCGGAGCATGAAGCGGACATCGAAATCCACCGCATCAAATATCTCAATAATATCGTTGAGCAGGACCATCGGGCGGTAAAGCGAGTGACGCGGCCGATGTTGGGTTTCAAATCATTTCGATCCGCTGTTGCGACACTCTCGGGGATCGAGCTCATGCATATGATCCGAAAGGACCAGTTGCGGACCAGGGGCAAATTGCGTCCAGCACAGCAATTCTACGCCCTCCCCGCGTGAGCTGAAACACTCTCATACGCTCGTCGCGTCCATAGTCAAAATTTGCGACGGAACCAGATGGTCTTCGGACTCTGCGGGCGTTTCTGGTTCGGTATTGCGCCAGGGAACTAAACGGCTCTCGCGGTAGTTTGCGGCCGGCGTTTCGGGCGGGCTGCGGGTAACGGGTGGTCGGCGAACTGTCTGAAGATCGCGGGGTTAGCAACCTCGCTTCAGACAGGAGCAGCGCATGACAAAGGAGCGCATCACCCCGCTTCGCCAGCGCATGATCGAAGACATGGCCATCCGGCATATGGCCTCGGAGACCCAGCGCAATTACATCCGTGCAGTCAAGACCTTGGCGGGCTTCCTGGGCCGATCGCCGGATACCGCCACGGCCGAAGACCTGCGTCTTTTCCAATTGCACTTGACCGAGACCCACGTCCGCCCGCCGACGATCAACACGACAGTCACCGCGTTGCGGTTCTTTTTCGGCGTGACGCTCGATCGGGCCGACGCCACCCGCCACCTGACCTTCGTTCACGAGCCGCGCAAGCTGCCGGTCGTCCTCAGCCCCGATGAGGTCGCGCGACTGCTGGAGGCGGCGCCCGGCGTCAAATACAAGGCCGCGCTCGGCGTCGCCTATGGCGCCGGCCTGCGCGTCTCCGAGGTGGTCTCGCTGAAAGTCTCGGACATCGACAGCACGCGCATGTTGCTCCGCGTCGAGCGAGGCAAGGGCGGCAAGGATCGCCACGCGATGCTCTCGCCGCGGCTGCTGGAGCTCTTGCGCGACTGGTGGCGCATCGCGCGCCCGCCGGTCTGGCTGTTCCCTGGGCAGGATCCGATCAATCCGATAACGACGCGCCAGCTCGATCGGGCCTGTCACGCGGCGGCCCAAACGGCCGAGATCGCCAAGCGCGTCACCCCCCATACGCTGCGGCACAGCTTTGCAACCCACCTGCTCGAGCAGAATATCGATATCAGGGTGATCCAGGTTCTGCTCGGCCACGCCAAGCTCGACACCACCGCGCTCTATACGCGCGTCGTCGCCAACACCATCCGCGACGTCATGAGCCCGCTGGATCGCCTGACCCCGCTGAGGACAAGAAACACCGAGCCGCCCGCATAGACGCCGGGGTTATGGCGCGATCCGGGTTGGAGGTCGCGGATATTTTCCGCGACCATGGCGCGGCGTGGCGCAGAGCCAACGCCGGTCATTTGAGCCTCGGCCAATCGAAGGTGATGTCGGCGATCGAGAGCTGCCGCACGGCGGCTCTCGGCGGGCATGTCGCGCGCTGCGAGGACTGCGCCCACGAAGTCATCGCGTACAATAGTTGTCGCAATCGGCACTGCCCGATGTGCCAGGGCGCGGCGGCGAAGAGATGGCTGGCCGAGCGCGAGGCCGAGCTGCTGCCCGTCCCCTACTACCATATGGTCTTTACTCTGCCGGCGGCGATCGGCGAGTAATTGCTCAGGCTCGCTCCGCGGTTGCACCGTGAGGCGGATTCTGTGCGGGGATGGAGCTGTTAATTTTTTGGCGGGCGGGACAGATTTCGGCTCGCGGCGCCCCCCTCATGATGGGACGGGCGACGCGAGCGGCATTCCGGCGAGGGTGAGGCGGATCGCCTCGAGGGCGTCGATGGCGCGGCGGCGTCCGGTCTCGATCACCGAGCGGATGTCGGCGTAGAGCTCGGCGCCCCAGCCGCTGCGAAAGCAATAGGTGACCTTGCGGAAGATGACGCAGGGCCGGATCGCCCGCTCGGAGCCGTTGTTGGTCGCCGGCAAATCGCGGTTGGTCAGGAACACGAACAGGAACCGCCGCGTCCGCTTGATCATCGCCGCGAGCTTGACGCCGGCAGGCTGCTTCGGCGCGCGCGCCATCAGGCGATCGAGCCGCGCCTCCAGCCGATATTTGTAGCTTTTCAGCGTCGCGTCCGACAGATCGGCGCGGCGCGCGCCGATCCCGCAAGCCTGCTCGAGCAGGCGGCGCAGATCGGGGCCGAGCACGTCGTCGCCACAATCGATCGCATATTGCACGTCGCGAATGAGATGCGCGAGGCAGACCTGATGATCCTTCATCGCCCATCCCATCTGGCCGGCGTAGCGATCCGAAACCCAATAGTCCGGCCTCACATCGCCGAGAAAATCGGAGACGACAGTCTGCGCGCGCGTGGGCTTTGCGACGAAGACGGCGCTCTCCTCGTGGTGGAACACCCACAGATACCAATTGGCCTTGCCGACGCGCAGGCCGGTCTCGTCCGATTGCGGCACGGTTCCCGCGAGCAGCCGCGCGCGGATCGCCTCGCGCTGCGCGGCGAAAGCCGTGCGAGAGGCGCGCAGCAACTCGACGATCGCGCCCTCGCTGACGTCGAGCCCGAACAGCGTGGAGAGCAGCGTCGACAGCCGCTCCAGCGCGATGTTCTGCGCAAAGCGCAGATAGAGGACGAGCGCGCGCAGATGTCGCCGAAGGGCGACCCCTTGGGCATGTCGGCGGGCGGTGCGGCCTTGAATTTTTTCGCGCAGCTCGGACAGGTCCCGCCGTGCAGATTGATGCGGGTCACGTCGGGCTCGATCGGCGGAATCTCGATATGATCATAGGCCTCGCAGACGCGCTGCGCCGCGCCCGATACGTCGGCGCCGCAATGCTGGCAGGCGCAGGCGGGCATGTCGCGCGTCTTCGTCGGGTTCGGGTGCAGCGGACGATGCGTGCCTTGATGCGATTTTCGCGTCTTGCCGGTCTTGTCGGTGGCCGGCGCCGAGGGCTTCTGGCCCTTGCTCGGCGGCGTGCTGGAATTGTCCGGGGTTTTCTTCGGCAGACCGAGCTTGGCTTCCAGCTCGGCCACGCGCTTCGTCAGACGCTCGATCACCTCCGCCTGCATCAAGATCAGGTGGATCAGAGCTTCCTTGTCGAGCGAATCAAGCGCGGAGCGATCCATTCGCAGCTTGAATCAAGTCGCGATTCCCGTGTCAATCACAAACCGGAAACGTCGCCGAATGCCGGGGCTGAGCAGTTACATCGGCGACATCGCCTATCAGAACAAGGCCGTGATTTACGACCTGCTGTTCAAGGCCTCCGCCGAGACGGCGATCGCCATCGCCGCCGACCCCAAACATCTGGGCGCGCGGATCGGCGTGACCTCCGTGCTGCATACATGGGGGTCCGCGCTCACCCACCATCCGCATGTTCACATGATCGTTCCGGGCGGCGGCGTTTCTTTGGACGGTAGGAGCTGGGTCGCGTGCCGGCCGGGCTTCTTCCTGCCGGTGCGCGTGCTGTCGCGGCTGTTCCGCCGGCTGTTTCTCGAAAAGCTCGTCGCAGCCCACGCCGCCGGGCGTCTACAATTTTTCGGCGCCTCGGCCGCGCTCGCCGACCGCGCCGCCTTCGCGCAATATCTGGCGCCGTCACGCGCCATCGAATGGGTGGTCTACAGCAAGCGTCCTTTCGGCGGCCCCGAGGCCGTGCTGGCCTATCTGTCGCGCTACACCCACCGCGTCGCCATCTCCAACAGCCGCCTGCTGGCCTGCAGCGACGACGGCGTCACCTTCAAATACAAGGATTACCGCGCCGAGGGCCGCGCTCGGCAAAAGGTCATGCGACTCTCGAACGGCGAGTTCATCCGCCGCTTCCTCATCCATGTCCTGCCGACGGGCTTCCATCGCATTCGCCATTACGGCCTGTTCGCCAGCGGCGTTCGCGTCCAAAACATCGCCCGCGCGCGCGAGCTGCTCGACGCCGCGGCGCCGCGTGAGCGTGACGACGAGCGCCGCGAGGAGGCCGCCGGGCCCGAGCCGAGAATCCTCGCAGATCCATGTCCATGCTGCGGCGGCCGCATGATCGTCGTCGAGACCTTCGAAGGCGGACGCGCTTCGCGCGGCTTTTCGTTCTCGAAGATCAGGATCGACAGCTCATGATCGCGATCATGTCACTCCCGGCCTCGCAACCGCGCTCCTTGTCGCCGCAGATCGCTCTGCGGCTGCGACGCCGCTCGCACAAATCTGCGCCGGGCGCCGTCCATCGCCGTCGTCGCCGCGAAAACTCCGATGCCATCGCCGACGAAGACAGTCCCTTCGCGCTGCTCCATCACTCGAGATCGGCCGTGACGATGGCGTCAGTCATTCCGACGCCTCGTCGATGCTCTCCGCCGACGCATAAATCCCCATAGCCCGCGGCGGCGACGGCGCCCTTCCGACTCGCGGTTTCCTTCCTTGGAGGTTTTCGAACGCCGGCCCCACGGCTGCGCAACGGCGCGTGTCCGCGAAGGGCCGGCATCCGAAAACCTTCACACGAGCGGACGTTCGGTGTGTGCGAGGGCATGTCCGCTTTCGATGGCCTTGAGGACATTAACGGCGTTGACGCGGAGCATTGTGTGCAGCAGGCGCGCATTCTCGGCACTGGGCGTCAAATTCCAGTTTACGGGATGATCAGGTAGGGCTGCCCCTTCGTGACCGTGTAGACGATAAGGTATTTGAGCGGCGAGGCGCTATCCGGGTTGCGGAAGATTGTATGTTGGGCTTCGGCTCTGTCCTGATAACTTTCGCCGGCGATAAAGCGCTGAAGCTCCTCGCCCGCGTATTGAGACTCAGCCACGCCTTCCAGGACGTAGTTGTGTGCAACCGAAGGGTGATGGTGCGTCGGGAGACCTACGCCCGCCGGAAAGGTCGTCAGAACCATTCGGAACTCTTCCCCCGCGGCATTGATATAATTCTGAAGCGTCGTGCGGATGATGCCGTCCGGCGAAACGGCGGTATTGCCCGCCGTGTTTAATTGGGCCAGCAGCGGGACGTCGGAAAACGCGAAGGCGGCGCCGGCCATAGCGCCGAGAAACAGGCGCCTTTTGATGTCGGCTTCGATCTTCGGCACTGCCATTTGTGCGGCGTGCGAGAGCTGGGATTGTGGCATTTGGGGCTCCCTTTCTGGCGCGCCAGCGGGATCGTGGGCCGCAGCGCTCGTAAATGGGGAGAGCTTCTTCGCAGTTTGTGGCGAAGAACAGTGACGGAATACGCGCAGATATTTGCTTTCCGGCCCTGGCGTTACCGGGGCGCATCAAGTTTACCTTGTACCTTGGCAATGCCCAACTTCGCGCAGACCTCATCCTCGGCGCTGAGCGGCGCGCCGCTGACCCCAATGGCGCCCACCGGCTGCCCCTGGGCCTTGATCAGCACGCCGATTGACATCCTGACCTCTGCCTCGCAGAACATGTTCATCCTCGCCTCATAGGAGACGGGGGCAATCGCGCACGCAAATTGCGCTTGAAAAAGGTCATAAGAATTTTCGATGCCGATTGACAGCGTGCTTCCGAGAAGGGTTGGACAACCGCCCCTGGACTATCTCATCCGCTGGCGCATGGTGCTCGCGGCTGAACGGCTCAAGCGGACGAACGACAGTGTCGGGGCGATCGGCTTTTCCATCGGCTATGAATCCGAAGCGGCCTTCAGCACGACCTTCCGGCGGATCGTCGGCTGTGCGCCGGGAAAGTTCCGACGAGACGACGCGCCCTGAATCTTCTCTGCCGCGCGCTGCGACTACCGACCGCTCACCGATCAACGGGTCGAAGTCGAACTTGCATGTCATTCCACGGCAGGAATCTCCGCCTCCCGCGCCAAAGCAGCTTGGACGGACGCCCGCGCGACGATCCGCAGCATGTAGCGCGCGGTCGCCGGCCAACGGCCGAGGTCGATCGAAAAGGCCTCCATCCAGCCGAGCACGGTGAAGAGATATGCGTCGGCGACCGTGAAGCCGTCGCCCATCAGATAATCCCGAGATGCGAGGTTCACCTCGATGAAGTCGAGGCGCCGGAATAGCCGATCCCGGAAGATCGCCAGCGCCTCCTCCGGCAAGGCTCGATTGAACAGCGGGCTCGATCCGGCATGGACCTCGCTGGTGATGAAGTTGAGCCATTCCTGGAGCCGAACCCGCGCCAGCGTACCAGCAGCCGGAGCCAATCCCGCTTCCGGCTTCAGGTCGGCCAGATACTGCACGATGGCCGGCCCTTCGGTCAGAACGCCGCCGGTATCGAGTTCGAGCGCCGCGACATAGCCCTTCAAATTGATGGCGAGGAAATCCTCCCCCGTTGATGTGCGCTTCGCCCGATTGTTCACGCGTACGAGCTCGTAGGGCAGTCCGAGCTCCTGAAGCACGATGTGCGGCGAGAGCGAACAGGTGTCGGGCGCGAAATAGAGCTTCATCGTTGGGGCCTCGCTGAGGGGGAAGATAGCCACCAACACTGACAGGCTCCACGACATAATAAAAATTACTCGAACATATTTCTGGTATAATCTTGGCTACTATGAACCTGACCCAGCTCCAGAGCCTGATCGCCGTCGCCGAAGCCGGCAGCTTCACCGCAGCCGCGGACAAGCTGGGCGTCACCCAATCGGGGATGAGCCAAGCCCTGGCCGCGCTCGAAGAGAGCCTGGGAGTGAAACTGCTGATCCGCCAGCCACGGGGTGTCGAATTGACCGCCTTCGGAGAGCGCGCGCTCGACCATGCGCGAACAGCCCTTTCGCATCTGGAGGCGATCGAAAGGGAGGCAATGGCGCTGATCGGTGAGGAGACCGGGGCCATCCGTCTGGCGGGTTTCCCGAGCGTCTTCGTCACGGTCCTTCCGCCCTTGCTTCGGCGTTTTCGCACGCTCCATCCGGGCATCGATCTCGTGCCGCTCGAAACCGACGACATGGAAGTGGAGGCTTGGCTCGCGGCGGGATCGATCGACCTCGGCGTCGTTCTCAACCCGTCTCCTGCCAGAAATGCCGTTCCACTCGGACGGGATGCCTGGGTTCCCATCCTCCCGGCGGCGCATCCCCTGTCACGGCGTAATTCGGTCTCATTGGCCGAACTGGCGGCAGCGCCCTTCGTTCTCGCCACCGGCGGGTGCCATACGAACGCCCGCTCGCTTGCCGAAGCGGCTGGATTGACGCTCCAGAACGTTGAGATCGAGGTGCGCGACTGGTCGAGCGCGATTGCCTTGGTTCGAGAGGGCGCCGGTGTCAGCCTCGTGCCGGAATCCACGTTGCCGGAACAGCACCGCGGCTTCCGGGTTTCGAAGCTCGCTTCGCCGCTGCATCGCGAGTTCGGACTCGTCGCTTCGCCAGTGCGATAGCTCTCCCGGGCCGGAAACCTGTTCGTCGAGGTGGTACGTCGCTCGAACGCGCCGACCTCGGCATAGCGCAAGACACTCGGACGGACCGACCGCCTGGCTCCAACCTCATGACGCGCCATCGACATCTTTCCTCCTCCCGAAGGTGAAGAAGCTGCGTGCGGCGAGCACCCAGACACCAATGGCGCAGTAGAGCATCACCTCACCGAAGCCGCCGGCCAGTGCGGCAGGACCGAGCACCTTCGACACTCCCGGAGCGGCTTGATCGAAAGCACCGACGTTTCCGGCGGCGATCTGCTCGGCGACGTGCCGAAGTTGTGTGGTGTCGAACGATCCGGACACCGCTCTTAGGCGCGGCAAAACACCGTCGACCAAGACAAAGCCCATCGAAATCCGCCGCATCAAATATCTCAATAATATCGTCGAACAGGGCCATTGAGCTGTGAAGCAGGTGACGCGGCCGATGTTGGGTTTCAAATCATTTCGATCCGCTGCTGCGACACTCTCAGGGATCGAGCTCATGCATATGATCTGAAAGGACCAGTTGCAGGGTGATTCGCGCGGGATCGCGGCGATCGGGAAAGCAGCGCGCCAGCCGCTCGGCGACGCCGAGCCGGCGCTCCGCCATGGCGAGCAGCATGACGCCGCCGTCCGAGGAGATGCGGCCGCCATCGAAAGCGGCTGTGACTTTCTTGCCCCGGACGGCTGGAAAGGAGAAGGCAGGAAACGTATCGTCTGTCATGGCGGGCGTCGCAAGTGCAGCGGGAAAGGGGTGGTGTCAGCAACCAAATCCTACGCCGTTTCAGTGAGCTATGCTACGCTCGTCAACCTTCCAAAGCGCCCTGAATAAGACGGGTTAGGCGTCATCAGAAGCTGGGTACGAATTGACGCCGCAGAATACCCCTGTGACCAAAGAGGTTTCGATCAAGGGCATGAGGATCATTTCGGCTGCTCAGTCTTACCTTCAGTATCCGCCGCTTCCAGGATGTGAATCAGATGGGATACTGCCGCCGCCGCTGGAGCACCGCCATGGCTCACGGCCTTTTCATGCAGTCGGTAGAGCCGATGCTTTAATTCATTCCGGTCAATAGCCTTCTTTTCGATAAGCAATTCACAAAGTTCTGAGATCACAGCGGTAATACCAGCAAACATGGACGCGATGTTTTTTTCCTCGCCTGCGGAATATTTGTTATTACTTTGCATCAGACAAGTCTCCTTCTCCGCGTGAAACGGACCGTGGTCCAGAGCAGCTTCGGATCAATCTGTATCATACTCGCAGGCCTTGAAATAGTTCATGCCTCGCGGAGGAAGATGTGCGTCGCATGTTTCGAGGGCGCGCATCAGGCCGGACACGGTTCGCTGGGCGATCTTGCGTAGATAGGCTTTCAGCTTTGAGTAGGCTTTTTCGACCGAATTGAGATCGGGGCTGTAGGGCGGCAGACATCGACGGTGTCCTGCGCCAGCCGCAACACGACCTTGCCGACGACGATCTAGCTAGTGGCGTGATTCAGCCGTTTTGAACGGGGAAGACCGTAGAGGCTTTTGAGCTTGATACGGGCGTCGGCGGTGGTGAACTGCCAGTCCGCCTTCGCCTGATGCGTGTTGCGGTCGGCGACCCAGGCGGCGACTTCGGCGCGCAGGCTCTCGATGTCGCGGATGCGGCGCGCGAGACATTGCGAGGACAGAACGCTGAGCTCGCTCTCGGCCATGTCGAGCCAGCTTCCGTGCTTGGGCGTGTGATGCCACTCGAAACGCTCGGTCAGCCGTCGGGCCTTCTCGGGCGCGAAAGCCTGATAGAGCGAGGCGGATTTGTGCGTGTTCAGATTGTCCTGCACCAGCACGATCTTCGTCGCCTGCGGAAACATCACGTCGGCGACATGCTCGAGCGCATGCGCATAATCGATCGCCGTGTGGCGCTCGGTCACGATCGCTTCGCGCTTTCCTTCGAGCGGCGCGAAAATCATGAAGATGCTGGCGGTTCCGTTGCGTTCATATTCACAGTCGACGCGCTGCGGCTGCCCGGGCTGCATCGACATGGGCGGCCGCGTCTCCTTCATCAGCTGCTTGGTCGCCTCATCGAGACAGACCACGGGCAGCAATGGATCATGCGGACGCCGATAGACTTCGAGCACGTCCTCCATAGCGGCGACGAAGGCCGCGTCCGCATGCGGAGGAATGACCCATTGCTCCTTGCGATGGGGCTGCAAGATGTTTTTTAAAACACGACCGATCGTGCTGTCGCTCGCCGCATCGACGATGGCGAGCTCGACCACTTTTCGTTCCAGCAGCCGCAATGACCAGCGCGCATAGCCTTCCGGCGGCGCCGAGCATGACAGCGCGATCAGCTTGGCTTCCTTCTCGCCGTCGAATATGCGCGGCACGGCGGGGCGCGAGCGCTGCTTGCGCGTCAAGACCGCATCGAAGCCTTCCTCCACCAGCTGCTTGCGCACACGGTAGACCATCGACACGCTCGCCTCCAGCTGCTCGATGATCTCGCCGTCGCTCATCCCTTCGCCGGCCTCGGACACGTCCGCCTTCCGCAGGATCCAAGCCTTCACCAAAGTCTTGGCCGAGTGCTTGTCCTTGCTCAACATGCTTTCGAGCTGCGCGCGCTCCTCGCCGCTCAGCCGCACGACATATTTCTTCTCGCCGGTCTCGTCCTGCGCCATCCTCGCCTCCTCGGGCCGAATCAATGGCGTAAGCGAATCAGAAACTCCGACTCGGGGGAACGCGAAGCCCTTTCAAATTGGCTGAAGCGGCGCACTAGTGCACTGACACGGACGTAGGATTCACAAATGCGGCTCGGCGTGCGAGTCTGGGCTGATGGCCCAGACTGTCAGCATCATCCTTCGGGACGAAGACCGCGAGCGACTGGACGCGATCGCTTCCGATCGCTCGCGTCCGCTCAAACATATCCAGCGCGCAAAGATCGTGCTCTTTTCCGGCGAGCGGCTCCCGGTTCTGGAGATCGCCCGGCGCGCCGCCGTCAGCCGTCAGCCGTCCGGCGGTCCGGCGCTGGCAGCAGCGTTATGCCGAGGAAGGCGTCGATGGCCTGTTGCGCGACAAGACCCGCAAGCCGGGCCGCACGCCGCTCGACGCGAAGCTCGTCGCCAGAGTTCTCGAATTGACCTGCTCGGAACCGCCCAGCGGCCACTCATTGGACGGGCCGCGCCATGGCGAAGATCATGGGGATTTCGCTGCGGGCGGTGCAGCGCTTCTGGGAGAAGCATCGCCTCCAGCAGCATCGCATCCGAACATTCAAGCGGTCGGCCGATCCACAATTCGCCGAGAAGGTCGAGGATGTCGTTGGCCTCTACATGGACCCGCCGGCTCACGCCGTCGTGGTCTCCATCGATGAGAAGAGCCAGATCCAGGCGCTCGACCGCACACAGCCCGGCCTGCCGCTCAAACCCGGAAAATGCGGGACCATGATCCACGATTACAAGAGAAACGGCACGACCACCCTGTTCGCCGCGCTCGATATTCTGCACGGAATCGTCATCGGCCGCTGCATGAAGCAGCATCGCCATCGGGAGTTCATCCGCTTCCTTTCCGCCGTCGAGCGCACCGTGCCGGCAGGCAAGGTCATCCATGCCACCCTCCACAATTACGCGACGCATAAACATCCCGCTGTGATGAAGTGGCTCGCCGATCATCCATGCTGGACCCTCCACTTCACGCCGACCTCCGCTTCGTGGCTGAACGCCGTCTTCGTGCGCCGCGCCCATGTCGGCAGGATTGACGACGAATAGCGGAAACCGTTCCTCGGCGCTCAACGCCCCGCGGTCCCGCGCCTTGGGTTTTTCCACCTCTACCGGCCCAATACCCGTCTGGATCGGGCGAACTGGGTCATGCCCATGCCGAACGACGCGCTGGCGACCGTCCGGCAGCTTCAGATCGCCGTGCGAGGCCAGGAAGGCCGCGAACTCCGCCTCCACGGCTTGCTTGATGAGCCGCCTCGCGCCAGAGCGCAGAATTTCCGTGAGCGAGCCGTCGATTTCGTCTTTCTGATGGAAGGCGACAGCATTATTCTCGGTCATGGCGTAACGCTCCTCCGGGAAGTTCGGGTCGGCCGGACACCAACGCCGCTCGCCTCACGCCGTCATCGCCCAAATTCCGCCATGGCCGATCAGCACCGGCGAGACATGCGATCCTACGCCGTAGCCCGATTCGGCCATCGGCTAGAATCGATTCTTCAAAAGCATGCAACCCAAAAGCTATTGTCAATCGGCTTCAAATGCGGTTCCCTTGTTGTGGTTCAGGAGCTGGGTTGACGGAGCAGGGAGCGGCCCTTAGGCATAGAGGGACAGCCGAAGACCAGCTTGCAAACCGCTGGTTTTCTATGTTCGGCCAAGTTAGGCAGGGTATCGATGAAGCTATCCGAATTGGAGCCGCAAATCGCCAGTCTCCCCGCAACATCGGCAAAGGCGGGCGCTCAACTATACCAGTTCGTGTTAGACAACCCGATCTACGACATAGTCGAAGTCGGGACCTTCCACGGAAAGTCGGCGTGCTATATGGCGGCGGCCCTGCAGGAGAAGGGTCGCGGCTCCGTCACCTCTCTTGACGTGCCCGTTTCGCTGACGTTCCAGCCGAACGCCGAAACCCTGTCGCAGAGCCTCGGCCTGTCCGACTATGTGAAGCCGATGCGCGCCCATTTCGGCAGCCATTGGCTTTTGCGTCATATGATTGCCAACTCCACCGTAGATGGAGCATGCACTCATCGATTCGACCTCGCTTTTATTGACGGGTACCATAGCTGGGAGCAAGCCGGTCTGGACTTCTTTCTGATCGACAAGCTCCTACGACCCGGCGGATGGATCATCTTCGACGATATGCGATGGTGTTTTCGCGATAGCCCGAGTTGGAGCCAGAGGTCCGCATCCTTCCCCGAGGATTATCGCGCGGCTCCTCATGTGCTCGACGTGTTCGATCTCCTGGTTCGGCAGCATCCGGGCTATGAGAATCTGCGCGACGACGGCAGATGGGGATGGGCCCAAAAGGCGCAGGCGCGGTAGCGCCTGGGGGCTCTGGTGCGAACGGCGTGAGCGGACCATAATCGCCCGGACGAGTGCGACCGGACGCTGCGGTGACGGGCGATGCTGAACATGAACGATCTTCGGGGAAATGATGGCCGAACGCCGCTTGTCTTTGGCCCATACGACCATCATGCGCTGGGTCCAGCGCTACGCTCCTGAGTTCGAAAAGCGGTGGAACCGCTTCGCGCGCAAGGGCGGCGGATCGTGGCGCGTGGATGAGGTCTACGTCAAGATCAAGGGTCGGTGGGCCTATCTCTACCGCGCCGTCGACAAGGCGGGAAAAACGGTGGACTTTTTGCTGCGCGCCGAGCGATTTATCGCCGCCGTTAAAGCTTTGTTTCGTCGTGCTTTTGCGAGCCAGGGACGCTTGCCTCAGGCTTTGCATCAGGCGGCGCGTGAACTTCTCGCTCAGCATCGAGGGGCCGCGCGGACTCGAATTCGATCTTCGAAACTTTTTGTTAATCTCGTTGAACAGGATCACCGATCCATAGGCCTCGTTTGGGTCCCATGCTCCGGTTCAAGGGAATCCGACATGCGTCCTTCACTATCGCCAGCGTGGACCTCATGCACCGGATCAGGAAGTGTCAATTCGCGCTCAGCAAATTTAGAGCCGCTGGGGCAAGTGCGCCCGAAATCTGGAGCGCGGTGCTCGCTGCTTGTTCCTAATCAAATAGCGAACCCCATCCCGCGGCCTTCCCCTAAATTTGCAGCTCAACCAGTAACAGCCTCTCCCCGCCTCTTCTCGCGCCGCGCCTGTCTCGTCGCGACGGGCGTCGCCAGCTTCAGCCAGATCGCTGCTCATTCTCAAGCGGCTGGCCCCGTATATCGCCGAGTTGTCGTCGACGACGCCTGGACCGGGGCCGATATCCGGTTCGATGCCGTCATCGTCGACGACATCGTTTATGTCGGCTACCTTAACGCGGAACGGTGCCTCACCCTCGCCGCCGTCGATTTGACGAATAACTTAGTGACTCGCACATCCCTCTCGGGTCCGCTGCCGGGATATGATGCGCATCGGGAAGTGAGGATCTTTGCCGATCGCTTCGGCGTGCTGCACATCTGCGGCGGGATGCACGCCGACCCGCTGATCTATGCGCGTCTTTCAATCGGCGCGCCACTCGGATCTCTGAGCATCGCCAATCGCATGACCGGCTCTGGCGAGGACGCGGTCACCTATCCGCGCTTCGCTACAATGCCGAACGGAGACGTCCTGTTCGGCTATCGCAACGGGCGCTCGGGGGCCGGCGAAACCCGCTTCAAGATTTTCGATGGAGCTTCTTGGCGCGATCCGTCCGACCGACCTGTGCTCGGCGAGCATCACGGCCGCCACCATTCGAGCGCCTATCCCTTCGATCCGCAATTCTCGCCCGACGGCCGACTGAGCCTCGCGTGGAACTGGCGCCGCAACGCCGATGTCGCGACCAATTACTTTATCGGCTTCGCCCAGACGAGCGACCTGCAGACATGGACCGATGTGAATGGCCGCAGTCTGGACCTGCCGATTTCCGAAACATCGACGGCGGTGGTCGATGCGGTGAACGAAGGAAGCGGCTTGATGGGGCCGCCGCGTCTCGGCTTCGATCCCGACGGCCGTCCGCTTTTGACTTATTTGAAATTCGATGAAAACGGCTCGACTGAATTATATCTCGCCGCGCCACAGGCGGGAGAATGGGGAATCGAGAAGCTGACCGCCTGGAATTACAAATGGGCGTTGTCGGGCTATGGAACGACGCGTCCGGAGATATCGACGAACCCGATCACGCCAAATCGGCGCGGCGGCTACGCGCTGCGCTATTACCATGTCGTGCACGGCCAAGGGGAGCTGGAGCTCGATTCGAACTTCGTGATCACCGGCGATCGCAAGCCGACGGCGCCTCGCTCCGCCGATCCTTTCCACGAGGAGGTCCCGAAGGGCTTCAGGCTCCGACAGAGCGCCATTCCTGGAGGCGAGAAGGGCCGCGCCCTGCTCCGATGGATCACCCAATTCGCCGACGGCGACGCCCGGCCGGACTGCACCGATGCGCGGCCACTGGGCTGCGCGCCGCCGAGCCGACCGATCGCGCTGCTGATCCGGGACTGAGCCGTCTTCACAGACGATCAGAGCTCGGCGACTCCGACGAGGCAGCATCCGAAAGTGCGGATGTCCTCGAGGCCGTGCTCGCTCGCGACATAGGGCGGAGTCGTCGTCACGCGCAACGGCGTCGGTTCTGTCAGCGGACCGAACTCGGCCGTGCGAAGGCGGCGGTCGGCGACGTCGAGGCGGGTCTCGCCGCCCGGCCATTGCAGCACCGAGGTCATCGGAAATTCGGCGGTCGCCGGCATCAGGAGACGCAACTGAATCCGCCGTCCGGGCGAGCTCGGCCGCAGCACGAAGCTGGCCTCCGGCATGCACCAGGTCTTCTCGAGCTCGGAGGGAAACACGCCCGACACGAAATCGATCAAATGATAGCTGTCCTTGAGAAAATGCCGGCTGCGGCGCTCACGGATCAGCCGCGTCTGGATATCGCCGAGCACTCTCGCGTAAATGTCGAGCAGGAACGCGCTGCGAAAGGCGGCGACCGCCGCGGGATCGAGCGCCTTACGGGGCTGCGCGCAATAGACCGCATCGGCCGCCGGCAAGCGCGCGCCTCCCCCATAGCGCGGAAGATCGTCGAACACGTCGCGCGCCGGCAGCCTCCGCTCCATGCGCACATCGGCGAAAAAGAATTCGAGCAAGGGGGTCAGCGTATCGGGGCTATATTCGACTAGATGGAAAGGGTTGCGAAACTCGAGAGCGTGAGGACCCTCGTCATGCGTCGGACTCATCAGCAGAAAGACGCCGTCCGGCTGCAGGATTTGGCGCACCCCGTCGATGAAGGCGACCGGATCCATCAAATGCTCGATGGTCTGGCCGGAGGTGACGAAGGCGAAGCTGTCGGGCGCGAAATGGTCCAGCAGTCTTTCGCAATCGCCCCAGAGAAACTGGACACTCGGATAGGTGCGCCGGCACAGGTGCAGACGCCCTTCGTCGAGGTCGAGGCCGACCGTCTCGGCGATGGCCTGCGACTGCGACAGATAGGCCGCGCCATAGCCGCTGCCGCAAGCGACGTCGAGATGCCGGCCGTGTCCACCGGTCGTCTCGAGCGCCCGGCGGAACCAGCGATATTGCAGGATGTGGATGAGTTCATTCAGACTCGCTGCGCGCTCGGGCGTATCCCAGGGGATAGCCCGGGCGTCGGCGAAGTGCATCGCTTCGCCATCGGAGACCGCAATGAACTCAGCCTCTTCCACCGCTTCCTTCCTTCTGATCGCCGCCGCGTCACGACCGGTCTGGTCGGGGCATGATCGTCACGCTACGCCGCCGGGCGCGAACGCTCCACCGAGCATCTCTCCCGGACGATCTCGGATCAGGCGTCGCAGCAGACGAGCCTGATGCCGAGCTCGCGGTTATCCGAGCCGAGGCTGAAAGCGCTCGGAATGAACAGACGCTCGACCCCGAAGGTCAGCTCGATGCGCTCGGCCCCTTGCGCTCCTGCTCGCTTTAGTTCCTCACGGCCGAGCATGATCGTGTGAACGCCCGTCTTGACGCCCTCGGAAAACACGCTGCGGCCGCCGGCCGAGACGGTGAGGCGTTGCGTCTCTCCGTCGGGCACGAACGCCTGCAAAGTGATCGTCAGCGGAGTGGCGGCGCGAGCGACATAGCTCGTCGGCAGCGCGACCTTCGCCTCCCGCCGGATCGACCAGACGCCGCCTTTCTCGGGCATTGCCCATCCCTCTCCGAGCAACGGCGCGCCCGCGCCGCCCTTGCAGAAGTCCACGCGCCCCTCGGGCGCGCCCTCGGCGTCTGAGCCCAGCGGAAAGGCGGCGCGCGGGTCTGCAAAACGCGCGAACAGCGAGGGGCGTCCCGCAAAGACGACGGGATGGAAGGCGCCGAACCGCCGCGCCGGACCCGAAACCAGCATCTGACGATAGGCGGAAGCGACCGCGCTTCGCGCGATGAAGCCCTTGTTGTCGCCATAGACGACCATTTCGAATGTGCCGGCCTTGGACCGAAGCCACTGCAGCACGCCGTCGATGACGCCAGGCCAGCGCGCATTGAACAGGTCGTCGACGATGATGATCCCGCATTCCGCGATCGTCGCGGCCGCGAGCTCGAGATCCGATATCGTATATTCGACCGTATGCGCGCCATCGACGCTGAAGATTGACACGTGCTGACCGCCGAGCGCGGAAATCACTTGTTGCGGCGACACCAATCGGCTGTCGTGGGCGATGATGGTCTGTCGATCCGCCGCGACGTTCAAGCGCGCCATGTTCGAGACGAACGCTTGGCGATTGCCCTTGCCCGAGCCGTCCGGATTGAGATGCTGCGCCTCGAAGACGTCGATAGCGACGCCGCGACTCGACGCTCCCATGGCGAGCGCGAGGCCGAGATAGAAGCGCCCGTGATGAACTCCGATCTCCGCAAAGGTGGCGGGCAGACCGGCGGCGCGCTGGAAGGCGATAAAGCCGGTGATCGCGGTGAGAATGCTGGGCTCCAGCCACCCCTCGACATCCCGATGCCCCCCGGCGCAATAAGCGCCGAACGTTCCGCTCGGCTGAGGGATTGCAAAGTCGGTCGGGTAATCCACCATTCCAGCGTCCTCGTGAACAGCGCGCGCAGCGCTCGCACGACCTCTATCCGGTCATCACGACCTGAGCAAGCGGTGCGGAATGTGGGACAGGGCTCCGAATTCGGGTTAACGGCGGTTAACGGATTGCGCGCGGGGTGATTTCCTGTGGGCGGAGTGATTCTGGAGCCGCCGTCATGAGCCTCGCCTTCGCCGTTTTCAAAGAGAAGTCGCGTCTGAAGGCGCTTCTCGACCATTTCTCGATCATCGACGACCCGCGCGAGCCCTGGCGCGTCGCGCATCCGCTTCGCGAGGTGCTGCTGCTGGCTCTGTCGCAAATTTTGTTTATGGACGCGACGAGCGTATGAGAGTGTTTCAGATCACGCGGCGAGGGCGTAGAACTGCTGTGCTGGACGCAATTTGCCCGTGGTCTGCAACTGGTCCTTTCGGATCATATGCATGAGCTCGATCCCCGAGAGTGTCGCAGCAGCGGATCGAAATGATTTGAAACCCAACATCGGCCGCGTTACTCGCTTCACCGCTCGATGGTCCTGTTCGACGATATTATTGAGATATTTGATGCGGCGGATTTCGATGTCGGCTCCATGCTCCGCATTGTAGCGTTCGATCGCTGCCGTGTTGGCGCCGCTCTTGTCGATCGTGATCTTCTCCGGCTCGCCATGCTGGCCGATCGCCTTGCGCAAAAAGCGCAGCGCGGCTTTGCAGTCCCTCTTGGCCGTCAGCAGGAAATCCACCGTCGCGCCTACCTTGTCGACCGCCCGATATAGATATTTCCAGCAGCCTTTGACTTTCACGTAGGTCTCATCGAGACGCCAGCTGGATCCGATCGCGCGCTTGCGAGCACGGAACTGATTTTCCAGCAAAGGCGCATACTTGACGACCCAGCGGTTGAGCGTGGAATGGTCGACTTCGACGCCGCGCTCTTCCATCATTTCTTCGAGCTGGCGATAGCTCATGGGATACGCCACATACCAGCGGACGCTCCACAGGATCACGTCGCGTTCAAAATGGCTGCCCTTGAAATCGATCATCGCACACGTCCGCCAGCTCCACTGCCACCGATCATAGCCCCAACCGACCCGCGGTAAAAAATTCGCGACAGAACCATTTGCGACAGAGCCGTTCTATGCCCTCGCGGCGTGAGCCGCGTCACTCTCACACGCTCATCGCGTCCATAAACAAAATTTGCGACAGAGCCAAAAGACGCGCAGTCACGAATAGGCGCGGTTCAGTCGCCGCGAAAGCCATTTGGGCTTCCGCGCGACGGTAAGATTCATGGGAAAGCTCCTTCCCCTCGTCAGACGTCATCGAGCGGTCAGCCGTTCCTCAGCACACGTTCCAGGAACACCCGCGTCTGTGCGCCTTCGCGATCCAACGTGTAATTCGCCGACAGTCCTTTGCCATTCGTCCGCAGCCGCTCATAGAGCGGCTCGTCGTCGATGATGCGGCAGATCGAGGTCACGATCTCGCCGACGTCGAACGGATTGATCAGCAGTGCATTGTGCATGTGCTTTGCATAGGAGGTGATGCCGCCGTTCTTGGTGAGAACCGGCGCGACGCCGCAGGCGATGGCCTCGAGGCCGGGGCGCCCGAAGCCCTGAAACGTCGACGCGTCGAGCAGCACTTTCGCACGATTGAGCATTCTCGCGACGCTAGATGCGCTCTCCAAGAGGCCATAGCTCGTGATGCTGGGCGGCAGCTCGCCCGGTTTGAAATTCGAGCCATAGACGCCGAGCGCTATATCGGGACGAATTTCGGCCAATATCCTGAAGGCTTTGAGCGCGGTCGGCCAGTTTCGCCGGGCCGAGGAGGGCCTCGCCATGGTGAGGACGAGGTTTTCGCGCGGCTGCCGATAGTCGGCGAAGATATCCGTGTTGAGGCCGATCGGAATGATCTCGGTGTCGCCGCCATAGGCGTCGAGCTTCTCCTTCAGCCAGCTGGTCTTGCAGATGCGGTCGCTGATCAATTTATAGGTCGCCTCGGCCAGCCGGGCCCGCATCGGATCATCGGTATGAAAATCGGGCTCGTAATCCTGCACGAAATAGGCGGCCCGCTTCGCCTTGCCGACATTGGTCAATTTGATCGCCGAATAGGCGGTCGTCCAATGAGTCGCGACGACGACATCGACCTGCGGACAATTCTGGATCAGCTCGGCCTCGTTCTCGAAGAAGAGTGGATTGAAGTAGCAGGCGCAATAGCGCAGGACCGATTTGTCCCCTGCCTTCGTCACCGCGATATTCGCGCGCACGCCCTGCATGACGAGGCGGTTCACCACCTGAATGACGGAGATGATCCCTCCGTAATGCGCCAATGACGGCAAGATATAGAGAACAGACAATCCGTCTGCGGCGGCGCTTCGCGCATAGACGTTATCGACGGCGCTGTCAGTGCAAGCGAGCTCGTTCTTGAGCCCGCGCAGAGGGTCATTGAATTTGAACCATTTTTCGAGAGCCGAAAATTGCTCACCCCATCGGCTGCGGAAAATGCGTTCGTTCTTCTCCATGTTCATGTTGCGGGCGTCGGCCCCGAATGAGGACCAGCCGTGATGAAAGACGAACAGCCCCGGCGCGCAGACGACGCGCAAGCCGGCGTCCAAAACCTTCATGCAGAAATCGGTTTCTTCCCAATAGCCGGGATCATAGACCGGATCGAACGAGCCCAGGCGCAGCAGCGCCTCGCCGCGAACCGCAAAACAGAAGCCCGACGCGTTCTGGATATCGCGGACGCTGAGACCATTGGCCCGCCACAGTCTGTCCGCCAGCGAAAACACCGTATGCCCGGACGGAAACGGAATGCGTGTCCAATTGGCCCAGACGGACACCGGGTTGATGACTGCGATTTTAGGGTCGGACTGGAACAGAGCTCTGACGATATCGAAAAAATTCTCGAAGATGATCGTGTCCGAGTTCTGGCAGATCACGATATCCGCCTTCGACAGCTCCAACCCTTGATTGATCGCCTTCAGATAGCCTTCGTTCTGCTCCTTGTGAATGATCGTGCAGCGAATCGTGCCGGCGTGTTCGGCGTCGAGCCATTCGCCCACATGCGGATGGCTCGCGTCATTGACGACGATCACATTGACGAGGTCGTCACGGTGGGCGACGACGCTCTTGATGCACTCGCGCACCTGATCGAGAGCATTGTATACGGGTATAATGATGTCGATGGACAGCGGACGCCCGGGCGCGCCGCCGATCGGAGCGGGCGTTTGCTGAACCGCATTCTCATTTTCGGCATCCATGCCCGTTTGCTCCACCTTCAACCCTCCGTCCATGGATGCGGCGCATGGCTCTCGCACGCAGCCTCGTCGACGCGTCGCCATACAATGGCCCTTCGACAGCGCCCGGAGGCCCTGCGGCGAAGCGCCAGCCCGAGCCTATTTGCCCGTGGTCGACCTCAGACTCTCGAACAAGCTCGCATAGCGTTCCTGAAGACGAAACGGGTGCCACTCCTCCGCCAAGCTTCTGTTCATGAATTCCATATGTTGGGTGAGAGAACTCGCGCACATCCGGTTCATCGTGTGGACCAGTCCCTCGACATCGTTGTTCGGGAACACGAAGCCGTTCTCTTCGTCCACGAAGATTTTGCCGAGCCCGGTCTCGGTCGGCACGATGATCGGCTTGCCGAAGCTGATGGCCGTCGCGCAGGCGCCCGAGGCCCAAACGGCCTTATGAGTGAAGACGCAGGCGTCGGCGGCGGCGATGTAGAGAGCGAGCTCTTCATCGTTGAGGAGTCGATCCACCAGCATGAGGTCCGACAATGCGGACGCCTCCCGAAACTCGGCGTCGTGGAGTTTCCACTGACCGGTGATCATGAGGAAGGCGTTCGCGTATCGACTATCGTCCCGGAATCGCCGCCAGGCGCGCAGCAGGAGTCCGATGTTCTTATACGGCTTTATCTCGCCGAAGTGGTGGAAGATGAGAGCGTCTTGCGGCAGCTTCAGGATCTTGCGGGCCACCTGCTTGTCGATGAACGTGTTGAAGTGATGAGTGAGGCCGTGATGCGGCGTGACGTGAATCGGAACCGTCGGGCAGAACTGCCGGATCCAGGGCACGGCGTGCTCGGCATGAGTCACGATGAGGCTCAATATTTCGTCGAGCTTGAAATAGAGCTCATAGTCGGCGTCCAAATGGCGGGCGTCATAAGGTATCTGATTATGCCAGGTATGAACGACCGTGTTGCCAGACTGCCGCATGGCGGACAGGTTTTTGACCAGGCCGACCATGCGGGTTTTTGTCGAGAGGTCGTTTCCCGACACGTGGTAGAAGGGCTCGAGCTGATGAAACCAGAACATCAGGCCTTTGCGCTTCTTTGAAAAATCCGCCATCGCATCGACGTCGGTCGCAAATCGGAAGTCCCATCCCGCTTCCTTGAAAGCGGTAGGCAGCTGCGAATAATAAGGATTGCGCGGCTTTTGCGGGGTCATCTGCACGATGACCGGCGAATTCGCCGTCGCAGCGACGAGCGTGTCCCTCGGCGCGTCGTATTTGCCATTGCCCAACGAGGCTATGCCGTTGCCGCCTTCGGTGAAAAATGAAGTGGACAGGGCTTTTTCCGGATGGGCGGCGAGATAATAGCGCTTTTGAAATTTGGAGCTGGGATTGCCGGCGCCGGTGCGGACATAGTGCTCAAGCGCGGATATTTTTCCGTCCCAAATCTGTGGAAATTGCAGAGCATAATAGTGAGTGTCGAACTGCGGATGTGGATTCGATCGTTCTCTTATATCTGCTGCGAGATAGGCGGCGAGCGGAGCGATGTTTCGCTTTTGGGGAGCGTTCGGCTGATCGGCGAAAAAGGCCGGGTCGAACAAGGGATGCGGGGACTGCCCCCATAACGCCGCGTCGCGCAGATAGGCCAGGAGCGGGCATTCGTTCGCGCTGTCGATTCGTTCGGGACGAAACAGAGGCGACGGCGGAATAGTCCAAGCGTTTTCGTCGGTGAGATAGCAAAGCAGCACGTCCGCGACCTTGCGCGAGCGCGGCGGAATGTTCAGCGCCTTCGCCACATCCATCGTCGAAAACAGGCGATGCGGATCGATGCGAAAATCGTCGCTGGTCGTCAATATCTCGATGGCGCTTCGCGACTCCACTGGAACATCGTACAATAATCGATACTGGAGATTGACGTAATCTTCGTCGATCAGGGGGTGCGGGCTCGATCGGTCCGGCCGCGTCGAATAATCGACGAGGAGATTGCGTAGGCCCGGGAGTCGTTGTCGTCCATCGGCGTCGAGCTGCGTCTCGTACCAGGACGGTGAAAACAGCGGATGCGGAGCGAAGCCCGTATAGCCGGACCGGTCATAGAGAGACCAGGTCGCGGCTTGGATCTCCTGGCGGGAGAGATCTTTCAATTCGCTCGGATCGATGCCGATCTGCGCCAAATAATGCAGACCGTCGAAAATTGCGGGGACGTCGGCGGCCTCGGGTGCGCCGGAGACCTGCGCCTCGACCTTGATTGCGTCCGGTGCGTCTTCGGCCGCCACGCGCACAGTGCAGGAGAAGCGTATCTCGCCGATTCCACGAAACGATTCGAAGTCCAGGACGATGGCGTGTCCGCACAGGCTGTCTTCTGCGCGCGGAAACGAAATGGTGGCGCGGCGGGAGAGAACCAGATTGCGGATGGTCGCCCGTCGCTCGCAGGTGGGGCTGTCGATCGGATGTCCGGCGACATCGACGGGGAGGACGCCGATCTCCGCGTTCACGACGCCCGACGACGTCTCCGCATGATGCGACAGCTCCAGGGTCACGTCGGCGGCGCGCCAGCTCGTCGCGGCCGCGAGCTGCTCGATGGGGATCAGCACCCGCCCGCGGAAATCATCGCCCGGGAGCGGGAAAACGCCGGAAAGCGCGAAGGCGCCGGAGGCCTCGTCGGAAGTCGCCTGCATATTCGACAGGCCGGCAGCGCCCGGAATGTCGAGATAGGCGCAAACGAGATCGGACTCTTGCGCTCGGCAGTATCGCGCCGGCGCACAGGTGTAGTTGCCGGGAGAGGAATCGAATCTCAATGACACAGGGCTGATATAGAAAGGCGGCGTGAAGGGCGGAAACTCAAGCACGATCACGCTCGGAATATCGTCGGGAATGGCGTTCACATCGAGCGCGACAGCGACTTTTTTCCGTACCTCTCCAGTCCAGGTTTGATTTTTCTCGAAATCGACGAGCTTCGTAAAGAACTGCTTCCGCTCCCGATTCACCATGATCGATATATTGACCAAGGAGAGCGAATCGGCGTCACGCAGAGGCCCGATGTAGAAGCTCACTTCGACGACGGCCGCATCCGAGCCGGATACTGTGATCAAATCTTTCAAATCAACGGGAAGCTGGAGCCGCGTATAGTGCGTCGTGCTCGACAGGTCGAGCGACAGATAGGTGCTCTTGATCGGAGCGAACCCTCGTTCCGTCGGCTTGATGACGACGCTCTTGCTGTCGATTTTTTCTCTAAAAAAGATGCTGTAAGTGTTGTCGATCGATTTATAATGGCCCGTTGAGCCTTCTTCGGCTTGCGCGACACGCTGGCTGATCCGGAACGGATAAGTGACCACTTTCATCGACCTTCTGCATCATTACTGGGTCTCCGGCCTGACTAAAGCTTATGAGTTTGCCTGTCAACGCAGGCTTTTGGCCACTCGGGAGGGACGGCGTCTCTCTTGCGCGCATTCGGCGAGCCGCGCTGCGCTGCGATCGATCGCGTCCCACATTCCAGGGCTCCGAATCCGGGTTAACGGGCTGAGGCTCCCAAGGCGATGGCGAGATAATCCTCCTGCCAGCTCGCGATTTTTCTGCGGAGCTTGATGCTGGTGCGTGTGGGCTTTGTGGCCTTTCGTTGCGGCTTCATGGGCTTGCTCTCGGGCTCTGGCGCCGTGCGGATCATGTTGACCGCGAAATGCCTGACGACGGCCATGTTCCGCGCGCCATGGCCTTTGCGCAAGCGGGATTGGTCCTCGGCGAAGACGACGTCGAGAACCCAGTGCAGCTGGTTCTCTATGCCCCAATGGCCGCGCACGGCCTCGCCCGCCCGCTTCGCCGGGAGAAGGGCCGAGGAGATGTAGTAGCGCGTCTCGAAGCGGCCGCGGTCGGAAAGCTCGGCCTGCGATTTGACGCGAATGATCGTCGCGGCGTTCGGCAGACGCAACTCGCCCGGAAAGCGGCGCTCGCCGTTCAGCCAATCGACCTCGGTGATGACGCTCACGCTGCGCTGCTCGATGCGGCCATGGCCCTTGTCGAAATCGACGCATGTGTCGATCCGCGTCGCGGCGGAAAAAGCGCTCTCGATCTCGGCGCGCAGGGTCGGCTGATTGGCTTTGACGGCCAGCAGATAATCGGCGCCCTTGTCCACGATCGCCTGGGCGATCCTGGCGTTGGTGGCGATGGCGTCGATGGAGACGAGCGCGCCCTTCAGCGAGCCGCCTTCGGAAAGGCGATCGAGCAGGACGGGAATGGCCGATAGTGGTTCTGTCGCGAATTTTTTACCGCGGGTCGGTTGGGGCTATGATCGGTGGCAGTGGAGCTGGCGGACGTGTGCGATGATCGATTTCAAGGGCAGCCATTTTGAACGCGACGTGATCCTGTGGAGCGTCCGCTGGTATGTGGCGTATCCCATGAGCTATCGCCAGCTCGAAGAAATGATGGAAGAGCGCGGCGTCGAAGTCGACCATTCCACGCTCAACCGCTGGGTCGTCAAGTATGCGCCTTTGCTGGAAAATCAGTTCCGTGCTCGCAAGCGCGCGATCGGATCCAGCTGGCGTCTCGATGAGACCTACGTGAAAGTCAAAGGCTGCTGGAAATATCTATATCGGGCGGTCG
This sequence comes from Methylosinus trichosporium OB3b, assembly GCF_002752655.1. NCBI lineage: Bacteria > Pseudomonadati > Pseudomonadota > Alphaproteobacteria > Hyphomicrobiales > Methylocystaceae > Methylosinus > Methylosinus trichosporium. Next base: position 144,168 of record NZ_CP023739.1, on the reverse strand, counting down.
ACAAGGTAGGCGCGACGGTGGATTTCCTGCTGACGGCCAAGAGGGACTGCAAAGGCGCGCTGCGCTTTTTGCGCAAGGCGATCGGCCAGCATGGCGAGCCGGAGAAGATCACGATCGACAAGAGCGGCGCCAACACGGCAGCGATCGAACGCTACAATGCGGAGCATGGAGCCGACATCGAAATCCGCCGCATCAAATATCTCAATAATATCGTCGAACAGGACCATCGAGCGGTGAAGCGAGTAACGCGGCCGATGTTGGGTTTCAAATCATTTCGATCCGCTGCTGCGACACTCTCGGGGATCGAGCTCATGCATATGATCCGAAAGGACCAGTTGCAGACCACGGGCAAATTGCGTCCAGCACAGCAGTTCTACGCCCTCGCCGCGTGATCTGAAACACTCTCATACGCTCGTCGCGTCCATAAACAAAATTTGCGACAGAGCCAGAAACTGTGACCGGCGACGAAAGTCTCCCGAGCGTGGTCAGGTTGCGGCGGCGCGAGCAAGGGCGAGCACAGCGTCAGGGTAGACACCCAGGGCGCGGCGCCGGCGACGAGATCGAAGCCCCCGCGTCGTGGCAGGTCGAGTTTTCGACGCAAGCGCTGCAAGGGTTTCATCCATAGCTGAATGAAAGCGCCGAAAACCTTGCCGATGATGCGGTTGTATGCCCGCGCGAGCGCGGTCTTCGGCGTCGATATGAATGACCCGCCGACCGGTGACGAGGGGGTGAGAAATGCGGGTTAGCGCCCATGGCCGCCTTTGACCGTCGCGGCAATCGAAATCTTGCCGACGGCCTATCATGTCCGGATCAGCGTCGCCGGCGATTCCTCCAGTACCCGAACTCGTCCTCATGAATCTCGACATCCAGCTCCGCTACGCGGGCTTGCAGCCTGCTCTGCACATCCGCGACCGCCTTGTTGTAGATAATTGGACCGATCTCCTCGACGAGGAATCGGAGCAGGCCCTCTGCTGCTAGATTTCCGATCTCATTGTCCATGTTCTCTTCGAAGTAGCGTCGAATCGACAAGACCGCTTCCTTCGTAGACTCTTTCGGTATCTCGATCGCCACCGCGCGTTCCTTTCACGCATAGAGCTTCGCTACTTCCGAGCCGATCGACGCGTCGCCCCGGTCGACACCGTTTGGCGTGTAAGACTCGGCGATGACAGGTGCCTTTCTCACATCGCGCGAGAAAACGTCCGGCCCGTCGATTGGAGACCCGTCCTCGGCTGCCGGACGCTCTGAGCGCCAGAATCACCAATCCGCCGATTGATGTCCATCCCCGTCGGCGAAGTTGGCGGCGTCCTCGTCCGTCTGCCGCTCGTCGTCGGGGAGGTCGACGTAGGCTGGCGAGGTCGAAGGCCTCCAGAAATTTCCGCGTCGTGACATAGGCAAAAGGCGCGCCGGGCTCGGGCGCGCGCAACGCCCCGTCGATGAGTTGGAGACCCTTCAGCCGGCTGATGACATCGCGGCTGATCTCTCGGCCGGCGAGCCGCGAGAGCTTCGCCCGGGTCACGGGCTGCAGGAGGCGATGGCGGTCAGGGCCAGCAATTCGGTGGGCGTCAATTCGGGCGCGCCGCTGTCGCGCAGCACGCCCGCGGCTGCCACGCGGATCGGGCCGGCGAAACGCGAGAACGTGCGAAACTGCCCGCCGCCGGCGACGAGGACGATGTCGTAGGGGGCCCCGCGCAGCTCGTTGAGATTGGACCCCTGCCCGACCAGCCGTGCCAGGGTCTCGCGCGGCGCCGGATCGCGCGCGGAAAAAATTGCCGCCTCGACACGGCCCATCTATTCGCGCCAGCGCCCCGGCTCGGGCAGGTCGGCGAGATCCGCGTCGAAAGACACATCCGGGCGGCTTTCTGGGATCGGGTCCCTGGTGTCCTCCGAGTCGGTAAGGGCGAAAAGCCGGGCGGCCCGACAATTCGCGCACGGTGCCGAGTTGGAAGAGCCGATCGAACACCCGGCGCGGAGCGCGGTCCGAGAGCCGCGCCGACCGCGCCGCGCGGGCCAGCGAAACGGCGTCGTCGGCGAGCAGCAGCTCGACGACGCGGCCGGCGCCCTTGGCGTGGAGTTTCGGCGGGACCGCCAACAGCCTGTTCAGCGGCGAGCGCCAACGCGTCCCGCGCCGCCAACGCGACGGTGCCGGCCAGCGCGTCCGGCCAATCCGGATCGCTCGGCCGCGGGCGTCGGCTCGGAGCGCTACGCAGCTCCGGCCGCATACGCGTTGCGGCGGCGGCGACCGGCCGCTCATCAGGCGAGGATTTCCGCCTCGGAGCGCCGTGTCGTCGGCACCTTCGCGCCAGCACGACGCCAGCCGTCGCCGCCGCGGCGAGTGGCTGATCGTGACCCGCGAGAGCGCTTTGGAGCGCGCCGGCGAGCGCCGGCCACCAGAGATTGGGGGGCAATCGACGATCGCGGCGGCGGCCGCGAGTGCGGCGGCGTCCAACGTCGCCGGTCGGCCCTGCGACGGCGCGCCATAATCGGCGAACGCGGTCGGCTGAGCTGGTCCCGTCCGCGCCGGAGGCGTGGGGCTCGGCGTCGCGCAAGGCGGCTTCGTCCTCGCGCGAGCGCAACGACGTCGCCGACGCGTTACGCCTGCGGGCGTAACGCGTCGGCGAAGCTGACATCCCTCGCCGGCCTCACATCGATCCCGAACGGCTGCAGCGAGCTCTGCGGGTCTCTATACCGCCGGCCTAGAACATTTCCGCAGCGTGATCGCCGGGCTACCGCGCGTCGATCTCGATGGCGTCACGCAATCGGTCATCGCCAAGTGTCGCCTTGCCTTTCTCCGTGATCGGATCAAGGCTGCGTGCGTGGTAGCACTGGAAAAAGTGCAGCGCGAGAATGGCTCATCGCGCTTCGCGGTCTCTGCGCAGTCAATTGCCGGCCCCCTACCAGACTGAAGTCGTCGTCTAATCGACCCTCCGTGTCTGGCACCATGCATTCTCGCCCCGCGACGATTGGAAGTGGTGTCATGGGGGCCCGTTAAGAGAGTCTCCCATCTGCCACCGCATCGGCCATTTTGTCACAGACGGCGGAATTCAAACTGCAAAGGGTTTGCAGGGAAGGTTGGTGATGGCCAGCCGCTGCTAAAGAATGAGTCGGCTGTTGGCCGCGGCCAACTCAACGTGCAGTTTCGCCTTAGAATCCCGACGACGTCCGTTAATTTCCGTTTACGATAAATTTATTGCTCTCCTAGGCGAATCGTGGCTTTCTGATACGGAAGAAATCTGATTTGGCGCCTGCAACCGTATCGAGAGAAGAAGCCGTGGACACGGACGTTCGCCGTTCCAACATTGTCCCTCCGCAAGGGGAGACGTCGGATATCCGTATTTCCGCGCAGGCAAGACTGCTGTCGGAGCAACTTCAGTCTCTCGGAGCTCGCCTCTTTCCACCGGACAGCCACAAGTCCTTACGTTCCTTCTCATCGGGTGAGGCAGCGAAGTTGTTGCGCGTCTCCGACGGATATTTGCGGCAGCTCTCGCTAGACGGGATTGGACCAATTCCCGAAACCAGCTCGTCGGGTCGGCGCTCTTACACCTTGGTTCAAATCAACGAACTCCGTCGCCATATCGCTTCGGCGAAGCCACGGGAGGCTCAGGTGGTTTTGCCACGGCGGCGCCCCGGCGAAAAGATGCAGACGATCGCCTGTACAAACTTCAAGGGCGGTTCCGCAAAGACGACGACGTGTCTGTATTTGGCGCAGTATCTCGCATTGTCGGGCTTTCGCGTTTTGGCCGTCGACCTCGATCCGCAAGCGTCCCTGTCGACGATGCTCGGTCTCCAGCCGGAGTTCGACCTGAAAGAAGGCGACACAATTTACGGTGCAATTAGATACGACGACCAACGTCGGCCAGTACGCGACTGCATCCTCAAGACCTACTTCGACGGCCTCGATTTGATACCTGGCAATCTGGAGCTCATGGAGTTCGAGCATGAGACACCGCAAGCGCTGTCCTTAGGCCAGCATCCGGCCGGAGGCATGTTTTTCCAGAGACTGGGACGCGCGCTTGCGGAGATTGAGACCGACTATGACGTTGTGGTCGTCGATTGTCCGCCGCAGTTGGGCTACCTCACCCTTGGAGCTTTGTGCGCCGCCACTGCCCTTTTGATCACAATTCATCCGCAGATGGTGGACGTGGCTTCCATGTCCCAATTCCTTCTCATGGCCTCGGATCTGATGGCGGTGGTTCGCAAGGCGGGGGGCGATCTTCGACATGACTTCATTCGTTATGTGATTACCAGACACGAACCGCACGACGGACCTCAGTCGCAGGTCGTGGCCTTACTTCGCGGACTGTTCGGCGATGAGGTCTTGGCCGCAACAGTTTGGAAATCGACAGCGATCGCCGACGCAGGACTGACCAAGCAGTCTCTCTACGAGCTTGATCGAGGTGCCGTTGGCCGCGCCACCTATGACCGCGCGCTCGAATCTCTCGAGGCGGTCAACAGCGAAATTCTTGGCCTCATCCTCCGCGCTTGGGGAAGGATCACATGACCCGCCGCAATGTGCTCAAGTCAATTTTCGAAGAACAGTTGGCCGCGGCCAACCCGGGGACTAAGGCCGAAGCGCAGGGTCGAGACCGCGTTCTGGCTGGGCCCGTGCGCACGATGAGCCTCACGCTAGATAAGATCGAAGAGGAGTCCCGGGTTCTTCAAGAAGCGCTGGCGACTGGAGCCTCTGTGGTCGATCTCGACCCGCAGCTCGTGGATGTTTCGTTCATTCGAGATCGCTTCCCCTCGGCCGATGATCCCGCGTTCGCCGCGCTAAAAGAATCGATGCGCAGCCATGGGCAAGAAGTCCCAATATTAGTGCGACCGCACCCAGGACAGGGCGGCCGATATCAGGCGGCATATGGGCATCGAAGAATAGCGGCGGCGCGCGAACTCGGTCTGAAGGTCAAAGCTGTCGTTCGCAGCCTGGACGACCAACAACTCGTTCTTGCCCAGGGGATCGAAAATTCCGTTCGGAGGGATCTCTCTTTCATCGAGAGGGCGATTTTTGCTAAAACTCTGGAGGATAGCGGTTACGACAGACCAGTCATTATGGCCGCCTTGTCGACCGACAAGACCGAACTTTCGAAAATGATCTCCGTGGCGCGCGCGGTCCCCGAGGATTTGGCCAAGGCCATCGGTTCGGCGCCAAAGGCGGGGCGTCGCCGATGGCTGCAGTTGGCCGATCTACTGCAGAGTGAGGATGCGGTTCGCCGTGTTGAACTCGTACTCGCAGATCCCGACATGACTCGCGACTCCGACGCGAGGTTCATCCGAGCACTCAGCGCGGCCAGTGAGAGAGAGGCCGCACGCTCGACCACGCGGATCTGGAAAAACTCGGCGGGCACGCCGCTCGCGCGCATCAGCCGTGACAAAAAGACGACCGTCGTGCGCTTTGACGAAAAAGCGGAACCCGATTTCGCAGGTTTCGTATTAGAGCGTCTCGACGCTCTCTACGAGGAATTCCGCTCGCGTCAAAGTTGAGCGGGAGTTGAGTTCGTTCCCCGATTTACAAAGGAGTCCATCGCAAAAGAAAAAGGCCCCCGAAACGTCGTCCCGGAAGCCCTTCTCATAGTGTCGCAACTGAGAGAATCCCACTTCCGCGAATCGCTGTCAAGAGTCGGCGCCGTTTTGGCGAGCAGATTTCTTTTGCCTGAACGAGGCAAGGGATCATGCAGATGCAACCAACGACGCCCTTTGGGCGGCGGCCGCTGTCGCTCGCCATGGTGGCAAGTCAGACGGCGACTGAGAATTTCACCACCAAGCCAGGCGCATCCGAAACCGTCGTCCACAAATGGCGGCTGTTTCGGGCGCTCACCGAAGCCAAAGAGCCGCTCGGCATCACCGAGCGCGCGCTATCGGTATTGCACGCGCTTTTGAGTTTCCATCAGGAGACCGCTCTCTCTTTGCCCGAGTGCGATTCGAGGGCCGGCGAAGCGGCCCCCGGCATCGTCGTATTCCCTTCCAACAGGGAGCTGTCGCTTCGCGCCCACGGCATGGCGCCAGCAACGCTGCGGCGGCATCTCGCCTGCCTTGTCGACGCAGGCTTGATCATCCGCCGAGACTCCCCGAACGGAAAACGCTTCGCCCGAAAAGGGCAGGGCGGATCCATAGAGGACGCGTTCGGCTTCGACCTCGCGCCGCTCGTCGCGCGCTCCAGCGAGATCGAAAATCTCGCTGAGGAGGTCCGGGCCGAGAACCGCGCGATCGCGCTGCTGCGCGAAAGGATCACGCTCACCCGTCGCGACATCGTCAAAATGATCGACACCGGATTGGAGGAGGGGGTCTCAGGCGACTGGGACGGCGCGCATCAGCAATATGCGGCACTCTCGGGTCGCTACGGGCGGGGGCTTTCCCGCGCCGATCTGGAGGCTTTGGCCGGCGATCTTGCCAGGCTGGCGGCCGAAATCCACAAGCCATTGGAAGCTCACGTAAAAGTTCGAAATATGAGCGGCAATGAGTCTCAAACTGAGCGGCACATACAAAATCAAACCACAAACTCTTTCGATCTTGAACCGCGCCTTCAAGAAGGCAGGGCCAATCCGTCCGAGCCAAATCTCGAAACAAGCAGGGGACCGATCGAGCGAGCGCCTGAAATATCCTCGGATCGATCTGTGACAGCCGATCCCAAGCCAGCGCTTCGGACCTATCCTCTCGGCATGGTGCTGGAGGCCTGTCCAGACATCGTCGATTACGGCAATGGCGGCGAAATTTCCTCATGGCGGGACTTGGCGACAGCCGCGGCGACGGTGCGCTCGGCCCTCGGCGTTTCGCCAGACGCCTGGTCGCAGGCCGTGGACGTCCTGGGCGAGCATGACGCTTCGATCGTCATCGCCGCCATCCTGCAACGCGGTGAGGAGATCAGGAGCGCCGGCGGCTATCTCCGCGTCCTGACGGAAAAGGCGAGGGCAGGGGAGTTCTCGCTCGGGCCGGTGCTGATGGCGCTGTTGCGCGGCAAGGCCGCAAAGGCGGCGCGCCAACGCAAGAGGACGGGATGACGTGGGGGATGGGTTTTCGGACGCGCGGCAGTCCGCTCGCTCACGGAGTTTCGGCGGCGAACAATTGGAGTTTTTCGGCGCGATCGAGCAGGCTTTTGACGGAGGAAGGCGCCCAGCGCGCTCCTCCGCGCGGCGTGCGCTCATACATGGCTTCGAGCTGCGCGCCGATTTGCGCGAGCGTCAGATCGGGATTGGCCCGCTTGATCCCGGCGACGAGCGTGACGAGCCGTTCGCTGCTGATTTTTCGGCTGGCGGCTTGATGGAGGAGCCTGGGCTCGATCAAGCCCTCGGCGACGAAGCATTTGACCGCGCGCTTCAGGCGCTCGGCGGTCCATTGGGGCAGGGGAGCGTCGGTGGCGCTCTCGCGCTTGGCGTTGAGCACGCGCACGACATCCTGCCAGCGATGATCCGGGCGCATTTGCCGGACGACCGGCAGCCAATGTTCGGCCGTTCGATTGACGCGCTCGAAATAGTTCGCCGCCTTGGCGTCGACGATGCGCTGGATGGCGTCGCGATCGCCGGCGCGGAGCTTTGGATTGCCGCCGACGCGGCCGCGCTTCTTGGCGGCGCGCAAGCCGTCCTTGGTGCGCTCCTGGATCAGGGCGCGCTCCAACTCCGCCACGGCGCCCAGAACCTGCAGGGCGAAACGGCCTTGTGGGGTCGTGGTGTCGATCGGATCGGCGAGCGATTTGAAATGCGCGCCCTTGGCGTCGAGCTCGGCGATCACGGACAGGAGATGCGACAGCGAACGGGCCAATCGGTCGAGCCGCGCGACGACCAGAACGTCGCCGCGGCGCACGCGCGAAAGGGCCTTGGCCAGTTCCGGCCGCGAGGCTTTCGCCCCCGACATATGCTCGCGAAAAATCTCGACGCAGCCGGCCGCCTTCAGCACATCCGTCTGGGCGTCCGTGACCTGCTCCTCGGTCGAGACGCGGGCGTAGCCGATCAGGGGCACCGATCAATCTCCCCAAGGCCCGCCGACCGGCCATTTTCCTGGAGTGGTCCGTTCGTCGGCGGCGGACTGAAGGACCGGCATCAGAAATGAGGCGATCGACGGGATAATTTGGGTCAGGGGCTCCGGCGCCATCGCGATCTCGGTGCGCCGAAGGAAGGCCCGCCACTGTGTTTGCTTGACCGGATCCGCAGCGAACGCCTCTGAAAGTCCGAATGGAATTTCGGTCGGCAGCATCGTTCCGCGGCGCTCGAATGTCGCCCGTATCGCTTTGGTCAGCACCAGCCCATCGAAGGCGAAGGTCCGACTGATCGCCCAGAGATCGTAGAAATCCTTCATCCTGCTGTTGGCCACGCCGAGCGATACGAGAGCCTCGAGCTTTTCCGCGACGACTGTCTCTGGCGGGTAGGCCTTGAGTTTCGGCGCCGGCATTCCGATCAGCGATGGATATTCGATCTCCTGCGGGGCAGGGGTGATGGCGTCGCCGAATCCGATGTCCACTTGGATCGGGAGCCGAGCATTGGCGATCGAGGCGTCGAACATGATCCGAACGCCTGCATATTCGTCTTGTGGTCGCGTCGGCTCGGCGCGCAAAGTGTCGGATCGGAAGGCGACGCCGTCTTCGACGACTTCGACCTGAATGATTGCTCGAAAGACGGAGATCAATTGTTCGATCTCGGGGTTGCCTGTCCCGAAAAGATCGAGGTCTCCAGTCGCGCGATAAGGCGTCGGCCCCCACAGGCTGAAGAGCATGGCGCCCTTCAGGACGAACCGTTCTCGATGTTGTGAAGCGCTCAGCCGGTAAAGGAGCCTTTCGATCGCGTAGCGGGTCAGGATCAGCTGAACATTCTCGCCGGCGGCCCGCGCACGCTGGGTCAGCCGGTCTCGCACGGAGGCGGGGACATTCTTGAGCGGCTCTCGTGTCACGAGAGCGCCTCCAGATAAGGCCGCATGACATTCTGGACGCGATCGATGGCGGCGTAACGCCAGATTTCGTCGCGCGTGGCCCGCTTTTTCGTCAGGCAGTCCCGAAGCGCCTCGATAGCCACGTCGAGACCGATTTTGCCGCGATATTTGAAACAGTCGGCCACGGTTTTCGCAGGCGATGTGATGGGGACGACCACCCGATCGACGAGCTGCTGCTCGACTCCGGCTTTCAGCGCCTCACCACTGGCGCGCAGAATCTTCAGTGTGACGGGCGATCGCCTCGGCGCCCATGCCTTTGAAGGCAGGAGCATCCAGACCTGGGACGGGAGCTGGGTCGTCAGTTCATGGAACTGGAGAGCCGAAAGCAGTCCAATGACCCCGCTGGGAACAGATTTGGCAGCCTCGGCGAGACTGTGATGCGCGCTGATTTGGCTGTTGGCGAGCGCGTAGAGGCCCCTTCCGGGTTGCGTGAGTAGTCCCTCGTCCCGGAGGCGTTGAAGGTAGATGCGCGGAACTCCTGCCGCTTCGAAATCCCGCGAACGAGCTATCCCGCGGTCGCGAGCGACGGCGAGGGCGAGCTCCTTCAGGCTTTTGGCCTGGATCGTGGGCGATTGTTGCATTAATCAGGTTTATATCATGAAACACCTATATTACGCAACAAACATTCCAGAACTAGAATGCGCTTCCGAAGGCCGAAGTTCGCCGCTCCCGCGCAGGGGCGAACTGGAGAAACGCCCGAAAAACTGCCTTTGTCGCCGATTTGCGGGCCGAAAACTCGCCTTCAGGGCCATTCCGAGGCTTGCTTTCGGCGGCCGCGGCCACGCATTTGTCGGTTTTGCTTAAAAAGTTCAATTTGAAGCCGTAAGTCAAAATCATGTGGCGGCTTTTGACTTAGCACTTCAATGCCAACCCCTTTCTCTCTGTTGAAACTAGACGACTTTTCCGGCCTTCACAGCCCGGCGGCCTTGGTGAGGTTGACCTTGAACCGGTCGCGTTTACGCTGGTATCGGCGGGTCATCTCGGCGCTGGCGTGGCCAAGGTGCTTTTGCACATGGGCTTCTTCGATTTGCGCCGACGAGGCGAGGCCCGCGCGCAGACTGTGGCCGCCGAAGGCGCACTTGCGTTCGCCTTCTGTGAGATCGCCCCGGATTCCCGCCTTCATCGCGGTTTTTTGCACGAGACGGGCGACGTGCTTGTCGGTCAACCGCTCGGAAGCGACGCCGCCGTTCTTGCGCGCGATGGGCCGAAACAATGGGCCGTTTGCGATACGACCCAGGCGCATCCAGGTTTCGAGCAAAGCGACCGGGCAGGTTTCGGGACGGGAGCCTCGGCCGATCTCGACCTCGCGCCAGCCGGTCTTGCCGTTGATTGTCAACAGCGCGCCGCCGTCCAGAAACTCGACCCAGCCGGTTCCATCCTCGGTCTGCTCGGGGCCGCAGTCGAGGCCGACGATCTCGGAGCGGCGCAGGCCGCCTGCGAAGCCAAGGGCCAGGATGGCGCGGTCGCGCAGGCCGCGCAGGTCCATGTCGAGAGTGGCCAACATGGCGAGCAACTCGTCGGCGAAGATCGCCGCCTTTTGCACGGGCGGGCGGCCGTGGCGGCGGCGGATACCGGCGAGAACAGTCGATATGTGGCGGTCGCGGGAGTCGAGCGGCCCGCCGAGTTGGCGGTAATGCCAACAAATCCCAGAGAGGCGGCGCTCCAGCGTGACGACGCTGACGCCGGCGTCGGCGCAGGCGGCGAGGTAGAGCCCGACCGTCTGCGGGTCGGGCGGCGACTGCGGCAAGCCTTGGCGGCGCAGCCAGGACGAAAAGTGCCGCCAGTCGGCGTCATAGGCGCGCTGCGTATTGTTGGCCCGCGCAGCGCGTGCGTAGCCTTTGGCCGTCTCGGCGAGGGCGGCGAGAGGATCGCTGCGTGTGGGAGGGGAGGGCGGAGAGGCGTCGTCGGACGTTGTTCCGTCTTTGTTCGCATTTTCCCGACGCCTCGGAGAGACTTCGAGGGGGTCGTTTTCGGCAATTTTATCGGGCATTGCTGGGGTTCCGAATCGCGTCCGATAAGATAAGGTTATCGGACATTCCATTCATCCGACAAGCGCGGCGGATTTGGCGCTGAACCACGTGACAAAGCGCCGCCTTGGGTTATGCTAAGGCCATGGTTCGATTCGATCCCCCAGACCCCTTCGACGACGAAATCCCCGCCGCCGACTCGCGCGGCGCGGCGCCGGTCGCCTTGCCGCGGCGGCGCTCGCGCCGGCGCGCCGCGCCCAGTTCCGCGCCGGCCAACCCGCTGTTACGGCAAATGTTTCCGTCCTGGGCGCGGCCGTCGACAACTGGCGTTGTAGGCGCCGACGCGGGCTTCGAGGCGGCGTTCCGCGCCGGCGCCGGCCTCGCTTTGCTCGACGCGATCGTGCGCGAAAATCCGCCGTTCGCCGGGGCGCTGCGCCAGCGCCTGGCCTTGCGCGCCGCGACCGCCCGCGCCGCCCTGGCGCGCCATCGCGAGGATTCTTCCGCGCTGCGCGACGCCGAGCATCTTTCGCCCAACGCCGGCGGGAACGCGCCCACCAGTCCGGCCGGCCGCGTCCATCGGCTGTGGCGCGGTTTCGCCGCGCGCCCGGCGGGGTTCGACCAACAAATCCTGCGCGGGGCCGCCGATCTGCTCGAACTGCCGCGGGACCTCGATTTCGAGGCGCTCGCCGAGGCGCTGCGCCATCTCTTTGAAGACGAAAAAAATCCGTTGGCGGCGGCGGCGCGCGCCGGTTCGACGACGACGCGAATGCTGGACGGCGCGCCGCGCCTCGAGGCCGAGATTTTGGCGCTGTGGCTGAGCGATCTGATGCTGGCGCGAAAGCTCGGTTGGGACGCGCCGGTTCCACTCCTCGCGACGGCGATCGCGCGGCCGTCGTCGCGGTCGGCGGGCCGCCGGCCGCGCGCGGGCGACGCCGATTGGCCGCTCCATTGCGCCACGGCCGTCGCGCTCGCCGCGCGGGAGGCTCATGGGCTCGCCGCCGATCTTTCTCGGCGATCGGCGAAGCTGTTGAGCGTCGCGCCAAAGCTGAGGGCGAAAGGGGCGGGGCGAGTGATCGAAATGCTGCTCGCCGACGACGCGGTTTCTCCGGCGACCGCGGCGAAAGCCGCGAGGCTGTCGGATCGCGCCAGCCGGCGTCTATTCGATCGGCTGGTCGAGCTCGGCGCCGCGCGCGAATTGTCGGGGCGGCCCAGTTTTCGGCTCTACGGCTTATAGGGATCAGCGATGAGCCGTCCCAAAAGACGTGAGCAAGAACCGCTGTTCGATCCCGAGCTGGCCGACCTGCCGGAAGGCGCCCGTTGGCGCGAATGGCTGGGCCGCGTCGAGGCGGCGATCTTCGCCGCGCTCGATCCCGTGCCGCGCGAAGCGCTCGCCAAGATCGTCGGGAAGAATTGCAATCTCGACGATCTCCTCGCCGACATTCGCGACGAATTGCGCCCGCGTCCCTATGAACTGGTCCAGGTCGCCGGCGGCTGGCAGCTTCGCACGAAATCGCGCTACGCCGGCGCCATTCGCGCGCTGGGCAACGGCGCCAGGGACGCCGGGCCGCCAGAACTGACGCCGACCGAACTGCTCACCGTCACCGCGATCGCCTACCTGCAGCCGGCCACCCGCGCGGAACTGTCGCGCCTCATCGGCAAGGAGGTCAGCCGGGACATCATTGGCCGGCTCAAGAGTCTGGACCTCATCGCCGCCGGTCCGCGCGCGCCGGAACCCGGCGCGCCCTATGCCTATGTCACGACGCGCAAATTCCTGGAGGTGTTCGGATTGGCCAGTCTGCGCGATCTGCCCGACATCGAAAGTCTCGAGGATGCCGGTTTGTTGCAACGACCAGAGCCAGAAATCGAGATAGATGGGGCGCTGGGAATTCAGGAAGGGGATTCTGACCGCATTGACGAGGCAGTAATTTATTGGAACGAGTCGTCAGACACCGAATGAGCGTGCGTATTGATTGGCGTGCGAGCTTTCGTTAACCATGGTGGCGATGCGCCGCGAGCTCCTGTGGGAGCGCCCTGCGCGTCAACCCGCCGTGCTCGATCCATTTTGTCGTCGAGCGAGCTGCCCGCTCGATAAGTTCTTTCGACGCCGAAAAATCGTATCGGGACACCTCGAGTGGGCAAAGCATCGGCGCGAGATGCAACTGGATGGTTTCGGGGACTAGCGTCATTTCATGCTTGAGCTGCCATGTTATCATCAACGTGATTGCATGCAGGGCCTTGGCCACCACCCCTTTTGGCGATTCTTTCAGCGCGGAGGCATAACCTGTCGGCAACACGATGATTCGTGACGCTCCGAGTTCGGCTGCGATCCGGATGGGCGTATTGGCCGCGATTGCGCCGTCCGTTAGCGGCCGGCCGTCGATATAGACGGGCGGAAATACGCCCGGGATCGCCGTGCTCGCGAGAATCGCCTCAACCGCCGGACCGCTGGAGAGACAGACGCTCAGCCCCTGCAGATCGGTCGCCACGACATGCAGGGGAATCGCCGCCTCCTCGAGACGAGCATAGGACAGATGCGTCTCGATCAGACGGCGCAATCGGCTGGGATTGATGATATTGTCTGGATACCTGAGCAGGCCGAAGGCGCTCGCCGAGCTGAACGGAAAAATGTCCGCGCGTCGCAGACCAGACCAGATCCGCTCCAGACTCGCCACGCCTTCGGCGTTTGGCGCGCTGGCGAAATAACTTGCATTGATCGCCCCGACTGAGGCGCCGACCACGAAATCCGGATGCAATCCAGAAGATAGCAGGGCACGCAACATGCCGACCTGGATCGCGCCGAGGCTTCCTCCGCCCGCGAAGACAAATGCCGTTTTCCCCGCGGTTACAGTCATGACAGAAGTTCCCTTCAATTCGCGATTGACGCGCCCGAAACGTTCGCCCTGGTCGTGAAAGTTTTGGGATTGAGAGGGAACAAAGTCTAACTCTTGTCTTGCAACAGTCCAATCCTGGCCATCACACGATTGGACAGTTCTTTGCATCGTGCACCATCGAAGGGGAACACGTCGGAGAGCGCAATCAGGAAGTTTTTCTCAAGCTCCTGGCGTATCAACGCGCGGGCGCGGTGCAGTCTTGTTTTGACAGTTGCTTCTGGAATTCCGAGCTGTTGCGCGACTTCCGCGCCGCGCATTTCTTCAACGCTGCGCAAGACGAAAACCGTGCGAAAGTCAGGTGGTAGTGTATCGATCGCCCGCTCGAGCAAATGCCGAACCTGGGTCCTTGACATTGAGCTTTCCGGATTGGCCCCGCAGCTGGGCAGCATGATCACGCTCGACATTTGATGCTCGTTTGTCTCGTCCAATTCTACGGTTGGCCTTGTGCGCCGTTTTCGGCCAAGCGCCTCGTTCAGGACAATGCGGACCAACCAAGTGGAGATCGCGGATTCGTTGCGAAAATCCGCGATATGGGCATAGGCGCGCGTCCAAGCCTCCTGAACAATATCCTCGGCCTCGCCATTATCGCCTGTCATGGCCCTCGCGGTACGATAGAGTTTGCGGTTGTAGCGCCGCATAAGCTCGGCAAAAGCTCCAGCATCGCCTGTCGCCACACGCGCGATGATGTCGACATCCGCCAGCTTCGTCCAGTCTGCGTCCGCGATCCTTGTCTGATTTTTTTTCATTGCAGCCCAACTGGCATCCATTCCGACTACTATCAGATGCGGCAGAAACAGAGAGGTTCCCGCAATTTATCGGGAACCTTTGGATTGTCCCTGCATCTATTGAGGCGCCATCACCCGCATAGGCGGGAAGTTGATGTCAAGGAGACACCACCATGTTCCGCAAACCGCGTCTTCTGCTCGCCGTCGCAATGAGCTTCGCAGCGTCTGGGGCAATGGCTCAGACTGCAGCCAAACCAACCGATCCGCAAATTGCGCACATCGCGTATACCGCAGGGCAACTCGACATCGCTGCCGCAGAGCTCGCACTGAAAACATCACAGAACAAAGCCGTCAAGGACTTTGCCGAGGAAATGGTCCGCGATCACACTGCAGTCAACAAGCAGGCGCTCGCCTTGGTCGAAAAGCTAAAGGTTAAGCCGGAAGACAATGACACCAGCAAATCCCTGACGGAAGGCGCCGCCAAGAAGCGCGAGGAGTTGTCGAAGCTGAGCGGAGCCGCCTTTGACAAGACGTACGCGCAGAACGAGGTCGCCTATCACCAAACCGTCAATGGGGCGCTTGCAACCGTGCTCATTCCCGACGCCCAAAACGGTGAATTGAAGAGCCTGCTTGAAACCGGTCTCAAGCTGTTTAAGGAACATCAGCAGCACGCTGAGCATCTCGTCGACCAGCTGAAGTAGCGTTTCGATGGGCGTTCGATCCCTTATGGCGGCGAGTGGGGCGCTGATGCTCAGCTTTCTCGCTTTCACACCGTTGTCGCGTGGCGCCGAGCCGCAGGTTTACGTAATCGAAATCAACAAATTGGCGTTTGGGTCTGCCCCGGCAGGCCTGCACGTGAATGACATTATCGAGTGGCGAAATTCGGACATTTTTCGCCACACGGCAACCGCCGACGATGGGAGTTTCGACATAGACCTCCTACCAGGGGCCAAAGGCCAAACGGTTTTGAAGCGGCCAGGTGTGATCGACTACACCTGCCGCTTCCATCCGGGCATGAAAGGTCGACTCGTAGTTGGTCCCTAAACCTCAAGGGGCGCTGCAATCTTGCAGCGCTCCCGCTATTTTGGGTTGCGTTCCGTTCGTGCGACGCGGTCAATATAGCGCCAGCGTGATGGCGCAAGGTGGCGAGTTCATCTTGGCGCGGTCATGGACTCTTTGCCCCAAAAACCGACCAGCCCATCCGCTTGGCGAGCATCTCCAGCGCGCACCGCCCATTTTCTGGGTTTCGGCGGGGGCTCTGGGCCGAACGGCGCCGGGATCATTCTTCAAACGTAACGCTTTAGCCCCGGCTTGCTTATCGGCGAGTCGAGCCAACATAACTCACGAGTTCCCTTTCGTCAGGGGAACAAACTCCAATCACGGAGAAAACCTATGACCACTCGTAGATTTACGGCGCTCTGGGCGATCGCATCGTTCTTCCTGAGCGGCGCTGCGCTCGCACAACAGCAGTCTGGCGATACGTCCGGCCCTGCTGTAGGCAGAAACGTCTTGCCGAGCACCGCCGTTGAAAAGCAATATGAAGACCCATCGAATATCAGCGAACAGGGTAAGCAACTCGGTACGAGCTCAAGGGCGGCCGGCTCACCTGGCATCGAAGGCAAACCCGGCGCGCAAAGCGGCCAAGGTCGCGAGCATCGGGCTCCTGGATCTTAGACTAGTACAGCGCTTCCGTGGATCGACTCATATCATGGCGTGACATTGATTTTGTAGGTCCAGGTATGAACGACGGGATCGCGATTGATGTCGTCGATTGCTGCGATGATCCGATCTTTCAGCTCCTTTTTGCACGTGACACGGATATGACGAAGCGTTGATCGTGCGAGCTTTGAGAAGAAATTCTCGACGAGATTGAGCCATGAACCATGCTTGGGCGTGAACACGAAGGTGAAACGCCCCTCTGGTTGCGCGTCGAGCCAAGCCTTGGTTTCCTTCGAGATGTGCGCGGAATGATTGTCGAGGATCAGCTTGATCGCCGTTGACGACGGATAGGCGGCGTCGAGCTTTTGCAGAAAGCTTCTACCGCCAACGAGTCGACCAGCATCTCGAAATTGGCCTTAACGCGCTGGAGAAGCTGAAGGCGCAGGAACGCGAGCGGCGGCATTCGCGCAAGCTGCGCAGCTTCTCCGAAGTCGCGCTTCAATGAATGGCGCTTTGGGCCTGTGTGATTCTGCGCCGTTGGATTTCGGGATTCATGTGCAGAAAGTTGGAAGGAGAGAAGATGTCGAGGATCTACGGCGAGGCGAATTCGACGACATTCTCATGCTGCTTGGTGACGCCCGCGATCTCGGTGGTCGCGTTGTGCCACCACTGCTGATTGAGCAAGAAGCTTTGATAGAAAAGATTGTATGGCCAACGTCGCCATGCTTCGTTCGCGAACCTTTTGTCTTGTGGCAGCGGATCAATGCAGGACGCGTCGTCCCCGTACAGGGCGCAACGCGACGCGTAATTGGTGAGCCGCCGCCATTTACGCATCCATCTTCGAATTCAAGTGGTTTCATTTTTCCGATTACGCGCCAATCGCCGCGTTCCGCACGGGGTTTGAAGAATTGCGGGCGCTCGCCCGTGTCCATCGTTGCGCTATCATGCGCGCCGAAGCCGTGTGGTGGCGCTGCCACCGCCGCATCATTACGGAGTGCCTGCCGGCGGAGAAGCTCCCCGTGGCCACATCATGGAGCCCATTAGGACAGACCCCGCAAAGCTCACGGTCGTCGCGCGATCGCCGCACGGTGGGATTCTCGTTTATCCGGCGGCGGAAGACGAGGAGGCCGAGACACCAGGCTGACCTGATTCTCATTCATTCAAATCGTGTATCGCCTACAACGCCATCACGGGCTGTCCGCCCCTCGCCTGGGCATGCAGCGCCCATACCCAGATACCCCTTGACCGTGGCGATCACCAAGGGTGTTGCGCCGAATATAATGAACACCAGGTCGCCCGGCAGGCGCAGCCACTCGATCAGGCGTGCTGTGTCGCTGCCGGTGTAGGCTAGGCTGCGGGCATGCCAGTAACCGTGCTGGGTCACGTCCCGTAACTGCAGCACGCCGCCGGGGAAAAGGTTCATTGCCACCATCATGGCGAGGCCAATATTGGTACCCCAGAAGGCGACCTTTACGCATTTCTCGATGCCGGCCCAACGCGATTCGTCGATGGTCTGGCGCAATACGAAAACCATCAGCGCGATCGCGAGCATACCAAACACGCCCATCAGCGCGGCGTGACCGTGGTTGGGCGTGAGCAAGGTGCCGACCTCATAATAGCTGATGATCGGTAGGTTGATCAAGAAGCCGAAAACACCGGCGCCGACGAAGTTCCAGAAACCCACCGCCATGAGGAAATAGAAAGTCCACTTGTGCGGCACTGCGACGGACTTGCCACAGATTTCGCATTCACTCCGAGTGACGCGGACGAAGTCCCACGCGTCCAAGGTCAGGAGCGTCAGCGGCACCACCTCCAGCGCCGAGAACATGGCCGACAGCGCCATGTTGAAATTGGTTTGGCCGGTGAAATACCAGTGATGCCCTGTGCCAACGATGCCACCGAGGAAGTACAGGATGGCGTCGAGGTAGATTACGCGCAGCGCGGTGTTGCGGCTGGTCAGGCCGAGTTGGAAAAACACCAGCGCAACGACAGTGGTGGCGAAAAACTCGAAAAAGCCCTCCACCCACAGATGGATGATCCAGAAGCGCCAAGTATCAACCACCGTGTAGTTGGTCTTGGCACCGTAGAATAGCGCTGGGATATAGAACACCGGGATCGCCAACGCCGCCAGCAGAAACGCCCGCGCCAATGGGCGCGCCGCCACGTCAGCCACCGCGCGCGGCCGCGCCAGCCACCACAACAACGCGAACCACACCAGCAGACCGGCCACCAGCAGGTACTGCCACAGCCGACCGATCTCCAAATATTCCCAGCCTTGGTCGCCCAGCCAGAACCACCACCGCCCGAGCAGCCCAGACATGCCCAACCACTCGCCCAACAGGCTGCCGCCGATCACCACGACGAAGGCGGCGAACAGTACGTGCACCCAGCCGGCCAACCAGCGCGGCTCGTCGGCGCGCAGCGAGCGGGCAAGGAACAACGCGGCGGCGACGTAAGCGGTGGCGATCCAGAAGATTCCCGTCTGCAAATGCCAAGTGCGCATCAGGTTGCTAGGGAAGATTTGTTCCAGCGGGATGCCATAGAAGCTGCCGGGATCGGCGCGGTAATGGGAGGTGGCGCCGCCGACTAGCGTTTGCGCCAGAAACAGCAGCGCCACGATGATAAAGAACTTGACCAGCGCGCGCTGGCCCGCGCTGGCTTGCCCCGGCAGCAGATGCGGGTGCACATGCCGGCCGCGACTGATCCAGCCGAGATAGTCGAATTTGCCGAAGGCCAGCAGCACCACGGCGATACCGCCGAGTAGCATCATCAGGCTCAGCGCGCTCCACAGTAGCGCTCCCGCAGTCGGTTGATTGCCGACGGTGGGATCATAAGGAAAGTTGTTGGTATAGGAGTAGTCCGCGCCCGGACGATCGGCGACCGAGGCCCAGGCCGCCCATGTGATGAAAGCGGTGAGCTGGTGCAGTTCCGCTGGGTCTGTGATCAGGTCGCGCTTGAGGCCGCCGTTGCGGGACGGATGACGAAAGTAGTCAGTCCATTGGCCGATCTCTAAGCGAAAGGCCTCGGCCTCCGGCGCGGTCAGACGCAGCGTCTCCGTGGTGGCGTCGTAGCGGTTGGTCTTCAGCGCCACCGCCACTTCGCTGCGGACGCCGGCCAGCTGTGCCCGCGTCAACGCGGCCAGCGGCTTGCCGTATTGCTGCTGCGCCAGCGCGGCTGCGGTGTGCTCGCCGATCCGATGCAATGTCTCGGCCGCGTAGTCCGGCCCGAGGTAGGCGCCGTGGCCCCAGACGGTGCCGTTGTCCATCAGGCCGTACTTGAGAAACACCGCTTGACCGTCACCGACGTCCGCTCCGGTAAACAGCACGGCATCGTCAGCCCCAATCACTCGCGCAGGTATCGGCGGCGCGTTGTGATAGGCCAGCACGGTGACGGCGATCAGCCCCGAAAAGCCCAGCACCATCACGATCAGCACCGCGCGCACCCACCAAGGCGAGAGCGCTGGATCTTCTAAGTCCGTCGATTGATCTATGGTGGTCATGGAATCTCGCCTGGTGCCGGTTGCTGATGCGCTTCTAAAGCAAAATGAGAGTTCCCCCGGCTTTGCCGGGGTGGCAGTCGGAGTTTGACGTTTACCGCAGTCCACCGACGAAACTTCTCACCGTGAGCCGCCAAGCACACGAAGAGGAAGTTCCGCGATGGACGAGTATGAGAGCTTAAGTCACACGAAATGGGACTGCAAATGCCACGTTGTGTTCATTCCCAAACGCCGCCGCAAGACGCTGTATGGTGAGCTTCGCGGTCATCTTGGGGAAGTGTTCAGGAAACTGGCTGTGCAGAAGGAGAGCCGGATCGAGGAGGGGCATTTGATGCTCGATCATGTGCATGTGATGATCGCGATCCCTCCGAAACACGCGGTTTCTCAGTGTCGGTCCGAAGAGAAGTTGAACCGGATGGATCGCTTGTGATTCAGTGAGGCTACCTGATTCTTGAGGGGCCGCTGATGTGGACGAATGAAAATCGTGCGCGTTACGATCGTAGCAAATTGCGCTATCCGAGTGACGTGACGGATGACGAATGGGCGCACGTCGAACCGTTGATTCCACCCGCCAGACGGGGCGGCGGGAAGCGCAGGGTCGACATTCGCGATGTCGTGAACGGCCTGATGTATGTTCTCTCGACCGGTTGCCAGTGGCGCGCCATCCCGAAGGATTTGCCGCCGAAGAGCACGGTCTATGGCTATTTCGATCTGTGGACCTACGATGGAACGCTCGATTGCATCCATCATGCCCTTTACGTGAAATGTCGCGAAGCGGCGGGGCGCGAGGCGAGTCCGACCGCCGCAGTCATCGACAGCCAGAGCGTGAAAAGCACGGAAAAAGGGGGCGTCGCATTGATCCGCACGGCTACGATGCCGGAAAGAAGATCAAGGGCAAGAAGCGGCATATTCTCGTCGATACAATAGGCCTGCTGCTTCACGCGCTCGTTCACCCGGCCGACATTCAAGATCGCGATGGCGGCGTTCTCGTTCTGCGCACGATGTTCGGAAAGTTCCCGTTTCTGCAAAAGCTGTTCGCGGACGGCGGCTATCAGGGACCGCAATTTCGCGAGGCACAGAAGCAAGCTTTGCCTGACGTCGTCACCGAGATCATCAAGCGCTCCGACGCGGCCGAAGGCTTCGAGGTTCTGCCCCGACGTTGGGTCGTCGAAAGAACCTTTTCGTGGCTCGGTCGGTGCAGGAGGTTGGCCAAGGATTTCGAAAACCTCAATCGAAAGGCGCTGGCGTTTCTTCACCTCGCCTCCATCCGCCTCATGCTCAGAAAACTCTGTAATCCATCATAAAGTTCACGGACAGACTCTCAGGTGGTAGGATACATCAAGGGCAAAAGCGCCATCCATATGGCGCGGGTGTATGGCGAGAGAAAACGAAGTTTCGTTGGGCAGCACTTTTGGGCCAGAGGATATTTCGTTTCGACCGTGGGGCGCGACGAGGAAGTGATCCGGGAATATATCCGCAACCAGGAAAACGAAGACGCGCGCTTGGAACAGTTGAACCGGCTTTGTCACGTTGTCGGGGCTTGCTGTCTCTCGCTCATTTCGGTAGCCGTTGGCCATGGCAAAGCTAAATTACAGCGGCTACCGGTTTCCGCCCGTGATCATTCAACAGGCGATCTGGCTGTATGTCAGGTTCACTTTGAGCTTCCGAGACGTGGAGGATCTGTTGGCTGAACGCGGGATCATCGTGTCCTATGAGACCGTGCGTCGTTGGGTCAACCACTTTGGACCGAAGATCGCTGCCAGTCTGCGCAAACGTCGACCAAGGCCCCATAGCACTTGGCATTTGGATGAGGTCTATCTCAAGATCGATGGACGCTTGGTTTATCTCTGGCGCGCCGTCGATAGCGAAGGAGAGGTTCTGGATGTTTTGGTTCAGACCAAGCGGAATAAGGCCGCTGCGCTGAAATTGATGCGCAAGCTGCTGAAGAAGAATGGCTTGATGCCCGACAAAATCGTCACCGATGACCTGCGGTCTTATAGCGCCGCAGCTCGTGAACTCGGGATCGCGGATCGCCACGAGCGCGGGCGATGGCGCAACAATCGGGCGGAGAATTCGCATCAGCCAACCCGACGAAGAGAAAGGAAAATGCAGGGGTTCAAGAGTGTGGGATCCGCGCAAAGATTTCTCTCAACGCATGCCGCCGCCTACAACACGTTCAACGTCCAACGCCATTTCATTTCAGCACGAACACACCGGGCTTTTCGAGCCTCGGCCACAGACACGTGGCGCGCGGCCGCCGCTGCTGCGTGAGCATCGTCGCCAACGAGATCCTTCGCGCCTATCATTCGACAACGTGACAACGCCCTCCAGAATCGTAAT
Source organism: Methylosinus trichosporium OB3b (assembly GCF_002752655.1). Classification (NCBI taxonomy): domain Bacteria; kingdom Pseudomonadati; phylum Pseudomonadota; class Alphaproteobacteria; order Hyphomicrobiales; family Methylocystaceae; genus Methylosinus; species Methylosinus trichosporium. The sequence continues at coordinate 122,180 of NZ_CP023739.1, read as the reverse complement.
CTGCATTTGCTCTTCCCCCACTCTCCAATTCGCCGGCGACAACAGCGCGGCTGGTCGAAGGGACGGGCCGCCCTATAAATCTGTTGGGAGACATCCTGCGCCTGATCGCGGAACGAGGTCCGGCGCATGGTCTGCGCCAGCGTCGGGTATTCGATTGTGAGGTATGCAAGCGGAACGCAGGGGGGAGTTGCATCGTGACCGCGAGAAGATCCGTGCGTTTCGGCGCAGGATGAGCCGGGCACATGAAGACCGATCCATCCATTTACAAGAGCGACGACTCTGTGGCGTGGAGAGAATCCGATGGAGAAAAGATTGGATATGGCGCGGCGCTCGCCTGGGGAATGTCGATTCAGACAGAGCCCCTCGACATGACCGAGGTCCAGGAGCTCGCAATGTTCGTCGAACGGGCGCGTTTTGGCGATTTGAGCGCGGCGGCGGCCGAACAGCTAAAGATCCGCGTGCTCGACACGATCGGCGTGGCTATCGGCGCACTCCGCTCCGCCCCGATCGTCGCGATCCGCACATTAACCACAGAGCTCGGCGGCCAGTCACTTTCGACGCTCATCGGCGGCGGCAAGACAGCGCCCGATCGGGCGGCCTTCTATAATGGCGCGCTTAGCCGCTATCTCGATTTCATGGACAGCTACCTCGCTCATGGCGAAACCTGTCACCCTTCCGACAATCTCGGCGCGGTGCTGGCGGCGGCCGAGATGAAACGCGCGAGCGGCGCCGAATTCCTGACGGCGCTCGCCGTCGCCTATCAGGTCCAAACGCGCTTAAGCGACGTGGCTCCCGTGCGCGACAGGGGATTCGACCATACGACGCAAGGCGCCTATGCGGCGGCGGCGGGCGTCGCCAAAGCGTTGCGTTTGCCGCGCGAACAGATCGCTAACGCCATCGCCATCAGTGGGACCGCCAACAATGCGTTGCGCGTCACTCGCACCGGCGCGCTCTCGCAATGGAAGGGGCTCGCCTATCCGAACATGGCTATGGCGGCGACCCACGCGGCGCTCTTGGCCGCGCATGGAATCACCGGACCGGAAGCGGTGTTCGAGGGGAACAAGGGTTTCATGGAGACGATCAGCGGGCCCTTTGAGATCGACTGGTTGAAGGAAGATTTGGAGCGCGTCAAACTTACGATCTTGAAGAAGCATAACGCCGAGATTCACTCGCAGTCGGCGATCGACGCGGCGCTCGACATCCGCGCCCGCCCGAACTTTCGCGCTGGGGCGGTGCGCGCGGTGCGGCTTGAAACCTTCGCGGTCGCGCATCAAATCATCGGCGGTGGCGAGGAGGGCGACAAGCGCATCGTCCGAACCAAGGAGGAGGCTGATCACAGTCTGCCCTATATGCTCGCTGCCGCGCTCATCGACGGGAGGGTGCAGCCCGAGCAATATGCGCAAGAACGCATCCAAGCGGCGGACGTGCAGGACCTCTTGCGCAAGGTGACGGTTGTTCCCGTCGCCGCCCTGTCGGCGCTTTTTCCGCAGCGGCTTCCAGCCAGGCTCGAAGTGGAGCTCGATGACGGGGAAATCCTGAGGGCGTCGCGCGAGGACTACCATGGCTTCCACACCAATCCGTTCGACTGGACGGCGGCGCGCGCGAAGTTCGATTCTGTGACCCGCGCGTTCACCACGGCGGACGAACGTGCCGCCATGGCTGATGTGATCGCGAATCTTCATGAGCGTCCTGTTGTTGATCTCGCGGCGTTGCTCGGGGGCCTTGGCGCATATGAGACGGCTGCGTGAGCCTCGTTTTCTGCAAAGGGAGAGGAACCATGAGCGAGACTACGTTTTCCTTCATTCCCCGGGCGGCACGGTCCATGAAACCGCGCAAGACCGGGCTTACCGAGATTCGTGGCCCCTATTACAGCGCCTATGGCCCTCGGCACCTCGCGGATGTACTGGAAACCGTCGGCGCCTGGGTGGACGGCGTCAAATACGCGGGGGGATCATTCGCCCTCATGCCGCCGCAGGCGGTGATGGCGATCAACAAGGTGGCGCACGATCACGACGTTTATGTCTCGACCGGCGGCTGGATCGAGAATGTCCTGCGTTTCGGCCCGGAAGCCGTCACCCACTACATTGAAGAGGTCAAGACGCTTGGCTTCGACGTCGTCGAAATTTCCGCAGGTTTTATCAGTCTGCCGACCGACAGCATGCTGCGCCTCGTGAAGATGGTGAAAAAGGCCGGGCTGAAGGCCAAGCCCGAATTGGGGATTCAGTTTGGCTCCGGCGGCGCCACCGCGGCCAAGGAGCTCGAAGCCGAAGGAACCAAGGATGTCGGCTGGTTGATCGCGCAAGGCGAACGCGTTCTCGACGCCGGCGCGGACATCATCATGATCGAGAGCGAAGGGATCACGGAGAGCGTGAATAGCTGGCGCACCGACGTCGCAGCCGCCATCATCGACAAGCTTGGGCTCGATAAGGTGATGTTCGAAGCCGCCGATCCCCCGGTGTTCGAGTGGTATGTCAAGAATTACGGCAACGAGGTCAATCTCTTCGTCGACCACAGCCAGATCGTGCAGCTCGAGGCGCTACGCTCCGGAATATGGGGGACGAAGAGCACCTGGGGGCGCATCCAAAACCTCGCCGATTGATTTCGCCTTTCTAGCGTCGCCGCCTCAATATCACCGGTAGGCGCCCATGTGCGTGACTGACGGAGCAATTGCCAAGGTGGGCTTCGGATCAGGATAAGTGGCTAATGTTTTTTCACAAGGGTTCTTGCGCCGGCGGCCATCGAATCGCGGGAAGAGCAGGCGGTCGCCTGTGAACCAACGTGTGGACCCCAAAGAAAAGAGAATCTGGACCCCGCGGACCAAGGAACTGAAGTTTATCAACTGAGTTTAACGTAACCGGTGCGACAGATGCACCACTCATGCGGCGGCTTTTTGAACCTCGGCTTCGCGCGCGGCTTTCCAGTTCCATGCGAAGAGTTCATGAAGCTGGTTGCTCTTCGTGACGCCGGAGACAATGCGTTCGACGACATCCGTCAGCCATGTCTCGGGATCGACGTCGTTTAATTTTGCCGTGTTAAGTAGCGACGATATGATTGCCCATGTCTCGCCGCCGCCCGCGTCTCCGCAGAACAGACTATTCTTTTTTCCGATTGCAATCGGACGGATCGAACGCTCGACAATGTTGGAGTCTGGCTCCAATCGCCCGTCTTCAAGGAAAAGCGTGAGGCCCGCCCAGTGGCCAAGCGTGTAATCGATTGTTTCGCGTAACGGAGAGATTCTCGATATGCCGTCCTTCACCGCGACGAGCCGCGCGTGCAACGCTTCCATGATCGGCTTCGTTTCAGCTTGTCGCACGGCGCGGCGATTGTCGGCGCTGGTTCCCCGAACGCGCTTCTCGATGGCGTAGACCTCGGCCAGCCGCTCGATCACCTCCCGCGCGAACGGCGATTGCGTCGATTTGTGGATGGCGACAAACTTGCGCCGCGCGTGCGCGACACAAAACGCCAGGCGGATTTTGCCGTTCGTCGCCTTTCCCTTGCCGCCGGCCAACGACTTGTAGGCGGCGTAGCCGTCGACTTGCAGCACGCCCGAGAAGCCGCGGAGCTGTTCGGCGATCTCCTTCTTGCCGCGTCCTTCCGCGAACACATAGACGACCGCAGGCGGCGCGGGCCCCTTCCAGGCGCGATCGTCCGTCGCATGGGCCCAGAACTGGCAGGTTTTCGTTTGTTTGCGCCCGGGTTCGATGACTGGCATGGGCGTCTCGTCGCAGAACAGCCGGGGATAGGTGTGCATGTGGGCGAGTTGCAGGAGATAGAGACCCTTCAGCATCCACGCCAATTGCTTCATCCAGCGCGCCAGCGTCGAGCGATCGAGATCAACGCCGAGCCCGGCAAGGATTTGCATTTGCCGGTAGAGCGTCGATTGCCATCCGTATTTGGCGACGGCGATGTGGCAGACGAGCGCTGTCGTCACCATGCCGCCCTCGATCAATCGCGCGGGGGCTTTCGCCTGAACGACCTTTTCCTCGCAATTCCGGCAGGCGTATTTGGGACGGATCGTGCGCAGAACCCGCACCACCGCTGGAACCCGATCGAGCGCCTCGCTCGCCTCCTCGCCGATGCGATGCAGCTTGCCCGCGCAACAGGGACAGACGGTCGTGTCCGGTTCGATCGTCACCTCGTGGCGCGGCAGGTTCGCGGGCAAGGCTCCGATGTTTCGTTTTGATTTTGCGCGTGGACGCCGCGCGCGCTCGTTCGTCGATGCCGCGTCGTCGTTGGCGGGCGGCGGCGCAATGCTGGCAGCATCTTCCAGATCGAGGGGAAGTTGTTCGGCGAGGATGACGGACAACCGCTCCGACCGCGCACCAAAAATAAGCCCTTTCAAATTGGCGACCATCGCGCGCAAAGACTCGTTTTCCGCGTCGAGCCCGAGCGCCAGTTCGGCCAGTAAGGCGGGGTCAGAGGGAAGGTTTTCAGGGCGCAGCGCCATAAGCTCAAGCTAGCGCAAAATACTCTAAAATGCCAGTAAAATAAGGCGTTTCACGCAACAATTGTCGGGCGCTTCACGACCTTTGGAACCACCCGCGACCATTCCGAAAGCCCCTCGACAAGCATGGCCAACTGCGTCGCGCTGACGCGCATGACGCCATCCTTGACGGGAGGCCAGGCGAAATGCCCTTCCTCGAGCCACTTCGTCGCCAGAATCATGCCCGTGCCGTCGAACATCAAAATCTTCAATCGATCGCGGCGCTTCGAGCGAAACACGAAAATATCGCCGCAATACGGATTGCCCAAACCCTCCGCGACCAAGGCGACGAGGCCATGCACGCCTCGCCTGAAATCGATTGGCTGCGTGGACACGAACACGCGCGTCTCCGAGGCGAACGAAATCATCGCGCCGTACGCAACGCCGATATCACCGCATCAAGCGTGGCGCGGTCAACGCCCTTGGGAACCCGGATCGTCGCGCCGCCAATTTCGATTTTGATCGCGCCCGAAGTCGCCGGCCTCGAGACGGAAGCGGCGCTCTTTTCGCGATGCGTCGCGTCGCTTTCCACGAGCACCGTGGCGAACAGCTCGCGTTTCGTCGAGGGCGAGGCGGCCAACGCTCGCGCCTGTCGTCGCCAGATGTTTAGCAGGCCGCGACTCACGCCATTGCGTCGCGCGACCTCCGAAATATTCGCCTTGGGTCGCAGGCTTTCCCCAACGATCCGGTCCTTTTCCTCCGGCGTCCAATCCCGTCGGCGGCGGTGTCCGGTGATCACCTCGACCCGACGATAAGTCCTGTCATCATGCATGGCATCAACCATGGCATTAGCCATCCGAGCACTCCGTTGAGTTTTTGATCTCGCGCGGGAGTGTCGCTCATCCACGACAAATTACGAGGTGGGTCGGTCGCGCCGGTTACAGTTTAACCTACGCTTGAATGGAGGTTCCCCACCAGGAGATGGAGCATCATCCGAATGGCGGCCCTTTTTCGACCAAGAGCGAAGTTGATCGCTACATTAGGTGTGTTTCATTTCGGCCGCTTAGGGGCTGCATTTCTGCATCTGAGCCTGCCATGGAAATGGTTGGTTAGCTGGCGGTAGCGATTTTCACCAGAGCCAATGCGCCGGCGATGCCCATCGTGAATGTGAATCCGGTATTCGCCATGAGAAGCAAGGCTTTCGCTGTGGGTTTGTGCACGTAATCTTCGATGATGACCTGCATGCCGATCCGCATGTGAATGCAGAAGTTCAGGATTGTTAGGAGAAGTAATGTCGCGACCGCCGGGTGGCCAAGGCGCGCTAACGCTGCGTCGCGATCAATTCCAACGCTCGAAAGGACGATCAGAACAGCGGCAATGGTCAACGGGAGGCCAAGCAACGAAGTGACGCGCTGGCGCCAGAAATCGACGGTCCCGCTCCTGGCCGAACCCAGTCCACGCGCTCGAGCAAGTGAGGTTCGCAGGTTTAACATCGTCCAATCTTTCACATCAGATATCCGATAACCCAGAGAACAACAGTCCCAGACAAGGATCCCAGGATCGTGGCCAGCGAGAGATATTCTCGCCAGGGATAGCTGTGCGCCCAACCCATGTCCCAGATAATGTGGCGCATGCCACCGAGCGCATGGTGCAAGATCGCCCACGTGAAGCCAAACAGAAAAATGAGGCCGGGAACCGAACTCATGAATCGTTGCTGCAAAACGTAAGCGCTCGGACTGACGGCGGTGGCGGCGAGCCACCAGACGAACAGGGCAGCGCCGAAATAAAGCGTCGCTCCGGTGATGCGATGGAAAATGGACATCGTCATCGACAGCGTGGGTCGATAAACCTGCAGATCCGGTGACCTCGGTCGCTTCCTGATACGTTCGGGACTGTCGGTCATGTGAAACACCTTACGCTGGTTGTGAGTCATTGCGCGCTGCAGACCGCCTCGCCAGTGCGATACGCTTCCGCAGCCATGTCGTTTCACTCAATGTCGGCGTTGGACAAGCATCGCCTTGATCTTGGCGATCGCTTTGGCTGGCTGAAGCCCCTTTGGACATGTTTTGGTGCAGTTCATAATCGTATGGCAGCGATAGAGTCGGAAAGGGTCTTCGAGCCTGTCAAGCCGCTCCCCCGTCGCTTCATCCCGGCTGTCGATCAGCCAGCGATAGGCATGGAGCAATACCGCCGGCCCCAAATACCGATCTCCGTTCCACCAATAGCTGGGACAGCCGCCGGTGCAGCAGAAACAAAGGATGCACTCGTAATAGCCGTCGAGTTCGGCACGGTCCTCTGGGCTCTGCAAGCGCTCTTGCTCCGGCTCCGGTGTTTTAGTCTCGAGCCATGGCTCGATCAGTTGGTGCTGCGCGAGCAGGTAACTTTGGTCGACGACTAGATCCTTGATCACCGGCAGATGGTTTAGCGGAAAGATCCGTATTATGCCCGGGATGTCGTCGATTGGCTGCGTGCACGCGAGCCAGTTCCTCCCGTCAATGCTCATCGCGCAGGAACCGCAAACGCCTTCGCGGCACGATCGGCGAAATGTCAGTGTGGGATCAATCTCATTCTTGATCTTGATGAGAGCGTCGAGAACCATCGAACCGCAATCGTCACGATCGATATAATAGGTGTCGAGACGCGGGCCACCTGCGCCGTCAGGGTCGAAGCGATAGACTTGAAACGTCCGAACGCGTGTGCCGGGCTTTGGGGCTCCCCAGGTTCTGCCGGCAGCAATTTTGGATATGGCTTCGAGGCCGAAGTTAAGAGGCAAGAAAGATCTCATCGCCACTCCCTGAGCTCGACAGTATGGAATAACATTTCTCCGGGCGGCGTTTCCCCAATCGCCGCCCATAATGTTATTCACCGCTGGAACGGATATCAATAACGATTCTGGCTCATGCCGGGTTCCGGGTGAGGGGGCGATGATTGCTTCGACGAGCGCGGTCAGAGGCGCTTTTCGAGGTTTTCTAGCGTTGTGCGCGAACAGGGTTCCTTGGCTGGTGCGCGGGGCGTAAGCGCGCACCGTCAGAATTGTATTCAGGACGCCGCCGCGTGCTTCGAACGAACAGACGGTATGAGACGCTTCGCGAATCCTCGCGGAAGCGGTTTTTCGCGCGAGGGACGTTTCAACGTGTCATCATGTCGTCAAACCTGAACCCGTCGAAGTCTATACCGACCTGGCGCAGGCAACTCCTTGGAGAATTTGCCTGAGTCATCGTTTTCGTCGTAATGTTCACGTTCGTAGCGTGACAGGCCGGCTTCATGTGCCGATCGCAAGCTACCTAGCCATCGTGCCCGCGCGATCGGCGGTGATCCCGAATGCTCGCACGGAAAAGAACGCGGGAATGTGACTGCAATATGAGATTCCGACAATGCGCAAGATTGCGACAAAAAATGTTGCGCTCAAGCGCGCCTATGAACGCCCGGTGTCTGACGATGGCGTTCGTATTCTTGTCGACAGGCTTTGGCCGCGTGGGATCAAGAAGACCGATGCGAAGATTCATCGATGGCTCAAGGAGACTGCGCCAAGCACCGAGCTACGGCAGTGGTTTGGACACGATGTCGCGCGTTGGGAGGAGTTTCGGCGTCGATATGAGAAGGAGTTAGAAGGTCACCTTGATGAGATCGAGGAACTTCGAGCTCTGGCCCGAGAGGGACGGATTACGCTGGTCTTTGCAGCCCACGATGAGGCTCATAACGAGGCGATCGTCCTTCGCGACTTTCTGTTGCGTATCCATTGACTGAAAGGACAGGGCCGCTCGCGCTCACTTATCTCTTGACCGTCGGCGGTTCAGGGTACTACCGGATCGGCGCCGCGCAACCCTTCCTCGCTGATGGCCGATTGCGGCGAGTCGTCCAAGCGCCGGAGTTCTCTTATTCGGCTTACGTCGTCTATGCTACAGGACGAGAAGGGGATGTTATTAGAGCATAGTCCGAGCATGCGGATTCAGGAGAGGATTCAATATAATTCCCATGATTCCCATATCTGAAGGAGCGCCCGTCGAGCTGAAGGCGGGGCGAGGCTGCTGGAGGGGGGATCATGGCGCTTTCGATGGATATTCGCGAGAAGGTGATGAAGGCGATCACTGGCGGAATGTCGCGTCGTCAGGCCGCGGCGCGATTCGACATCGGTCCTGCGACCGCGGTCCGTTGGGCGAAGCGCGTTGAAACCTCGGGAAGCGTCGCGCCTTCGAAGATGGGCGGCGACCGCAGATCGCGGCGCATCGAGGCGCACGCCGAATTCATCCTCGCGCAGCTCGAGGAGCAGCCGGACCTGACGATTCTCGAACTGCGCGAGAAGATCAGGGAGCGCCACGGCGTCGGCTTCGGCCATGCGACGGTCTGGCGGTTCCTGGCGCGGCACAAAATCACGCGCAAGAAGAAGACCGGCCATGCATCGGAGCAAGAAAGAGAGGATGTCGCCGAGGCGCGCGAGGCGTGGTTTGAGGGACAGCTCGATCTCGATCCCTCGAAGCTCGTGTTTCTCGACGAGACGGCGGTTTCGACGAATATGGCGCGCCGCTTCGGCTGGGCGCCGCGCGGGGAGCGTTGCCGGATGTCCGTCCCGTTCGGATGGAAGACGAAGACGCTCGTCGCGGCGCTGCGGTGGGATCGCATCGACGCGCCGATGACGATCGACGGCGCGCTCGACGGCGCGTCGTTCCTGGCCTATGTCGAGCAGGTTCTGGCGCCGACGCTTTCCGCGGGCGAAACAGTGCTGATGGACAATGTGCGCACGCACAAAGTCGCCGGCGTTAAGGAAGCCATCGAGGCGAAGGGCGCGCGCCTGGTTTATCTTCCGCCCTATTCGCCCGACTTCGATCCGATCGAGGAGTCGTTCTCCAAGATCAAGTCGATCCTGCGGCGCATCGCGGCGCGGACGGCCGAGGCGCTGGAGGCGGCAGTCGGAGAGGCGTTGCAGAGCTTCACCCCGCAAGAGTGCATGAACTACTTCGCTTCAACCGTAACCGGCGCGACCGACCCACCTCGTAATTTGTCGTGGATGAGCGACACTCCCGCGCGAGATCAAAAACTCAACGGAGTGCTCGGATGGCTAATGCCATGGTTGATGCCATGCATGATGACAGGACTTATCGTCGGGTCGAGGTGATCACCGGACACCGCCGCCGACGGGATTGGACGCCGGAGGAAAAGGACCGGATCGTTGGGGAAAGCCTGCGACCCAAGGCGAATATTTCGGAGGTCGCGCGACGCAATGGCGTGAGTCGCGGCCTGCTAAACATCTGGCGACGACAGGCGCGAGCGTTGGCCGCCTCGCCCTCGACGAAACGCGAGCTGTTCGCCACGGTGCTCGTGGAAAGCGACGCGACGCATCGCGAAAAGAGCGCCGCTTCCGTCTCGAGGCCGGCGACTTCGGGCGCGATCAAAATCGAAATTGGCGGCGCGACGATCCGGGTTCCCAAGGGCGTTGACCGCGCCACGCTTGATGCGGTGATATCGGCGTTGCGTACGGCGCGATGATTTCGTTCGCCTCGGAGACGCGCGTGTTCGTGTCCACGCAGCCAATCGATTTCAGGCGAGGCGTGCATGGCCTCGTCGCCTTGGTCGCGGAGGGTTTGGGCAATCCGTATTGCGGCGATATTTTCGTGTTTCGCTCGAAGCGCCGCGATCGATTGAAGATTTTGATGTTCGACGGCACGGGCATGATTCTGGCGACGAAGTGGCTCGAGGAAGGGCATTTCGCCTGGCCTCCCGTCAAGGATGGCGTCATGCGCGTCAGCGCGACGCAGTTGGCCATGCTTGTCGAGGGGCTTTCGGAATGGTCGCGGGTGGTTCCAAAGGTCGTGAAGCGCCCGACAATTGTTGCGTGAAACGCCTTATTTTACTGGCATTTTAGAGTATTTTGCGCTAGCTTGAGCTTATGGCGCTGCGCCCTGAAAACCTTCCCTCTGACCCCGCCTTACTGGCCGAACTGGCGCTCGGGCTCGACGCGGAAAACGAGTCTTTGCGCGCGATGGTCGCCAATTTGAAAGGGCTTATTTTTGGTGCGCGGTCGGAGCGGTTGTCCGTCATCCTCGCCGAACAACTTCCCCTCGATCTGGAAGATGCTGCCAGCATTGCGCCGCCGCCCGCCAACGACGACGCGGCATCGACGAACGAGCGCGCGCGGCGTCCACGCGCAAAATCAAAACGAAACATCGGAGCCTTGCCCGCGAACCTGCCGCGCCACGAGGTGACGATCGAACCGGACACGACCGTCTGTCCCTGTTGCGCGGGCAAGCTGCATCGCATCGGCGAGGAGGCGAGCGAGGCGCTCGATCGGGTTCCAGCGGTGGTGCGGGTTCTGCGCACGATCCGTCCCAAATACGCCTGCCGGAATTGCGAGGAAAAGGTCGTTCAGGCGAAAGCCCCCGCGCGATTGATCGAGGGCGGCATGGTGACGACAGCGCTCGTCTGCCACATCGCCGTCGCCAAATACGGATGGCAATCGACGCTCTACCGGCAAATGCAAATCCTTGCCGGGCTCGGCGTTGATCTCGATCGCTCGACGCTGGCGCGCTGGATGAAGCAATTGGCGTGGATGCTGAAGGGTCTCTATCTCCTGCAACTCGCCCACATGCACACCTATCCCCGGCTGTTCTGCGACGAGACGCCCATGCCAGTCATCGAACCCGGGCGCAAACAAACGAAAACCTGCCAGTTCTGGGCCCATGCGACGGACGATCGCGCCTGGAAGGGGCCCGCGCCGCCTGCGGTCGTCTATGTGTTCGCGGAAGGACGCGGCAAGAAGGAGATCGCCGAACAGCTCCGCGGCTTCTCGGGCGTGCTGCAAGTCGACGGCTACGCCGCCTACAAGTCGTTGGCCGGCGGCAAGGGAAAGGCGACGAACGGCAAAATCCGCCTGGCGTTTTGTGTCGCGCACGCGCGGCGCAAGTTTGTCGCCATCCACAAATCGACGCAATCGCCGTTCGCGCGGGAGGTGATCGAGCGGCTGGCCGAGGTCTACGCCATCGAGAAGCGCGTTCGGGGAACCAGCGCCGACAATCGCCGCGCCGTGCGACAAGCTGAAACGAAGCCGATCATGGAAGCGTTGCACGCGCGGCTCGTCGCGGTGAAGGACGGCATATCGAGAATCTCTCCGTTACGCGAAACAATCGATTACACGCTTGGCCACTGGGCGGGCCTCACGCTTTTCCTTGAAGACGGGCGATTGGAGCCAGACTCCAACATTGTCGAGCGTTCGATCCGTCCGATTGCAATCGGAAAAAAGAATAGTCTGTTCTGCGGAGACGCGGGCGGCGGCGAGACATGGGCAATCATATCGTCGCTACTTAACACGGCAAAATTAAACGACGTCGATCCCGAGACATGGCTGACGGATGTCGTCGAACGCATTGTCTCCGGCGTCACGAAGAGCAACCAGCTTCATGAACTCTTCGCATGGAACTGGAAAGCCGCGCGCGAAGCCGAGGTTCAAAAAGCCGCCGCATGAGTGGTGCATCTGTCGCACCGGTTACCTTCGCTTCAACCGGCTACGATGCAGCTTGATCGGATAATGCTCTAATCGCGTCCGTGAAGGTTTACGAGTAGTGGCCGCCGGTCATGAAAAGCCGGGTCTTGCGCCCGCCATTGGATCGAGGAAGGTTGTTCGTGATCGACCAGCGCCCCCAGCCGCCGAGGAATGAGCAAGCATCAATTTTTGCTCTTATTTGCGTAAGCGCCGTGATCTTGATCCCGTAAGATTTGTCGAAATCGCTCTCGCACAGGCCTTTCTGAAATTGGACGTGATTGCGCCCCATCGTCGATCCTTCCCCAAAACAATGGGTTTGTTCTCACACAAAACGCGGGCTGTGCAAGCGCCCAATCGGGACACAATTTGGAGCGAGAGCTATTTCGATCCTGGGTCGCGACAATCTGGATGAAAATTTCTCATCCAGATTGTCGCCGCCTAACGTGATGCGAGTCTGGACGCTTGGAGGACGCTCGAGCAGAGCAAAGCGATCATCAGCCGGGCTTGCGCGCCGAGGCTGGAAGCGGCAGCTGACCAAAATCAATAGTCGAGCGTTGGATTATGATCCCGCTCTCGTCGACAGTGAGGCTGAAGCGGCGGTTCTCGGAAAAGAAAGTTAATCGATACCGGCCGCTGTCCGCGTCAATTCCTCGTTCGCACAGACTGGTGATCTTACCTTCGCGCAAGCGCTCCAGAAGGAGCGTTGGCTCGATACCGAGTCCATTTGCGACAATCGTCGCATCGACTTGAATGGCGCCATCTTCGAATTCAAGCGGTTTCATTTTCTGCACCGTGTTGCTGGCGTGTCCAGTGTCCTGCTTCTCACGTGATGATCGAAGCCGGAATGTGCTGTGGCGTTTCGGAGGTAGGACCATTCCGCGAGCGTCGTTGAGTCCAGTTTCCTCAAGAAGGCGTCGCGTGCCGCCGCAAGACGCGGCTTCAGACGGCGCTGCGGCGTCAACAGGTTAGCGTCCGACATGCCGCGCATCCTTGAAAGTGAACGACGAGTGCGGGTCGTCGCAATTCGACAGGCGCAAGAGAACGACTTCTGTTCTCTGGCGAAGCTCCGTCAATGCCGCCGCGACAGTCTCGGCTTTGGCAAAACTGTCGAAGCGCCAATGAAAGTCGACCATGCCGTCATGTTCGGAAACCTCATCAGGCTCGTCCGCCGCAAGTCCGATCAATTCATCGCGTAGCGCGAGGAACGCGCCGGTCTTTCTGACCCAGACAATGACTTCGAATTTCGAACGAGGCGACATCGGGCGAGGCCTATGATCTTGTGTCGTGCGCTAGGTATTCGGACGGCACATGATGCCCTCTACGAACGAGCTTTTCGGTCATGATGGTGTTTTTCATTAGCAGGGCAGACACCATGAAGGCAGTGGCGCAGCCTGCGAGCAAGGGCAATAAGCTATTGAATTGTCGGGTAATCTCCAGCGCGAAAACAATGGAAGCGAACATGGCGCGAGACGCTCCGGCGAAACAGCTGGCCATGCCGACCAGCGCCGCCATGCGCAGGTCGAGCCCAATGTTCGGGGTAAGGATGTTCATTAGCTGCCCCGTCAAAACGCCGATCGCGCCGCCAATGGTGAAAAGTGGCGCCAGCGTGCCGCCGGAGGTGCCGCTGCCCAAAGCAATGGACCATGAAATGAACTTGAGGGCGCAAAAGGCCATCAATGTCGGACCGACAAAATTTCCATTGAGTATCTGCTCGATATTCTCGTAGCCAATGCCCATGGTGCGAGGAGAGAACACGCCGATGGCCCCTACCACCAGTCCCCCCAATGCGGGCCACCACATCCAGTGAATCGGCAAATGCTCAAATAGGTCTTCAACATAGTAGATCGATTTCGAGATGATGACCGCGCACAACCCCAGCACGATTCCTTCCAGAGCATAGGCCAAAAGCGCGCTTTGACTTGCCGGGGGCAGGTCTGGAACATGAAACAGGGGCGCGGGGCCAAACAATATGGGATGCAGGCATATGGCGGTCAACGCGGCAAACGTCACTGGAATAAAGGAGCGGGGACGAAACTCAAACAGGAGCAATTCAATGGCCAGAAGAATGGCGGAAAAAGGCGTGCCGAAAATAGCGGTCATTCCCGCGGCCGCTCCTGCCGCCAGCAGGGATTTGCGTTCATGGGCGGATACATGAATAAGCTGTCCCAACAGCGAACCCAAGGCCCCTCCCGTGCCAATGATAGGACCTTCCGCGCCGAAGGGGCCGCCCGTGCCGATGGCGATGGCGGAGGAAAGGGGCTTCAAAAAAGTCATCCGCAGGGGAATTCGGCTCTCGTTGGTAAGAACCTGTTCCATGGCCTCGGGGATGCCATGACCGCGAATGGCCTTGGAGCCATAGCGGGCCATGACGCCAACGATCCCCGCGCCGATGACGGGAACAAGAATCACCCAATATCCCAGTGCGTTACCCGCGGGAGACGAAAGTTCCCCCGACAACCGCCCGTAAAAGGCCAGATTGGTGATCAACCCGATCAGAAATATCAGTCCCCGGGCAACGATGGTCGTTGCGAGCGCCAGAACGACGCTGAGACCGACGATAAAGAGAGTTCTGCTATCGAGAACATTAGGGTGTCTGATAATATGCGCCTGTTCGAGAGCCGGCCCTAGACCCGAAGAAATGGGCAGGCCCGCCGTGGTCGACGACCGTTCAACGTCATGAGCATTCATTTCGGGGGCTCTCCTGGAGGCGTGGCGTTTCGGTCGTCGTCAAAAAACATGACGGCAGGCTGATCGGAAAGATCAGCCATATGGATCAATTGATCCAACCCTTGCGCCAAGTCAATCACCGTCTCGGGAGGCAAGGAAGCGATGGCGCGCGTGAGGTTTTCCTGCGCGGTCAAATGCCCTGACGCGAGGACGGCTTCGCCCTCGGCGCTTAAATGGATTTCAAGCCGCCGGGCGTCGTCAGGGGATTTGTTTCTAAGAACAAGGCCCTTGTTTTCGAGTCGACAGACCACCTCGGACATGGTGCTTTGGTGAGTAAACGTCAGAGCGGCCAACTCGTTGAGCGACAAACCATTTTTTGATTGAATTTGCTTTAAAACAAAAACTTGCGCGCCGGTCAGCCCCGTAAGTTGCTCACAGCGCGACGTTGATCGCCGCAACTCCTGAACGATGCGGCGCAAAGAATCCATGATCAACTGAGCGTGACGCGAGTTGTCGTCCATCGACTCCATGCCGGTCCAATTATATGGTACCCCATATAATTGGACCGGCATAAAACCTGAGGCGTGATTTGTCCAGAGCTTTACGATGAACGACTATGCTCAAGCTTGCGATAAAAAATGTTGCGCTCAAGCCGGCCTATGAGCGCCCTGCTTCTGACGACGGCGTTCGTATTCTTGTGGACAGGCTTTGGTGGATCAGAAAGGTTCTCAAGACGAGAGAGGTTCCAAGCGCGTGGCCGTGACAGGGTTTTGCTCTGCTGTGAAAGAACAATCTGCGGCGCCCCGTGTCCTTGAGAACCGGCATCATGTGGGTGTTGTGCTTGTTCAAAATTCGCGGGAACGTGCGGAGCTATCGAAATCGACATCGAACTATCTTATGCGCCAGAGTTCAGAAGGCATTCTCGACATTACCGGCAACGGAGCGTAGGAGTGCTGCCCTGTAAAACAGTATTCCAAGCGCGGTGACCCATGGCCCCGATTCCCCGCTATCGCCCACAGAGTGGCCCCGCCGTGCTGTCCGCGGGATTTCGTCCGTTCTTTTTGCTTGCGGCGGTTTGGGCCTGCTTGGTCGTTCCGGCGTCCATCGCCTCTTTTGCGGGCTGGATTCAGCCGCCCACGGCGTTTCCCCTGAATGTCTGGCATGCGCATGAAATGGCGTTCGGCTATGGCGGGGCGGTCGTCGCTGGCTTCCTGCTGACGGCGATACCCAATTGGACGGGGCGAATGCCATTGCAAGGCGTGCCGCTCGCCTTGCTCGTGCTGCTGTGGCTGTGTGGACGGATCGCCGTTCTGTTGTCCGGGAGGATCGGCGTCGGCGTCGCCGCCGCTGTCGATCTCTCGTTTCCCGCTCTGTTCTTGATAGTCATCGCCCGGGAAATCATCGCCGGCCATAACTGGCGCAATCTTCCAATGCTCGGCGCGCTGATGTTGTTGCTGCTCGGCAACGTCCTCACGCATTTCGATGCACTTGGAATCGCTACAACCTTTGACATCGGCAATCGGCTCGGCGTCGCCACCCTGCTGATGCTCGTCAGCCTCATAGGCGGACGCATCGTTCCAAGTTTCACACGCAACTGGCTGGTCAAGCAGGATCCCAAGGCCGCGACGCCCGCGTCCTTCGATCTCGTCGATCGGATCGCGCTCGCGGCGACGGCTGTCGCTTTGTCAGCCTGGGTGATGACGCCCGAGGCGAGGTGGACGCCCTGGCTCGAACTTGCCGCGGGTGTCGCGCTCGCCGCGCGGTTTGCGCGCTGGCGCGGCGAGAAAACCTTGCGCGAGCCGCTTCTATGGGTTTTGCATCTTGGCTATGGATGGCTGTCGCTCGGACTCCTGCTGCTGGGCTTCAACAGCCTCGTATCGATACTGCAGCAGACGACCGCCTTGCATGCGCTTACCGTCGGGGCCATTGGGACGATGACGCTCGCGGTGATGACGCGGGCTTCACTCGGCCATACCGGACGCGCGCTCATCGCCGGTCCCCGCACGACGACGATCTACGCGCTGATCACGCTCGCCGCCGTCTTGCGACTTCTCGCGCCGCTCTTCGGTGCGCATTATCTGATGGCGCTGTCGTTCGCCGGCGCGGCATGGAGCGGAGCTTTCGGTCTTTTCGCGCTGTTCTATTTTGGGCCGTTGACCGGGCCACGCTCCAGCGACGAGGTCTCGCCGCCCATTTGATTCAACGTGGCGCCCATATCTTGTGCAATGTTGGGCGCAAGGACGCGCCTCTCGTCGACGGGCTCGCGGTTGATGGGAGCCTCCGCTGCCCTTGGCATCATGCTGTCTTCGATCTTTCCACCGGCGAAGCCCTGTCCGCGCCCGCCTTCGGCTCCCTAACTTGCTGGGAGGTCGAGCGACACGGCGACGAAATAGTGGTGCGGAAATGCCGGGCGCCGGTTGAGCGTGCTCGTGCCATTGCGCCGTCTGAATCGAGCCCAAAAAATATTGTGATCGTCGGCGGCGGCGCGGCGGGCTTCGCCGCCGCCGACCGGCTGCGACGCGAAGGATACGGCGGGAAGATCGTCATGGCCAGCGACGATCCCGATCCGCCGACGGATCGGCCGAACCTGTCCAAGTATTATCTCGCCGGCAACGCCCCTGAAGAATGGTTGCCGCTGGGCACGAAAATTTCCATGCCGAGCAAGACGTCCAATTGCGGCTCGGCGCTCGCGTGACTAGCCTGGACCCCAAGTCTCGAGAAATCATGCTCGCCGATGGTGCGAAGCTTTCTTACGATCGCTTATTGCTGGCGACGGGCGCGGAGCCAATTCGTCTTCCCATCCCCGGAGCCGATCTGCCGCATGCGCGCACATTGCGGTCGCTGGCCGACTGTCGCGCGATCATTGAACGCCTCCCAACCGCGACACGGGCCGTCGTGCTCGGAGCGAGTTGCATCGGCCTCGAAGTCGCGGCGTCATTGCGAGGGCGTGGAGTCGAAGTCCATGTCGTCGCGCCGGAGAAGCGGCCAATGGAGCGCGTGCTCGGCCCACGGATCGGCGATTTTGTGCGTAACCTGCATGAGGAGCGCGGCGTGTCTTTCATCTCGAGGATGTCGCGACAGCGATTGACGAGCGTCGCGTGACACTCCGAAGCGGCGACGAGTTGGAGGCGGACCTCGTCATCTGCGGCGTAGGCGTACGTCCGCGCCTCGAATTGGCGCAGATCGCGGGGCTCTCCAAGGATCGTGGCGTCATCGTCGACGAGTTTCTGGAGACGAGCGCGCCGGGAATATTCGCGGCGGGCGATATTGCGCGTTGACCCGATCGTCACAGCGGCGCCAGCATTCGGGTTGAACATTGGAACGTCGCCGAACGGCAGGGACAAACAGCGGCGCTCAACATGCTCGGAGATCGAAAACCCTTCGCCGCCGTTCCATTCTTCTGGAGCCAACATTGCGACGTCGTCATTAATTATGTCGGCCATGCCGAGTCGTGGGACGAGATCGAAATCGAGGGCGACGTCGTCGCGAGAGATTGCCTCTTGCGATACAAGGCGCATTCTTTTACTCGCCGATGGGACATGCGGTGATGGCGGCGTTGGGGGCTTCGACGAGATTTTCGCTGACGATTTTTTGGGCGCGCATATTGGCGTCGGCGATTTCATTGGCGAAAATTTCGGTTTTGTCGGCCTTTGGATCCATGCGGGTGATCGAGGCGTTGGGCGATTGATCGACATTATGCGCGTCGATGGAGATGACGGAGGAAAGCCCCGGCCGCAACGGCCGCTTTTCGAGTTCGTCGGGACGTAGCGAGATATACACCGGAACGCGCTGGACGATATGGATGAAGTTGCCGGTCGCATTGTCGGGGGCGAGCAAGGCGAAGACGCTGCCCGAGCCCGGGACGATGCCCTCGACCCGGCCGTGAAAGGGAGCGCTGGCGCCGTAAAGATCGACCGTAATCGTCACCGGCTGTCCCGGCCGCACGCGCTCCATGCTGTTTTCCCATAGATTCGCCTCGATCCAGAGGAAATCGAGCGGAACGATCTGCATGAGCAGATCGCCGGGCCGCGCGCGGTCGCCGATCTGCGCCTTGCGCTTGGCTATATAGCCGGAAACCGGCGCCTTGATGCGCTGGCGCGCGAATTCGATGTAATTCTCGGCGTATCTGGCCTTGGCCGCCTCGATGTCGGGATGGTTGGTCAAGGTGAGCCCGCCGAGCCGCGATTCAAACGCCTGATAGTCCGCCCGGCTTTCGTGCATCTCGGCTTCGAGCGAGGCGAGTTGGTCCACGGCGTTCTGCAGGACCTGTTGCGACACCGAGCCGCTCGGCAACGCCTGGCGATAGCGCATGACGTCGTGGCGCGTCCTATCGCGCAGCGCGATCTGCGAGGCGATCTTCTGGCAGGCTTGGCGCCGCGCGGCGAATTGCCCGCCGACCGCGCGCACGGCGCGCGCCAGGTCGGCCGCGGATTGATCGAGCGCCGCCTTGGCGCGCTGTTCGTCGAGCCGCACGAGCAGATCGCCGGCTTTCACCTTGTTGCTTTCCTCGACCAGAACATCCGCGACGACGCCCGTCGCATCGGCTTGCACCGGAATGATGTTGCCGACGACGAAAGCATTGTCGGTGGTGACCCAAAATCGATCATGGGTCCGCCATCTGATCAGGAAATACAAACCCGCCGCCAGCGCCGCCAGCGCGACGAGCGACAGCAAAATCAGGCGGCGGGAACGGAGCGTCTTGCGATCAAGGGGCATTGGCTGTCCAAAGCGTCTGGGTGTTCTTAAGTCTCGTTGCAATCTTGGTCGGCGCGCGCCTATCCGCCGCCGAGCGCCTCGATCGCGTCGACGAGCGGCGTCAGCCGATCCTGTTCCGGCTCCGGCCGCGGCGCGAACGCTTCTGGACCCTCCAGATAGCCGCCGCCCAGCGCCTGGACCAGATCCACATGCGACGACAGGTAGTCGGCGTCGAGCGCGTCGAGCACGTAAACCTGTTCGAGCACGGCGTTCGCCTGCGCGAGCAGTTCGCGCTTGTCCTTCAGGCCGCTGCTCCAGCGCGAGCGCGCGAGTTCGAGTTCGGCGCGCGCGGCGGCGTTCAAGCGGCGCTGCGCCTCCGTCTCGGAGCGCGTCTCCTTCAGGCTGGCGAGGCTGTCGGCGACCTGCTGCGCCGCCCTGAGCAGCGTTTCATTGTAGTCGTCGACCGCCTCGTCATATTCCGAGCGGCGGCCCTCCAACTGGCCGCGCAAGCTGCCGCCCTGGAACAGCGGCAGATGGATGTTGGGATTGACGGCGTAGCCGATCGCCGAGGTTCGGAACAGGAACTTGCCGAGATCGTCGATCTTCGTCGACGTCCTCGAGGCCTCCAGTCCTCCGACAATCGTCAGATCGACGGACGGCATGAACTCCGCCTTGGCGGCGTGAATCCGCTCCGCCGCCGCCTCGGCGCGATGCATGGCGGCGGCGACGTCCGGCCGGTGGGCGAGAAGCTCCACCGGAAGTTGTCGCGGCACGGCGGGAGCCGCCGGCGGGCTCATCGTCTTCGCGCCGACAATGCCGCGTCCGGCGTCCGGTCCATGGCCCATCAGCCGCGCGAGCAAATTCTGCTGGAAGTCGAGTTGCGCCGTGACGCCGGCTTCGCGTTTGACGGCGACCTCCAGTTCGGCGCTCGCTTCGGTCACGCCGTCGGCGGTGTCGATCCCGGTTCTGAACCGCGTTTGCGCGAGCGCGAGCAGGTCTTGGCGCAGTTTGACCATCTCGCTCGCGGTCGCCGCCTGCCGGGCCAGCGCGCGGATGCGAAAATAGACGCGCGAGATGGCGGTGGTCAGCAGCAGTTGCGCCTCCGCCGTCTCCGCCGCTTGCGCCGCGGCCTCGCCAAGCGCGGCGTTGAGGATCGCCCGGTTCTTGCCCCAGAAGTCGAATTCATAGTGAAGCGACAGCGGGTTGATGTAGGCCATGGTCTTTTCGAGGCCGGCCAGGGCGGGATTATAGGAGGCGACGACGCCATGATTGGGAATGCGCGATTGGCGCATGCCCATGTCCGCGTTGAGGAAGGGCAGCAGCCGCGCCCCTTCGACCTCCGAGAAAGCCTCGGCGTCGCGCAACGCTTCCATGGCTTTTTTCAGGTTTTGATTTTCAGCCAGCGCCGTCTCGACGATGTGGTCGAGTTCGGGACTGCGAAAGCGCCGCCACCATTCGCCGCTGGGCCAGACCGCCTCGGTTGGCGCGGCGATCGGCGCGCCGGATCGCGCCAGCGTGCGGCTCATGGCCGGAGGCTCCAGAAATGGCGCGCGCTCGCCGTTCGGCGATATTTCCGCGCAGCCGCCGAGCAGCAAAACGAGCCCGGCCGCGGGCGCGACGGACAAACGCCGGCGTCTCATATTTGTTCCATCAGCTCTTGGGCCGTCAGTTGCTTCAGCTCTTGCGCCGCGGTCAGGCGCGGCGGATGGGTGGCGCGGGCGAGCCAGACGACGCCGGAAAGCCCGACGAATATCACGCCGCCGAGCAAAAAGACGTCGTTGAGCGACAGCAGCCCCGCCTCCTGCTGCAAGAAGCGCCCGACCTGACTGGTCGCCATGGCGGGCGTGAAGCCCAGCGGTTCGAGCTTGTCGGTGAGTTGCTTCATCAAATCCAGTTCGGCGAAGCGCCTGCCGCCGAACGCGTCGGAAAGATCGAGCGCGTGATAAGGCGTGCGCCGGAACAGCACCACGCCCTGCAGCGCGATGCCGAAGCCGCCGGCGACGATACGCAGCAACGCGAACTCCTCCGCCGCGCGCATCAGCCGCGCGCCTTGCAGGCCATGCATCGCGAGGTTCGCCAAGGGCGCGAAGAACATGGCGAACGAGAAGCCGAAAAAGGTCATCGGCCATGCGAGTTGGTCGAAGGAGGCGGTTTTGTCGAACAGGCCGAGCCAGGTCAGCGTCACCGCGAAACCAAGGAAATTCAGGCAACAGATCAAGCGGATGTCGACGCGCTTGCACAGTTCGTGCACGATGGCGGCGGACGGCATGGACAAAAGCAGCAACGAAAGATAGACGCCGCCAGCCAGAGAGGGACTATAGCCGAGAATTAATTGCAGCTGGCTGGCGAAAACCGCCAAGGATCCCATGATGACGAAAAACCCCGCCATCGAGCAGATCGTGGCGATCGCATAATTGCGCTGGCCGAACAGCCGCATGTCGATCACTGGATGCCGCTCTCCAAGCTCCCAGATAATGAAGCAGGGCAACGCCACCAGGGCGATAATCAGCGCGACGACCAGGATAGGCGAGTGGAACCAGTCGAAGTCGTTGCCCATGTTGAAAATCGTCTGCAATCCATAAAGAATCGCCGCCAGCAGCAAAAAACCAACAAGATCGGCGCGCGGGAAGCGCCGACGCCAGCCGCGGCCATAAAGCAGCGAACCCACGACGCCAGAGATCAACAGCGCGACCGGGATGTTCAAATAGAGCAGATCGCGCCAACCGAGAAATTCCGTGTACCAGCCGCTGATATAGATGCCCGCCATGAATGGCATGGCGTTCAGAACGCCCCAAAGCCCGACGCCGAACGTTCTCAGGCTCTCCGGATATTCGCCGAGCAGCACGGATTGTCCGACCGGGAGAATGACGCCGCCCGCCAGGCCAAGCAGAATGCGCGAAGCCACAAAAGACGGAATCGTCTCGCTTCCCCCGCAAGCGAAGGAGATAGCGGCATAGAAAACATAAGCGGCGGTGAGCACGCGGTAGTCGCCGAATCTCGCCGCCAGCCACCTGGCAAGCGCAAAGCCGAGAGCCAAGCCCATCATGTGGTCCGTCGCGGCCCAGACGCCAAAACTCGGCGTCACGCCTTGCAGATCGCCCGCCGCGGAGGGCACAACGACCGCATAGCCGGGCACATTGGACAGCACCACGACGTTGCCCAGTCCAAGCACAATGTTGAGCAGCAAAAAGCGCCATCCGCGCAAGGGGGCGGCGTCGGCTATAGGCATCGCTGAGCAAAGCCCTGGGAACAGGATGCATTCCGTGTCAGCAAAGAGAGGGCGCTAACCGAGTTCAAACAAACGCCCCCGTCCACATGCTCTTAGAAGTCATCCTCACCCGCAAAGCTCTCTTCGGGGAGGACGCCTGTTGCTTACACGCCATTTCGCAAGTGAGATCGACGATAAACAGCGTTCTGTTATCGAGAGCATTTGGGTGTCTTAAAATGCGCGCTTGTTCGCGAGCCGGTCCTAGACCTGGAGAAATGGGCAAGCCTGCCATGGTCGACGACCGTCCAACGTCATGAGCATTCATTTGGGGCGCTCTCCTGGAGGCGAGCCGCTTCGGTCGTCGTCAAAAAACAGGACCGGACGCTGATCGGAAAGATCCGCCATGCGGATCAACTGATCCAACCCTTCCGCCAAGTGAATTACCGTCTCGTGAGGCAAGGACGCGATGGCGCGTGTGAGGTTTTCCTGCGCGGTCAGATATCCTGAGGCGAGGACGGTCTCGCCCTTGGCGCTTAAATGGATTTCAAGCCGCCGCGCGTCGTCCCGGGATTTACTTCTGAGAACAAGGCCTTTTCTTTCGAGCCGACAGATCACCTCGGACATGGTGCTTTGGTGAGTGAACGTCAGGGCGGCCAACTCGTTGAGCGACAAACCATTTTTTGATTGAATTTGCCTTAAAACGAAGACTTGTGCGCCGGTCAGCCCCGTAATTTGCTCACAGCGCGACGTTGATCGCCGCAGCTCCTGAACGATGCGGCGCAAAGAATCCATGATCAGCTGAGCGTGTCGTGATCTGTCGTTCATCAACTTCATGCCGGTCCAATTATATGGGAGCCCATATAATTGGATCGGCATAGAACCTTCGGCCTGGTTTGTCCAGAGCTTTACGGTCAACGACCGGGCTTGTCGCAAACATTTTGGGATGTCGCGAAAACCCCGGGGACGGTCGATTTTTAGGCATTATTAACCATTTGAAGTCCGAAGCAGAGCGCGAGCAAATCATTCTGGCCGCGAACCGTCCATTCTCCGGCGAAGCCGAAGCCCTTCTTGAGCCACAGCATAGCTTCGAAGCCCGCGATGGTGCGCTTGGCTGTGGCGAAGCTCTGGAAGCCGCCGACCTTCGGGATGTTCTTCTTCACGTGAAAATGATAGCTTTCAATCCCTTGCTGCAAATGTTTGGAGACGCGGTGCAGCGCGCCCGACGGCGCAACGCCCTCCGTGGCCGTGTCGGCGATGGCCTTGGGATAGACGCTCGCGCCATCCGTCCCGATCTTGCCCGGAGCCAGCAGCGGCTGATCCTTCAATGCTTTGCGGAAAAACGTAAGCATGCGCCGTAGGCCGCAGGGGAACTTCATCGCGGTCACGTGGCCAGCGCGGGAGCGTCCTTTTTGTCTTTGCGCCAGTTCCACGGCAGCAGCTCGTCGATCCGATGCGCAGGATGCGCGGCGATGCGCGCGAGGACATCGGCGAGCCAGGCCTGGGGACCGATAAATTCTCTGGGTTTCATGCGGCCTTCAGCAAGGGCGGGGTCGGCTCGAATATCCACGCGAAGCGATATGGTTGCGTTGGCTTTGGGGGCTGCCAAGCCAAACCCTCGCTCAAGTCGCCGTTGAGGACGGCCGCGCGAACTTGCAACATGCGGTGCGCGCCTAGGAGCGACCATTGCATCTGCTGTTTCTTGACCATCCGCCGAGCGACTAGAGAATCGACAGCCGACTCGGCGAGCGAGGAGGCGATCCGTCGGCCCGATCGGTAGCGCGCGCCGTAATCGACGATGGCGTTTCGGTTGGAACGGACGTAGGTGAGCAACGGCTGCGCGAGATCGAGGAGACGCTTGGCCGATGCGTCTGCTTGGCCGCTTTGGATCACCAAATCAGCCACGATCTTTTCAAGGTGATCAACGGCTCGATCGGTTTGCCCATGCCACAGCTTCCATTTCACCGAGCGGATGTCGCAGCCGATCGTGTTGGCCCTGCCATTTCGACTGTCGCTCGTTCGGACGATATGGTCAGCCATTTGCTGCAGAGGCTGAATCTTCATGGCGACGTGAAACCAGTCGATGATGTGCGTCGCGGGTTTTGGCAAAGCTTTTGGCAGCCGTTTCATGATCTCGGCGCCGTCCGAAAGAACCGTTATTTCGCCCCATCCTACGTAGCCCTCACGCTGGAGCGCCTGAAGCGTCCGTGAGCGCAATTCGCCTTCGACGTGTCCGCTGTCGCGAAGTAATGGCCGGGTGGCGAGCCCCGGCGCCCGCGGCCGCAACGGGCGACCGCAATCTCGAAGATCCGCGCCTTATCTGAACTGTTGCATCGCACGTGCGCGGTATCGATGCTCACGACAAACTTCCGCTCCGGATCGTTCGGCAGATCGAGCTCAGCCTGTTTGTGCTCGGACGACGAAGGCGGCTCGAACCATGCGCGCTCTCGCGCCTTTTCATCGAGCCGTTCGCCCAGTTTCATCGTGCGGTGACGCAGGGTCATGAAAGATTCCGTTGACGGGATCGGGAGGAATTCGGCCAGGACATCCGCCGCCTTGCGATAGGGCATGAGGCTGCCCATGCGAGCCGACAATTCCATCAGCTCCGGCGTCACTTGGTCGGGGCAGATGTCGCGCAAAACAGCCGAAGCGTCAAAAGAATAGGGAAGGCAGCGGCGACAGTTCATTATGCGCGGATTGCTGACTTCGACGCGTCCATAGACCGTTCGGATCTTGCGCTTGCCGTAGTCCTTGATACGCCGGAACGTCTCGCAATCGGAGCAAAACCGGCTCGTCAGGACATAGGCCTCGCATTGCTGTTTGACCACAAGCTGCTGCAAACGCGCCATGATCGCCTTGCCGTCCGAGATCGAGAGGCCGATCTCCCCCTTCGACAATCGGCCGAATTCTTTTTCTATCACCATCTCGGCGCCGTCGCGTCCGCCAAATTCGTCCATGCCCTCGATCGTGATCTTCCAACGCATCGCCGTCCTCCGTGAAGTCGGCGATTTCTTGCGTCGGAAATCGTTAATGTTCGTCGCAACCCAGTTAATTTATCGGTCCCCTTTGCGACACGGTTCGACCCAATACGAAATCACGGTAGAAAATCCCAATAGCGTTGGGCGCGGCGTCGCCTTCGCTACCCTCGACGAATCCGTCCTTGCGGACCGGCCATTGCGGCTTAGACTCGTCGATGACGGCGCCACGCATCGGCTGCGGGTTCGGCTCGGGTAATTGGCGCGCGGAGTGCGGTAACGAAAGTCTCGCGTGGTCAAAAACGAGGGCCATGACCATCGATAAGTACCCCTTATCGATACTCAGTGAACCAGCCTATTGACCAAGCGAGAAAGATGTCTGAAACTCTCAAAAGCCGGAATCCCGCCGGCGTTTCGCATCCCTTGAGGCGAGCATGTCCATCACCGTCAAAGTCGCCGAGGCCAAGACCAGGCTCTCCGAGCTCCTCGCCCTCGTCGAGGCGGGCGAGGAGATCGTCATCGCGCGCGGAAACGAGCCCGTGGCGAAGCTGACCGCGCTCGACGAGAAGGCGCGCCGCGCCGCCGTCATCGAGGAAATCTTGAAAGCGCGCGACAGCGGCGAGATCAAGCCGGTCACCCGTGAGGAAATTCTCGCATGGCGGCACGAAGGGCACAAATACTGATGCCGTTCGTCGTCGACGCCTCGCTCGCCGCCGCCTGGTTCCTGCCCGACGAGGACAGCCCGGCGGCGACCTCCCTCGCACGACGGCTCAGTGAGAAGCCCGGCGCCGTGCCGAACCTGTTTTTCCACGAGATGCGTAATCTTCTCGTCCTTGCCTGGCGGCGCAACAGGCTGTCCGAAGAGATGCTGTCCTATCAAATCGACCGTCTCGGCCGAATGCCGCTGCGTGACGCCGGCGGAGGGGAGGCGAAGCACATCGTCCGGCTCGCGCTCGTCCACGGGCTGACGGCTTATGACGCGGCCTATCTCGCGCTGGCGATCGCCGAACGGCTGCCGCTCGCGACTCTCGACAAAAAGCTGGCGACTGCCGCGCAGGCGGAAAAGATCCCCGTGCTCGGGCCGCTGGGGGGGCATGACATCCAGTGACAATTTCGCGATCGACGCGCTCGCCGGCTTTCTGCCGCTCGCGGCGCGGGATCGCCTGGCCGAGACGCTGACCGCCGCCGAGATCGACACGCTGACGCATCTCGCTAAAGCCGGCACGGGGCCGAATTCGTTGCGCGCGCTCGCCTCCGATCTCGGCTATCTCGAAGCCTGGGCGCGCGCTGCGAACGGCGTTCCGCTCGCCTGGCCGGCGGCCGAGGCGACGGTGCTGCGCTTCATCGCGCATCATCTCTGGGACGCGGCGGAGCACGAGAGAAACGCCGAACACGGGATGCCAGAAGCGGTCGCCGCGACTCTCCGCGCCGAGGGACGCCTGAAATCCGACGGGCCGCACGCGCCGGCGACGGTGCGGCGCCGCCTCGCATTGTGGTCCAGCCTGCATCGCTGGCGCGGGCTCGAAGGGCCGTTCGCGAGTCCGTCGGTTCGTAATGCCCTGCGCCTCGCCATCCGCGCCGCTGATCGGCCGCGGACGCGCAAAAGCGCTTCAGCGATCACGCGCGATGTTCTCGACCGGCTGCTCGCGACCTGCGCGCGGAGCAGGGTGATCGACGTCCGGGATCGCGCACTGCTGCTGCTCGCCTTTGGATCGGGCGGGCGCCGCCGCTCGGAAATCGCACGGCTCAAAGTCGAGGATCTCGAAGAGCGCGACGCGGTCGCCGCTGATCCCGACGCGCCGAAGGGCGAAAAGCTTCCCGTCATGGCGATTCGATTGCGTCGGACCAAAACGTCCTCGACTGACGCCGGGGAAAGCGTGCTCGTCGTCGGCCGGCCGGTCGAAGCGTTGCGCGTATGGCTGGCCTTGGCGAAAATCGACGCTGGCGCCGTGTTCCGGCCGATCGACAAATGGGGCAACATCGGCGCCGCCGCGGTCGATCCCCAGAGCGTGAACGTGATGATCAAGAGCCGCTGCGCCGCCGCCGGACTCGATCCGGGAGAATTTTCGGCGCATGGGTTGAGGTCCGGTTATCTCACCGAGGCGGCCCGTGCCGGCGTACCGCTCCCCGAGGCCATGCAGCAATCGCGGCATCGCTCCGTGCAGCAGGCGGCGCGATATTACAATGAGGGAGAAATCGCGCGGGGCAGGGCGGCCAGGTTGGCCTGATCGGCAATTGATCAGGCCTGTGTTACCGGCTGAGATCGCGATCGTCATCCGATAGTCGGAATATCATCGGGCATGTGTGCGGGAAATTCATGAACGCGGTTGAAATTGAAGAAGCGATTTCGGCGCTGGCGGAGCGTCCCTTCGACGCCGAGGAGTTCGCGTATGCGTTTCTAGAAGCCTTCGGGAACAAGGAGACCACGCTCAAACGGCTGCGCAAGGGCGAGTCGAACAGGTCCGATCTGGGCGGCGTGCTGCAGACGAACAACATCCACATTGCCGTTTGCGAGTCCGGCGAAGTTACGCGGACGCTCGCGGCTTTGAAGGCCAGCCCTGCCACCGCTCGGGCGAAGGCGCGCTTTGTGCTGGCCACGGATGGTGATCTGTTCGAGGCCGAAGACCTCACATCCGACGACGCGCCGATCTCCTGCGCCTATGCGGATTTTCCGAACCACTTTGGCTTCTTCCTGCCGTTGGCCGGGATCACCACGGTCAAGCAGGTCCGTGAAAGCTCGTTCGACATCCGGGCGACGAGTCGTCTGAACAGGCTTTATGTCGAACTGCTGAAGGACAACCCCGAATGGGGCAAAGCGCGGCGTCGGCACGACATGAACCATTTCATGGCGCGGCTGATCTTCTGCTTCTTCGCCGAAGATACCGAGATTTTCGACAGCGGCGCTGCATTCACTTCGGCAATCGAGACGATGAGCGCCAAGGACTCGTCGAACACCCATGACGTGATCAGTACGCTGTTCCGCGCCATGAACACCAAGGCGGAAGTGCATGCCGCCGCTGGCGTTCCGCGCTGGGCCAGTCGATTCCCCTATGTGAATGGCGGGTTGTTTTCCGGTAGCACGGATGTGCCGCGGTTCAGCCGCATCGCCCGGTCCTACCTGCTGCATATCGGCAGCCTCGACTGGAAGAAGATCAACCCCGACATTTTCGGGTCGATGATCCAGGCCGTGGCCGACGACGACGAGCGTGGCGCGCTCGGCATGCACTACACGAGCGTGCCGAACATCCTGAAGGTGCTGAACCCGCTCTTTCTTGACGATCTGCGCGAGAAGCTGGAAGAGTCTAGCGACAATGGGCGGATGTTGCTCAACCTGCGCAAGCGCATGTCGAAGATCCGTGTATTCGATCCGGCCTGCGGTTCGGGCAATTTCCTCGTCATTGCCTACAAGGAAATGCGGGCCATCGAGGCGGAGATCAACCGCCGCCGCGACGAAGCCGACCGGCGCACGGAAATCCCTCTGACGAATTTTCGCGGCATCGAGCTGCGCGACTTTCCTGCCGAAATAGCGCGCCTCGCGCTCATTATCGCCGAATATCAATGCGACGTGCTCTATCGCGGCCAGAAGGAGGCGCTGCGCGATTTTCTGCCGCTCGACGCTCAGAACTGGATCACCTGCGGCAACGCCCTGCGGCTCGACTGGCTCAGCATCTGCCCGCCGACTGGAACGGGGATGAAACACCACGCCGACGACCTATTTCACACACCGCTCAATCAAGCTCAGATCGACTTCGAGAATGAAGGCGGCGAGACATATATTTGCGGAAATCCGCCTTACAAAGGCAGCAAGTGGCAAACGTCTGAACAGAAAGAAGAACTAGCGAGCGCATGGGCTAAGTTCCCGCATCTAGCTAAGACGACTGATTATGTTTCCGGTTGGGTGGCGCGCTATCTCGATTATGCTGCAAAAGTTCCGGACGCGGTCGCCGCATTTGTGATGACGAATAGCATATGCCAAGGCCAACAAGCCTCAGACATTTGGCCAGTCGCATTTCGTCGTGACATCGAGATTCGGTTTGCTCACACACCATTCAAATGGAGCAATCTCGCGAGCCATAATGCTGGCGTCACCGTGATTATCGTCGGCCTGGGATCACTCTCTAATCGGCCCAAACGATTGTTCGATGATGAAGGCCGTGTCCGCGAATGCAATGTAATCGGACCGTATCTGGTGCCAAATATGCCGGACGCGGTTGCGAAAGCAAACAAACCCCTCGGTCCTCAGGCCATTATGCTCTTCGGTAACATGCCACGCGACGGAGGACACCTATTCTTAACAATCCAAGAAGCGGCCGAGCTTCGTCGTGATCCTGCAACATCTCGCTATGTTCGCCGTTTTCTGGGCTCTGAGGAACTAATAAACGGAAAGCTTCGATATTGTCTTTGGATCGAAGACCAGGATGTCGAAGCCGCCAAGGGCCAACAGTTGATAGCGGATCGGCTTGCTCTTGTAGCGGACAATAGGCGTGCATCCCCGGCGGAATCTACACGGACGTTTGCAAAGCTAGCGCACCGTTTCGTTCAGATCGCCGGCACCGCCGCGAAAGCAGCCATAGTGGTGCCGCGGGTTTCCTCTGAGAACCGCGAGTATCTACCGGTCGACCTTGTGAGTGCCGACTGCATCATTGGGGATCGCAACTTCGCTCTTTACGATGCGCCGCTGTGGAACTTGGCGTTGATTGCATCCCGCATGCACTGGGTGTGGATCGGCACAGTGTGCGTTCGAATGCGCACGGATTTCTCCTACTCTAACACGTTGGGTTGGAATGCATTCCCAGTACCTACCCTTACCGATCGGAACAGAGAGCATCTTCAGCGTGCTGCTGAAGACATTCTTCTAGTGCGCGAGCGATATTTCCCAAGCACCATTGCCGAACTCTACGATCCGAACATGATGCCAGAGGACTTGCGTGAGGTACATCGTCAAAACGATGAAGTTGTTGAGCGCATCTATTTCGGGCGCAGAATGAAAAATGACACGGACAGACTTGAAAACCTGTTTATGATGTATCGAAAGGCAGTTGGGCGATGACCGGATTCACTCACGAAACATCCATCGCCACGACAACGCTCTCCGAAATCACCAAAGTCCGAGAAGCTCTCTCCGCCGACCGGATTTTCGCATGTTTCGCTTACGCCACCCAGTCCGGATTCAGGGCTTTTGAACTAGGCGTGGGAGAACACTTCTGGAAAGCCACCAAGTCGCGTTGGCTGTTTGGCATCGATTACGGCAGAACGGATCCTCGTGCATTACGCGAGATCGCCAAATGCGCAAATTCCGAGGTACGAATCTACGATGGGCGCTATGTCGTTGAAACAGAAGGCTTCCTACCCCGTCGTGACTTTCATCCGAAGGTGATGCTGGTCGAGAATGCAGCTTCAGGCGCTCAGGGCCTCGTGCTGGGCTCCGGAAACTTCTCGTACAATGGTCTTCTACGGAGTGTTGAAGCTGGTTGGGCAACCGTCGCCACCACGAAGAAAGAGATTGATCGGGACATCTTGCCCGTCAGTTCTTCATTCGAAGCTCTCTGGAAAGCGGCATGTCCTTTGGGGGAAATCATTGATCCGTATGAAACCCGCTTGGCGAACTTGATTAGCTCAAGAGATACGAAACGGGTCGTTAAGTCGAAAGGCCAGATGTCCGCGTTCTGGATTGAGGCTGGTCATGTGACAAAAAACCGAGGGACGGACCGGCCTGGAAATCAGATATTCGCGCCGAACGGTTTCCGGCGTTTTTTCGGACTCAACAAGGCCAAAAGCGGCTCCACTCTGATTGGGACCATAACCTTCGAAACCTCGGTCGGGCCAACGGTTACGAAGAATTATCGTGAAAATGACAACGGGATGGAAAAGCTTACTTTGCCATCCCCTGAACAACACGGTTTCGGTGTTTATGACGGAAAGATCATGATCTTCCAACCGAGCGCCAGTGGATTTTTAACATCTGCAATCGAAATCGACGAATTCGAGGCGGTCTATGGGCATAGACTTGCGAACGTACAGACGATGACTGGCGGCAGGCGTTTTGGGGAGTTAATTTAAGCAATGACAACTATTCCATGCGTATCAGTCTCCTACGCCACCAACGGCAGCTCGACCAAGGCCAACGAGTTCGGCATGCGGCCGATGCAGGAACGCGCTTTCGAGAAACGGGGCGAGCAATATCTGCTGATCAAGTCGCCGCCGGCCTCGGGCAAAAGCCGCGCGTTGATGTTCATCGCGCTCGACAAGCTGGCCAATCAGGGCGTGAAGCAGGCCATCATCGTCGTGCCGGAAAAGTCCATCGGCTCCAGCTTTCATGACGAGTCGCTGAGCAAACATGGCTTCTGGGCAGACTGGCATGTCGAACCGATGTGGAACCTCTGCGACGCGCCCGGCAACGACAATGGCGGCAAGGTCAAGGCGCTCGGCACTTTCCTTGAAAGCGGCGATAAGGTGCTGGTCTGCACCCATGCGACCTTCCGCTTTGCCGTCGACAAGTTCGGGATCGAGGCTTTCGACGACCGGCTAATCGCGGTGGACGAGTTCCATCATGTCTCGGCCAATCCCGACAACAAGCTCGGCCTGCATCTGGGCGAGTTCATCGCGCGCGACCGCGTTCATGTCGTCGCGATGACCGGCTCCTATTTCCGGGGGGATGCTGAGGCGGTTCTGGCGCCGCAGGACGAAGGCAAATTCGAGAGCGTCACCTACACCTATTATGAGCAGCTCAACGGCTATCAGTATCTGAAGCAGCTCGACATCGGCTATTTCTTCTACTCGGACTCCTATGCCGACGACATCCTGAAGGTGCTGAACTCGGCCGAGAAGACGATCATCCACATCCCGAACGTCAATTCGCGCGAAAGCACCAAGGACAAGATCAAGGAAGTCGAGCACATCATCGAGGAGCTGGGTGCCTGGCAGGGAACCGATCCCGTCACCGGCTTTCAGTTGGTGAAGACAGCGGAAGGCAGGATTCTGCGCATCGCCGATCTGGTCGATGATGATCCCGCCAAGCGCGACCGCGTGTCCGCCGCGCTGAAAGATCCCGCGCATAAGAACAACCGCGATCATGTTGACATCATCATCGCCCTCGGCATGGCGAAGGAAGGCTTCGACTGGATCTGGTGCGAGCACGCGCTGACTGTCGGCTATCGCTCCAGCCTAACCGAGATCGTGCAAATCATTGGCCGTGCAACCCGCGACGCGCCGGGCAAGACCCGCGCCCGCTTCTCGAACCTGATTGCCGAGCCGGCAGCCGCTGACGACATTGTCACCGAAGCCGTCAACGATACGCTTAAGGCGATCGCCGCCAGCCTGCTGATGGAGCAGGTGCTGGCGCCCCGTTTCGAGTTTAAGCCGAAAAACCCGCAGAGCGGTCCGACGCCGGGCTTCGATTATGGCGAGGGCGGCTACGATTCGAACAAGTGCAATGTTGGCTTCAACGAGGAATCCGGCAAGTTCCAGATCGAGATCAAGGGGCTGGCCACGCCGAAGAGCGAGGAAGCGACCCGTATCTGCCAAGAGGATCTGAACGAGGTAATCGCGGCCTTCGTACAGGACAAGACGACAATCGAGCGCGGGCTGTTCGACGAAGAGCTGGTTCCCGAGGAGCTGACTCAGGTGCGCATGGGCAAGATCATCAAGGACAAGTTCCCGCACCTCGACGCCGAGGATCAGGAAGCCGTTCGCCAACACGCGGTCGCGGCGCTGAATCTGACCCAGAAAGCGAAAGAGGTCGCGGCGGGCAGTTCGCTCGGCGAGGAGAGCGTAAATACGGCTTTTGTTGACGGCGTTCGAAAGTTCGCGATGGATGTGCGGGAGCTGGACATCGACCTGATCGACCGGGTCAACCCGTTCGGCGAAGCCTACGCCATTCTCGCCAAGACGATGAGCGAGGAAAGCCTAAAACAGGTCGCTGCGGCGATCGCCGCCAAGCGCACCAGCCTGACGCCGGAGGAAGCCAAGGTGATCGCCAAGCGCGCCGTGGAGTTCAAGCGGGAGCGCGGACGTCTCCCGTCAATCAGCTCCTCCGACGCGTGGGAAAAGCACCTGGCCGAGGGCGCCGCCGCGTTCGTCCGCTTCAAGGATGAGGGCCGCTATGAGTGATCTCGACCTTGATGAACTGCGTTCGGAACTCGATGATTTCGCGCAGCCGGAAAGGAAGGGCGGCCGTTCGCCCCGCGAGGAACGCATTATCGCGGGCTTCGAAGAGATTCAGCGCTTTGTGGAGAAAAGCGGTCATGCTCCGCGACATGGCGAGGGCGGCGACATATTCGAACGGCTATACGCTGTCAGGCTTGATCGACTGCGCGAACTGGAAGAATGCCGCTCGCTTCTCACACCGTTCGATCACCAGGGATTGCTGACCGGCGCGCCAGTCGCGTCCTCCGCGCCGGTGGACACGCTCGATGACGATGAACTGCTCGCTGAATTGGAGGGCGCGGCCGGGTCATCCGACATCACAAAGTTGCGCCACGTGCGCACGAGCGCGGAAAAGCGTGAAGCCGAAGAAATCGCGAGCCGGGAAAAGTGCCTCGATTTCGAGACGTTCAAGCCTCTCTTCGAGGAGGTGCAGAGCGACCTGGACGCGGGACGGCGCACCACGAGAAGGTTCGTCAAGGACGCAGGTTTCCTGAAGGCGGATATCCACGCCGGTCAGTTTTTCATCATCGGAGGTCAAACCGCCTACGTCGCCCAGGTCGGCGAGCCTATCAAGGCGCCGAATGGCGAGACTGACGCGCGGCTCAGAGTCATTTATTCCAATGGCACTGAGAGCGATCTGCTGCTGCGGTCGCTCCAGCGCGCACTCTACAAGGATGAGGCTGGTCGGCGGATTACCGAGCCGACCGCTGGGCCTTTGTTCGAGGAACAGACCTCCGATAACGATGAAGCTAGTGGAACCGTCTACGTGCTGCGGAGCAAATCTGAACATCCGCTTGTCACGGCCAATCGCGATATCCTGCATAAGATAGGCGTAACAGGCGGAAACGTCGAACGCCGCATTGCCAATGCCCGCCTCGATCCGACCTTCCTCATGGCCGAGGTTGAGGTCGTTGCTACTTACGAATTATACAACATCAATCGCGCGAAACTCGAATCCGTGATCCATAAGATTTTCGGCGGCGCTCGCATGGACATCGAGATCAAAGATCGCTTCGGGCAGCCGGTCGTGCCCAAAGAATGGTTCCTTGCACCGTTGTTCGTTATCGATGAGGCTGTCAGGCGGATCAAGGACGGCACAATCACGGGATACATATACGACCGAAAGACCGCGCAATTGATTCTGGCCTCGGCAAAAGATCGATGACAATTCTGCATGACGATCAGCATCCGCAAACCAATCCGGATTTCTTCTACGTGTAACGACGGAAATCGGATGAAACCGCCGTCCCAAATTCGACGTGCTTGAGAATGCGTCCGACCTCGCGCGCCGCCTTGATCGGCGCCGGAAGCTTCTGATCGAATTGCGTCGTGTTCCAGTTCACCTTCGTCAGCGCGAGCACGTCTTTCGCTAGCGTGAGGATTTTGCTGTCGGAATTCTCATGGGGCACAAGCAACAAAGGGCGCGGCACGCGCAGGCCGGGGAATGTCCCGTAGAACGGAACGCTGCCGCGCGTGTACAGCAGGCCCTTGCCGCCCAGATCGACGAACGTGCCACGTAGAACAGGATAATTGCCCTCCCGGAAGATGGCGATCGGGGAACTCTCCTGCACCCATACGAGGTCGGACATCTCGATTCCGGACTTTCCAAGAGCGGCGTCAATGCCTTCCGCCTCTTCGGGACGGAAGCGCGAGGTCTTCAGCACCACCAGCCGCGCAGGCACATGGCGGTGATGCGCTTTATACGCCGCGATGGACTGCACCACGAGTTCTTCCGCGTCTTTGGCGGTTAGATATGGATGACGCCCCCTTGTCTCCGTCTGCGCGCGCGCCCCGCGCAGAATGAGACCGCGACCACGCTCGTCGAACATCTGGGCGGTGCTGGTCCAGAGTTGCTGACCGTCGAGGTCACGATAGAACCCGATGCCCAGGAAACTTGTGCGGTATTCTGCCTGTTCGGGCAGCAAACGCCAGGGCACTTTGCCCGCCTTGTAGAAGAGTGCGTTGAGAAGATTCCACGCGCGCGTCGCCTTCACCTGCGTTTGGCGGTTGCTGTCACGTTTGACCTTGCGAGGAATTTTCGCGGCATCGTCCCACGTATCGGGCCAGACGATCTGTGTCGGGACCGGTAGATGAAGCGTCTTCGCCTTGAGCAGATCACGGAAGTTGAGCATGTCGCCGCCATGATCGTCGTCGGCGTCTTCCTCTTCGTTCCTGGCGTTCACGAGCTTTTCGATGAGCGGAATGGGCAGTGCCAGAACAATTACGTCAGGCTTCGCGCTGCCTTCGACCAGAGCCGAAAGCTGCGCCGTGACCAGTTCGACGGCCTGACGGACAGCTTCGTCGTGCCGGCCTATGCTGGTGATTTCATTGACCTGGCGCCGGGAAATAGTAGTAGTAGCCCCATCGGGCACTTCGAACTTGCAGCGGAACGGGTTCTGATTGCCCAGCCCCGGAAAATCCGGGTTGAGGTTGATGAGCTGCTTGTTTCCGCTTTCGATGCCGCGTCCGGTTTCTTCGAGAAATTCCGCGAACCCCGCGACGGTGTCGTCTGTGCCGATGACGCCGACACGGATAATATCTCCCGAACGCGGTTGCAGCGGCCCATGCTCGCGCAAGCCCTGCCGTGGATCACAATGCTGTCCGCCGTCTCCAAATTCGAGCATCGGCTCATCAAAGACATTCGCCTTGAAAATCATCCGATGCCTCCTTCCTCGAAGAGGTCCCGCGCTTCCATCTCCTTGGCCCGCGGATCAGTCCGGTTCCACGAGGACTCCGGCACCGCCTGAGACAACCGGATTCCAGGTAGCCGCTCGAATCGCAACAATGGCGCAGGCTTGTCCGTATCGAACAGACCAACCTCGTGTTTGCCGCTCTCGACCAGTAGGTGCTGCCACATCATCACTTGGCCGCGCACGGCAGCATTGCGTTCCAGACGCTTCTTGCCTGCCAAAAGCGCCTCTGGATAACGGTGCGGCTGAAAACCGTCCGTAGTGAAATAAAAATCTGGATCAACCACTATGAACCATTCATCAGCAAGGCACTCGAAGCGCAGCCGCGCTGCGTGATGTCGAACGTAGCCACGGCCTTCCTTCTTCCTGCTCGCGTAGACGCTAACGACCTTGGCTGAGGTTTCAATGACATTGGACATGTAACGGTAGCTACGTGATTTTCCGACACCGATTGCCTTGAAGTGGAACGTCCTGTCTTTACGGAGAAATGCAAGCTGCGTGACTGTTTGTCTCTCGACGGTACGTCGTAATAAATCCATTATGTCGGTTATGTCGTCGCGTTCGTCACTGAATGCAATGAGCTTGGTATCAACCGCTTCGACCTGATCAAGATCGACTATCGCCCGGGTTCCATAATCCCTTGGGTCGAAAAAAGAGACGAAACGTCGTTTGCGGATTACCCAGTCGAATCTGACGTTTTCGTGTTTGACCAGCTCAGGCACAGCGTCGCGCCCGCTGCCGAATGGCGACGTTGAAATGAAGATTTCATCCGGCAACTTGACGCGCAGCAGGTTGATGATGGCGTCCTCGCCCTGATTGAGTGGGGGAAGGAAAACGCCCGGCGTGCGACGATCAACGGTGAGCGCGCCAAGACGATCAGCACAGCGTGAGTCGAAGACGTCAGCCTCTTTATCGAACCTCAGGCGGCGTTCCTCGCCCCTGACGCAATCGCTAACGTCCTTCCAATACGCTGTTTCATCGGACTTCCGCCAAAGAACGATGATGACGGGGATATTGGAAGTGTGCCAGTAATTCAGATCAGCCGGCTTGAGAAGATATTCGAAGCTCTTGTCGTTCTCGCGGACATATTGGCCGCCGTCAGTGGATTTGACCTGGACACCGAGCAACTTGCCGAGCGGCGTGCCGCTCTTTGAATCTCGCAGTTCGATGATGCCGTCCGTGCCGGCTTCAAGGCGCCCACGCTGTTCGTATAGAAAGCCGATTTCGAGAACGATCTTTTTGGTCGCGGTCTCGCCCAACTCGCCAAGAACCTGGTTATCGGTGATTCTTTTCGACATGCCCTTACCATACGGCGTTTAGAGGACATTCTGAACTTCTGAAATGGACCCGCGTAGCGGGACCGCTTGAGCCAGCTTGCTAGTTGGAAATCCAGACCGCTTCCGATCCCATTATCACGTTGCATCGTCCATACCGTCGCGCCAAAGCGCCATCGGCGTCCGCATCTTCAGCAGCTTCCTGCGGCGACCGCCGCCATCAATCTCCAATACGGCCTGACGGCACATCGCGCGGAGCAAATAAAGACACCGGAGACCGACGATGGCAGGACGACTTGATCTCTGCCTTGCGGTGCGGATTCTCCATCTTCTTCCGCCCTACCGCTGCAAGCGTACGCGCAGACGCCGCGCCCTCTCCTTGAACGCGCGTTCACCACCCTCAAGGATTTCGCAGACGGCGCGGCGGATCTTCGGATCTTCAAGCCCGCCGGAGGTGTAGGTGATCGGAGGCAGCTCGCCGGCCGCGTGCGTGCCAACGCTCGCCACGATGATCTGGTCGGCGTCGGTATTGATCACCAGGTTGGCGTTGTGAGTGACCATGATCACCTGGCGTTTGTTCTTCGCCCTGAGAAACAGCCCGACCAGCTCGTCGAAGATCGACTTCGGGTCGAGATTCTCCTCAGGCTGGTCGATGATGAGCGGCCGGTCGTCCGCATCGTCTAGCGCCAAGTAGAGCAGAAGCAGGACGATACCGCGTGTCCCCGGCGAGAGCTTACGGATATCAACATTATCGTAATCCACGCTGTAGCGGATGGCGACGTGATCGGTGCTGT
Source organism: Methylosinus trichosporium OB3b (assembly GCF_002752655.1). NCBI lineage: Bacteria > Pseudomonadati > Pseudomonadota > Alphaproteobacteria > Hyphomicrobiales > Methylocystaceae > Methylosinus > Methylosinus trichosporium. The sequence continues at coordinate 83,838 of NZ_CP023739.1, read as the reverse complement.
AGAGCCATTGGGCGAAACGCTTCAGCCAGGCGCGGTACTCGGCCTGGTCGGCCTTGGAGACGCGCGCGTGCTCGATCAGGTCGGACGCGTAACTCTGGCGGAACGCTTTCATCGCCGCCGACACTGCGTCGGGATCACCGGTTTCCCAGGTGTCCTTCAGGTCCTGCGCCGCGATCTGTTGGAGAGTGCCCTTGCCCTTGAAGGGGCCTTGGCGGCGGAGATCCAGCAGCTCCTCCTCGCCGCGCTTCGCCCAGGCCGCAACGTCAGCGGTCCGGGTGACCGAGAAGGCCAGCTTGCCGAGCGTTCCGCCGGCGTCGCCGAGGCGGGATTTGATCGGAAGATAGAGGTCGTTGAGGACTCCCTCTTCCGCGACAATGGCTTCGAAGACGCGACGGTATATCGACTCGCGGTCCGTCTGCAGGGTGTCAGCGCGGGCGCGCGCCCCCTCGGCGTCGGCGAGCTTCTCCTTCAGCCGTTCGAGAAGCGCGGTCTCGTCCGTAATCTTCTTGGACAAGGCGGCAAACTTCAAAGACGTCGCCTTGTCGACGCTGACCAACCGCTCAAGCCGACAGATTTCCGCCTCCAGCACCGACAGCGGCTGGTGGTGCAGTTCCGCGTCTTCGGCCAGATAGGGCGACTCGAGATCGGACTTCGGCGCCGGCGCTCGGCCCTTCAAGGAGGCGCTCGAGCTCTGCGCTTTCTTCAGCCGCTCCGAGAGGACCTCGTCAACCGGGCCGGTGTAGTCCATTCGAAACGGTTCCCAATCGTCCCCACGGATTCCCGCGGCAGCGTGTTTTTCCGCCGTCTCACGCAGGTCCTCCGGTACCCTGTTGGTGCGGACGTCCTTCACCTCGTCTTGAAGGCTCAGCAGCTCCTGCGCCTGGAGGTTGAAATGGCGGACATTGCCGCGGACCTTTTCAGCGGCCTCTGTGAGGGCTTGCAGACGGGTGATGCGGACCTCACTGCCCTTGGAGACGAGCTTCGCCCGGTCGCCCTCGCACTGGACGATGAGGCGGGTCTTGTCGGCGATCTGCGCCTTGTAGGTCTCGACGAGCTTGATCTTTTCCAGCTCCACGCCGATTCGTTCCGACACCGTAGTGAGGGCCGTCTCCTCGCGGGCGCGCGCCTGGCGATGCCGGGTGGCGTGCAAGTCGAGAAGGTCGTCGAAGTTCACCGCGCCGTCTCGATCGGACACGCCGTGGGAGTCAAACACCACGCGCTCGATCTCCTTCAACAGCGCGTCGGTCATTCCGGTCGACGAACAGAGTTCGTCGACGAACTGCTGCGACAGGTATCGGGCGCGCGGTGAGCGATCGAACCATCCGTCATCGTCGATCAGCCGCCGCCGCTCAGGATCGCCCTCGCCCCAGCCGATCGTGACCGAGGTGTCGACGAGGAACTCGCTGGCGCGTTGCAGGAAGGATTGCGTGTTGGGCGTCTCGGGAAGGGCGTCGCATCCCGCAGCGATGATGTCGGCGAGAGCCGTCTTCCCCGACCCTCGCGCCCCGATGATGGCGACGAGCCCCGGATTGAGCGCCAGGCGGGGCGTGGCCGCCCAGGCCGCGCCTTCGATCGCAACATTGGCAATCACCTGCGACGGCAGCGCGGACACCGGAGGAGTCGGACCGACAAACGCGCGACCGGCCGGGTCGATGCAGGCCTGCCGCAGGGCGTCGAACGTCGGGTCCCCCTTGACCCAGCTGAAGCGGTCTCTGTCGGGTGCGCCGCTGCGACTCGGATCGTGACCGTCGCTACCGTGCAGGCAGGGCTTCGGCCCTCCGTACAGGTCCCAGAGCTGGTCGACGCTTGCAGATCGTTCGCCCAGCCAGAACTCCCGCTGCGCGGGGCTCGACGCGAAAACCGCGTGGGCGAAGCGAAGGACCTCCTGCCGCGTTATGGCGTCCGATCCGTCACGCAGGCCGCCGGCGCCATCATCGCCGCCGGCGACGACGATCTTCGTGTTCTCGCGCGCCCACGCCGTCTTGCGGTAGATCTCCCGGAACTGGTCGAATGAGACCTTGAACTGCTCGGAACCAAGCGCCAGGGCGGCTCGATTTCCGAAGGTAGCGCCCGCCGCGTGGCCAAGGCGGATCAACTCCTCCGGAGTGCAGGCGAAAGTGTCTTCATAGGCGTCGAAGGTCAACCGGGCGAGAAAGCGCCTCGCCTCTGCAACGTGGTCGCTCCGCTCTGGGCTCACCAGCAGATGCACGTTGACCCAATTGCCTTTGACGGTGCCGTAGGCAAGGCGCATCTCGATATTGGGGAAGATGAGGCCGCACTTCGGAAGGCGGCCCTGCACCTTTGATTCCACGAGGCGTTCGTATGTGTCGAGGTTGTAATAGTCGGTTACCCCGATCGCCTCGATGGTCGGGGTGCGGGATTCCAGGAGGGCGAGGTTGGCTTCCCAAGCATCGTGCCCCGTGTACTGGTCGTTGAGCACCGTCCCTGGGAAGTGAACGTGCGGATCCCAGCGCCGCCAAACTGATCCTGCATTCAACGACATTGCCGCTCCACAATCCGTTCGCAATCATAGACGCAGCGGGGGCAAGTTTGGAAGTGGCCCCGGGGTGCCTCGTTGCTGGCGCGGCCGCCCGTCGGGCGCGACCGCCAGCTCTTGCCTCCGCTGGGCGTTCCTTGGCCCTTGGCGGTGCCAGACCCGGCTAGGCTCCTGTGGTGATCGCGGCTCCGACGAACCCGGGGCCGTGAGCAATAGGCTGCTCGCTGGGGTGAGCGGGCGAAATTTCGGCGTATACGAATGAACGATGTTGGGCGGGGGGCAGGTGCAAGAGAGTTAGAGTGAGGACCGGATTTTCTGCGACGAGTTGAGCGCCGAGAGAGAGTCTTTCGGCCACCTTGTCACGGAGATTGGTTCCATGAACATCCAAGTTCTCGACGCCCGCCGTGAATTCACCAACGGCTACAAAGTCGACGTATCGCGCGGCGAGCGTATTGGCTGCGTTTCTTCCGAGTGGTTTTCTCGTCCCGCTGACGAGCGATTTCTCTCGTTGAGCGAGCTGGCGCGCGCCGTGCGCGGCCGCGCAGATCGAAGCCGCACCCGTGTCGTCGAAACCGCGCAAATTCATGTCGAAGCGGATCGCGCGAATGCCGAGCGCCTGTCTCTGATCCTTCCGGGCGCCGAGGCGCCCGTGGCTCCGACGCATTGGAGTTTCGGGCAGCTCGCGAGCCATGTCGGCGCGCCGGCTTCCTATCTGCGCCAGCTCCCGGCAGCGATCGCCGGCATCAATCTCCAATATGGACTGACGTCGCACCGCGCCGAGCAGATCAAGACGCTGGAGACGGACGACGGTCGCGTCGAGCTGCGAGCCGTGACCGGCCCCGATTATGGGCGAATATTCGATCACGAGCTCGTCGAAGCCGTGCAACGCATCGCCGGCAATGGCACGGGCGACACGCGCTGGAAGGTTCCGGGCGTCCTCGATTGGTCGACAGGCGTTTACAATCCGCGCGTGGACATCACGAAAGACACGACGACGCTCTATGCCTCCGATCGCGATGTCTTCCTCTTCCTCGTCGACGATTTGAATCCCATCGAGGCGGGCCGCCTCCCGGACGGCTCGCCAGATCTCTATTTCCGCGGGTTCTATTGCTGGAACTCGGAGGTCGGAGCGAAGACGCTCGGAATCGCGAGCTTCTATCTTCGAGCCGTGTGTCAGAATCGCAATCTCTGGGGCGTCGAAAATTTCGAGGAGATCACCATCCGCCACAGCAAATACGCCGCGTCTCGCTTCGCGCATGAGGCGGCTCCCGCGCTGTTGAATTTCGCGAACTCGTCGCCGACGCCCTTCGTCAACGGCATTAAGGCTGCGCGCGAACGTATCGTGGCAAAGACCGACGAAGATCGCAACGAGTTTTTGCGCCGGCGCGGATTCTCGAAGGCGGAGACGAGCAAAATCATCGACGCTGTGTTGGCGGAGGAGGGGCGTCCGCCGGAGAGCATTTTCGATTTCGTGCAGGGCATCACTGCCGTCGCGCGTGACAAGCCGCATCAGGACGTTCGCCTCGATATGGAGGCGAAGGCGAAAAAGCTGCTTGAGCGCGCGGCCTGAGTCCGAAGAACCGCGACGCGGTTGTCCCGTCGTCTGCGATCATGGCGCCGCCCGCTCCTTAAAGGGAGAGGGCGGCGATTCGCTCATTGACGAGCAAAAGGTCGAGAGAGAGGCTCTCGGCGGCTTGTCGCGGAGCAACGACCATGGCCAAGGCCACTCAGAAAATCACCCTCTCCTCCTCACGCGATATTCCGTTCGACAAGCTCGTCTTGTCCCAGGCGAATGTTCGCCGCGTGCAGGCCGGCGTGTCGATCGAAGAACTCGCCGTGTCTATCGCCCGGCGCGGACTGATCCAGAGCCTCCACGTTCGCCCGATCCTCGACGCTGACGGCGCCGAAACGGGGAAATTCGAGGTTCCCGCGGGCGGTCGCCGATATCGCGCCCTCGAATTGTTGGTCAAGCAGAAGCGCCTCGCGAAAAATGCTCTCGTCCCCTGTGTCGTCGGAGACGCCGCGAGCGACATTTTGATCGACGAAGTGTCGCTCGCGGAAAACATCGAGCGTGCGCCTCTTCATCCGCTCGACCAATTTCGTGGTTTCAAAGCTATGATCGACAAAGGCATGACCGAAGAAGCGGTCGCGGCCGCCTTCTTGGTCGACGTCCACGTCGTAAAGCAGCGCCTTCGCCTTGTGTCGGTCTCGCCTACGTTGCTTGACGTCTACGCCGCGGAAGAGATGACGCTCGAGCAGCTTATGGCGTTCACGGTTGCGGACGATCACGCGCGTCAGGAACAGGTGTGGAATGCTCTCCGCAACGGCTATCAGAAAGAGCCTTACAATATCCGCCGCGCGCTCACCCAAACCACCGTGAGCGCCACTGACAAACGCGCCTTCTTCGTCGGCGTGGCGGCCTATGAGGCCGCAGGTGGCGTTATTCTCCGAGACCTCTTCGAGGATGATCGAGGCGGATGGTTCCAGGATGTCGCCCTCCTCGATCGTCTCGTTGCGGAAAAGCTCAGGAACGTCGCTGACGACATCGCGGGGGAGGGCTGGAAATGGGTCCAAGCCGCCGTCCATCTTCCCTACGGGTTGACGAACGGCTTGCGCAGGCTGCCCGGAACTGCTGCCTTGACCGAAGACGAACGCGCGACGCGTGAGGAGCTTCGGGAAGAGAGCGACAGGCTCGTCGAGCAATATGAGCAGGCTGACGACATCCCCGACGAAGTCAACAACCGCCTCGAGGAAATCGACGCGGCGCTTGAGGCTTTCGAGGACCGCCCCGTTCGGTATGAGCCTGATGACATTGCTCGCGCTGGCGTCTTCGTGAGCCTCGGCGGCAACGGCTTGCCGAAAGTCGACCGCGGCTATGTTCGTCCCGAAGATGAGCCTTCGACCGAAGCCGAGGTCGGCAGCATCACGGAGACTGCGGAATCGCAGACCTCAGAACCGAAGGCGCCCCTCGTCCAGCGCGCCCTCATCACAATCGGGGGCCAAGCGGCGCAGCCCGAGGAGGAGCCGGAGGAAGACGGCATCAAGCCGTTGCCCGATCGCCTGGTCGCGGAGCTGACCGCCCACCGCACGCTCGCTCTGCGAGATGCGGTCGCGAATAATCCTCACGTCGCGATGACCGCTCTCCTCCATAAGCTGGTCTCGGATGCGTTCGAACACCGATCCGCAACCGGGGCTCTGGAGGCGCATGTTCGCCAGGTCATGTTCCCTGCGCAGTCCGAGGATCTGAACGATTGCCAATCCGCGAAGTCCGTCGCCGATCGGCATGAGCGTTGGGGCGACCATATCCCCGCCGACGACGAAGCTCTGTGGAACTGGCTCACCGAGCTCGAAGATGACAGACGTATGGAGCTTCTCGCCCATTGTGTCAGCTATGGCGTCAATGCGCTCCATGAGCGCCCGAATCCATACCGTGGCTCGGGCGTCAGCGATCACGCGCTGAAGGTTCGCCTTTCTCAGGCCGATCGACTGGCTCGAGCGACCGGCCTGGACATGGCGCAGGCGGGCTGGCGTCCGACCGTCGGCAACTATTTCGGGCGCGTCACCAAGGCGCGTATCGTCGAAGCCGTGCGCGAGGGGGCCGGCGAGCGTGCCGCGGAACTCATCGGCCATATGAAGAAAGGCGAAATGGCCAAAGAGGCTGAACGCCTTCTCGAGGACATCAATTGGCTGCCCGAGCCGCTGCGCCTCGCCGACGGCGAGGACGTTTTCGAAGCCGCGGATCGGGAGGGCGGAGAAGAGGCTCTGCCCGCCTTCCTCGCCGGCGACGACGACGATGAAGACGGCGCGGCCGACACCGAAGAAGACCAAGAACGGCCGATGGCCGCCGAATAGGCGATTCCGAAGAGGGCGGCGCAAGTCGCCCTTCACATCTCGATCGAAGGCGCCCTGCCGTGAGGCCGGGCGCTTTTTTTTGTGTCCCGTGGAGAGAGGGAGAGGGCCGTCTGCGCGAATGAGTTCGGCGGTTTCGAGAGAGAGCGTCCGCCGGGCTTACCGATTGTCCGCTCTCTATGAGGCCGATTCAATGAATTTTCTCGCGCCCGTCCTTTCGACCCAGCAACACTCCTTCGATCCTGCACCCAGTGACGGCGCCGCCGCCATCCTCTCCGCTGCGCATCTTCTCGTTCCCAGTCTCGAACGCGGCGAAAAGATCGACGCCGGCGTCCTGCGCGACGTTATGGAAAACGCGTTTGGCGCATCGGATGGTTCCGGCGCATGGAGCTGGAAAGCCGCCTATGAGGCCTGTGAGGTCGCGACCGTCCTGTTCCTGGGCAAATATGGCAAGGCGCTGTTCCGCAAAGCACCAACTGCGGCCGCCCGCCTTTCCGCGCTGACGAAAATATCCCTGTTGCTGCCGACCCATACGCGCCGCTCCGAGGAGAGCCAAGCGCTTCAGCAATTCTCGACGCCCGTTCCGCTCGGCCTGGCGGCCTTCACGGCCGCCGCGATCGCACCGTCCGACCGCGTGCTGGAGCCGTCCGCCGGAACAGGGCTCCTCGCGATCCTAGCGGGGACGGCGACCAGCTCCCTCATATTCAACGAGCTCGCCGAGACACGCGCGAAATTGCTCGCCGCGCTCTTTCCGGCGATTTCCGTCACGCGTTTCGACGCCGCGCAGATCGACGATCACCTCGGCGCCGAGACGATACCGTCCGTGGTCCTCATGAATCCACCGTTCTCGGCGATGGCCCATGTGGCGGGCCGCGTCCAGGACGCCGGCTTTCGCCACATCGCCTCGGCGCTCCACCGCCTGGCGCCGGGCGGTCGCCTCGTCGCGATCACCGGCGCCAATGTCGGCCCGGACATTCCCGATTGGCGTGATTCATTCGTTCGATTGCAGGAGCGCGGGCGCGTCGTGTTCACCGCCTCTATCGCAGGCGCGGTTTATGCCAAGCACGGCACGACCTTTCCGACCCGGCTCACAGTCATCGAAAAGAACCCGGCCGACGATCCGACGCTGTTCCCCGCGTCGCCCGGCCTCGCGCCGAACGTCGCAACGCTCCTCGAGTGGATCGAGGGCAGCGTTCCGCCGCGCTTCCCCCTCGCCTTGCCCAATACCTCCGCGCCGATCGCCGCCGTGGCGCCGACGCGGGTGCGGAATCCTATCGCTCGCACGAGCCCGGCTCGTTCAGCGCCTGCGCCGATCGCGGACCCGACCGGCGTTCCGCTCGCCTATGAGACAATCGACTCGACCCCGCCGGAAAGCACACGTCTGACCGAGGCGATCTACGAAGAATATGGATTACAGTCGATCCGCATTCCCGGCGCGCAGCCGCACCCGACCAAGCTCGTCCAGTCCGCGGCGATGGCGAGCGTCGCGCCGCCGAAGCCGTTCTATCGACCTATGCTGCCGGCGAATAGCCTTCAACGCCTTTCCGACGCGCAGCTCGAAACCGTCATCTACGCCGGCGAGGCGCACAGTGATTATCTCGCCGGATCATGGACGGTCGACACGACCTTCGACGTCGTCCAGGCGGTAGCCGAGGGCGTCGAAAACGCCGTTCGCTTCCGGCGCGGCTTTATGCTCGGCGACGGCACGGGCGCCGGCAAGGGCCGCCAATCGGCCGGGATCATCCTCGATAATTGGATGCAGGGCCGGCGCAAGGCGCTTTGGATCAGCAAATCCGACAAGCTGATCGAAGACGCGCAACGCGATTGGTCCGCGCTCGGCATGGAGCGATTGCTCGTGACGCCGCTTTCGCGATTTGCGCAGGGCAAGACCATCACGCTGCGCGAAGGCGTGCTCTTTGCAACCTACGCCACGCTGCGCACGGATGACAAGGGCCAGAAGATGTCCCGCGTCCGCCAGATCGTCGAATGGCTCGGCGTGGATTTCGATGGCGTCATCATTTTCGACGAAAGTCACGCCATGCAGAACGCCGGCGGCGGGAAAAGCGAGCGCGGCGACGTCGCTCCCTCGCAGCAGGGCCGCGCAGGCCTTCGTCTGCAACATGCTCTCCCCAACGCCCGCGTCGTCTACGTCTCCGCCACAGGCGCGACGACCGTCCACAATCTCGCCTACGCCCAGCGGCTCGGCCTTTGGGGGGGCGACGATTTTCCTTTCTCCACCCGCGCCGAGTTCGTCGAGGCCATCGAGGACGGGGGCGTCGCAGCGATGGAAGTGCTCGCTCGCGATCTGCGTTCCCTCGGGCTCTACACTGCCCGATCGCTCTCCTACGACGGCGTAGAATACGAGCTCGTCGAGCACCGCCTCACCGAGGAGCAGCGCAGCATCTACGACGCCTACGCCGGCGCGTTCTCGATCATCCACCGCAATCTCGACGCTGCGATGGAGGCCGCCAATATCACCGGCTCCAGCGGAACGCTGAACCGCCAGGCGAAGGCCGCCGCGCGTTCCGCGTTCGAGAGCGCCAAGCAGCGGTTCTTCGGTCATTTGCTCACGAGCATGAAAACGCCGACGTTGATCCGCTCGATCGAGCGCGATCTCGGGGACGGCCACGCTGCCGTTGTGCAGATCGTTTCCACCGGCGAAGCGCTCATGGAGCGCCGTCTCGCGGAAATCCCCACCGACGAGTGGAAGGACGTTCGCGTCGATATCACGCCACGCGAATATGTACTTGATTATTTGGCTCATTCCTTCCCGGTTCAGCTCTATGAGCCCTTCACCGACGCCGAAGGAAACCTATCATCGCGCCCAGTCTATTGCGACGGACAGCCGGTCGAAAGCCGCGAAGCCCTCGCGCGCCGCAACGATTTGATCGAACGGCTCGCGTCGCTCCCGCCGGTTCCCGGCGCTCTGGACCAGATCGTTCAGCGCTTCGGCTCCGAAATGGTCGCAGAGGTAACGGGCCGTTCACGGCGCATTGTGCGAAAGGGCGATCGTCTCGCCGTCGAGAACCGCGCCCCTTCGGCCAATCTTGCCGAAACCGCCGCCTTCATGGACGATCAAAAGCGCATTCTCGTCTTCTCCGACGCCGGCGGAACCGGGCGCAGCTATCATGCCGAACTCTCGGCGAAGAACCAGCGCCTGCGCGTTCACTATTTGCTCGAACCCGGCTGGAAGGCCGACGCCGCCATTCAGGGGCTCGGGCGCACCAATCGCACGAACCAGGCGCAGCCGCCGCTCTTTCGGCCCATCGCCACAGATGTAAAGGCAGAAAAGCGCTTCCTTTCCACAATCGCCCGCCGGCTCGACACGCTCGGCGCGATCACTCGCGGACAGCGCCAGACCGGGGGGCAGGGCCTTTTCCGTCCCGAGGATAATCTCGAAAGCGTCTATGCGCGCGATGCGCTGCGCCAGCTCTATCTTCTCATCGTGCGCGGAAAAATCGACGGCTGCTCTTTGCAATGCTTCGAGGACGCCACCGGACTGGCGCTGACCGATGACAATGGGATCAAGGACGACTTGCCGCCGATCACAACGACGCCGTCTGGTCGATGATCGATGTGAAGGGAATGGCGTAGACGATCCGCTCGAAACCGTGGCGCTTGGCGTGCTCGAGCGCGAAAGCGAGCGACGCCAGCGTCTTGCCGCCGCCGGTCGGCACGGTCAGCGTGAACAGCCCGCGTTCCGCCGCCGCTCGTTCCCGCGCATGGACGAGAATGTCCTCCCGAATAGCGTTCACGCTCGTGAGCTTCGCGCCGGCGCGCAATTTCGTCATATGCGCGTCGAAGCGCGCGAGCAATTCATCGACGATCGAAGGAAGCGCTTTCCACTCTCGTGATGTCTGGTCGCCCTTGTAGAAGGATTCGGTGTCACGAAAATCCGCGTCGACGAGGCAGGAGAAAATCATGCGCCCGAAAAAAGCGTGCTGATAGGCCCTCCGGTCGAGACGAGAAGGCCTCGCCAGATATTCGGGCATGAGGCCCTCGGCGACGGGATCGATTTCCTCCCGCCAGACGGGGTCGAGCGCCGGCGACTTACCCTTTCTTCGTTCATCCAGCGAGGCGGCTCCGAAGCTGTCCGGCAGGCCCGCATGATGCCCTGCGATGGCGTGCGCGAGGATTTCCGCGATCAGCCTGTCGTGCGCGCTCCGAGCGAGGCGAAAGACTTCCCTCGCTCCCGCCGACGCATGATCGACGCTCCGTCCGCCCTCGAGCCGTCTTTGAAACTCGACGGTATATTTTCCGAGATCATGCAGCACGCCGGCGAGCGCAGCGGCGTTTTCCGCGCCGAATTTTCCCGCGCGCTTCGCGGAAAGCTCGGCGACCGACCGCAAATGCACTGACAGTGGCTGCCAGCGAGATTTATCCGTGTCTTCGAGCGAATGCGCGTACCACATTGTCATGTAGGGAAAAGAGGACGATAGCGCCGACTTGTAGCACGCCCGCGCAAGCGGGCACGATAAATGTACATGGCAACTCCCTATAACGAGTCGATCCGCGGCCAGGGCGGCGCGCCCGCGGCCAAGGCTCGCAGTCGCTCGGCGACGCGCGCTCCGGCGTGTGAAGCCCGCGCAGGAAGATGCAGGGCACGCCGCCCGATCGTGTCGCCGATGACTTCCTCGCCTTTGAGCTCGTGATCGAGCGCCGTCCGCACGATTGCCTTGTCGACGTCGAGCAGCTTGACCACCGTTCTGAGCAGGCTCTCGACTGGAAGCCCGCAGTGACCGTCGTCGGTCGCCTCCTGCAGAGCGAAGGACACGCGGGCGCGCACGCGTTTGGGCGCTTTGCCGACGCCAACCTTCATCGCCATGGCGTCGGCCGCGCGAAAGCCGATCCCGCGAATGTCGCGGGCGAGCCGATAGGGGGGCTTTGGTCATGATCTGGATGGCGTCGAACCCATAGGTCTTGAAGATACGCACCGCTCGCGAAGGTCCGACGCCATGCGCGTGCAGAAAAATGTCGCGCACGGCCTTCTGCTCGGCTCCCATTGGCGCGGAACTCCCCGATCCCGGAGACCACCTTCAGCTTTTCCGGGGTCGCTTCGATGGTTTCGAAGGTTGCCACGCCGAATGCGGCGACAATTCTCGCGGCGAGCTTGGGACCAATGCCCTGGACCATGCCGGAGCCGAGATATTTTTCGATGCCCGCCGCGGTCGGCGTTGGCGTTGTCGTCAGAAAATCCGCTTTGAATTGAGGCCCATGGGCGCGGTCGTTGATCCAGACGCCGACGGCGTGAATATATTCGCCCGCGGAAATCGACGCGGCGTGGCCGACGACCGGCACGAGATCGCGCTTGCCGCGGGCTTTGACCTTCAGGACCGCGAACCCATTCTCCTCATTGTGGAACGTCACGCGCTCCACCGAGCCGACGAGCGTTTCCCGCGAGGCGCCGCTTTGCGACGGCTGCTCACTCTTCATGGCGTGGCTCTGGCGCTTCCGAGGGCTTATGGCCTCTCGATAATCTGACCGTCGCCAAGAGAGGCTGCGCCGCGGGCGAGGCGTCGACGACGCGATATTCGACCCCGCAGCGCCGAACCGCGCCCTTCCGGCGACGCAGCCCGTCGCGCACATAGGCGCGCGCCTCGTCCTCCGATCCGAATTCGCGCGCGAATGTTCGGCCCCGGCACCCGATCCGGCCGAAGGAGACGCTCACGATCCAGGCTCCGAACAGATCGCGCCCGGCCTCGACGCGCCAGGAACGATGGCGGTTCGCCTCCGGATTTCGGCCCTGCAACGCAATCGCGATCTCGTCCATCGCCGCCATGCCGGCCCTCCGCGCCGCCGCTTCGCATTCGCGTACGAGTGAATCACGAATGGGAATCCGGAGCAAAGGAAGAGGGCAGACATGGCTACCGCTAGCGCCGTCCGCGCCGACAAGGGTGCGTCGCCGAGGCTCCCGCGCGTTCCGCGCGCCCTTGCAGCGCGGCCGTCTCGCGGTCGGCCGATGGTGTTTTGGGAAAGGAGCAAGGGGAAATCACGCCTGTCCGCTCCGCCCGACCCGAGAAAGGGACGGAACGCCATGAGCCATGACCTGGAAATCGAACAGCTGCGGGCGAAGACCCATTGCGCGGCGTTTCTCGAGCGCTCGACGCCGCCCTGGCGGCTCGACCGCCGAGAGAGCACGAAGAATTGCCTCAAATACCGACGCGGACAGGGAGAAATCCTCATCGTCAATCACGAGGGCAAGGGCTGGTGGGACCCTCAGAGCGATGCGAAGGGCGATATATTCGGTCTGGTCCAGCGCCTCGAGCCGTCGCTCAATTTCGGCGAGGTGCGCAAGACGCTGCGTTGCTTCGTCGGCGTCACACCGCGCTTTCCTGCCTTCGAGCGCTCCCAGGTCGGAGCGGCGTCAGCGCTCGGGCTCTCGAAGCGCTGGGAACGACGCCGCCGGCTGCAGCCGGGCTCGACCGTCTGGCGTTATCTCGCCGGCGAGCGCGCGCTGCCGCGACGCGTTCTCGAACGTGCGTGCGCCGCCGATGCGGTGAGAGAAGGCCCCTACGGCAGTGCCTGGTTCCCGCATCGCGACGACCACGGCGCCGTGACCCATATCGAAATCCGCGGCCCCGATTTCAAAGGATCGGTCAAAGGCGGCGACAAGGTTCTGTTCCGCCTTCCCGGCGGTTCCGCGCCGCCGATGCGCCTCGTGCTCGCGGAGGCGCCGATCGATGCGCTGAGCGCCGCCGCATTCGACAATGTCCGCGACGATACGCTCTACGCCGCGACCGGCGGCGGCATGGGGCCGAAGACGATCGAAGCGATCGAGACGATCGCCGCCCTCCTCGCGAGAACCCCAGGAGCCGTCTTCTGCAGCGCCGCCGACGCCGATCGCGCCGGCGATCGCTACGCCGCGCGCCATCGGGAGATCGCCGCCGCCGCCGGCGTCGTTTTCGAACGGCTGAGACCGCCGGTCGAAGACGACGACTGGAACGACATGCTCCGACAAAGAGAGGAAGCCGCAAAATGAGACCACAACGTGCCTGGATGCTGCTCAAATCGGGCGGTCGGCTCGACCTGCTCGATCCGAAGCCGGACGCCTGGACCGACGAGGATCTGGCGATCGGCCTGTCGCGCACCTATCGCTGGGGCGGATATTCCGCCTGGGACCTGCCGCTCAGCGTCGCCCAGCATAGCCTCGCCGTTCTGGCCTTGCGCGAGCGCGAAGGAAAGCTCACGCCGCGGGAATCGCTGCGAGAGCTTCTTCACGACGCTACAGAGGGGTTGGCCGGCGGCATAGATCCCATCTTGCCGTTGAAACCGCATCTCGGCGAGGGTTTTGCGCGGCTCGACCGGCGTCTGCAGGGCGCCGTCGATCGACGCTATGGCCTGCCGCCTTGGACCGACGAGAGCTACGCTCTCCATAAACGCGCCGATCGTCAGGCCGCTGCGAACGAAGCCTATCATGTCGTCGGCTGGAGCCGCGGAGATATCAGATCGAGCCTGCAGATCACGCTCGATCCGCTCGACCACGATCCCCTGGCGCCGCCGGCCGGCATGAGGCCTTGGGAGCCTTGGCCGCCGAACCTTGCGAAAAGCCTTTTTCTCGAGCGGCTCGGTGAGCTCGGCGACGCGTTCGATGTCACCGAGACCCTCGCCGAAATCGCCATCGACCACACGCTCGCGCAGCTTGCCGAGGCCTTCTCCCAATTGCCCGAGGCGACGCGACGCCCCTGCCGACACATCCCGAGCGGCGAACGGGACCTCGACACGCTCGTCCGGGTCGAAGCCGACGACGGCTCGCAATGCGTCGAGGGCGTCGTCGTCGACGGCGAGCGCGACGAGAGTGGCGCCTTCTACTTCGATGACCACTTCGTCGTCTTCTCCACTGACGACACAGAACGTGGAGAACTCATCCGCTGCAATGGAGCGAACTGCCATGTCGAGATACTCTGACGTCGACCCGCTCGCCGGCATGGAAGAGTGGGACCGCTTCGAGCCCTGCTTCGACGAGCCGTCGGAGCCGCAACCGCTTGCGGACGCTTTCGAGACAGTGGCTCGCACACTGACCTCCGAGCAGGCGCGCGCGGCGGCTCACACGGGGCCGATCCTCGTCCTCGCCGGAGCCGGCACCGGAAAGACCTCAACGCTAACGGCGGCGGTCGTGCACCGCATCGCCGTCGACCGCATTCCGGCGTCGCGCATTCTCGCCGTCACCTTCACCAACAAGGCCGCGGCCGAGATGGCCTCTCGCATCCGAGCGGCGCTCGACGGCCACGCGGCTCCGTCCTGCCTCGGCACCTATCACGGGCTCGCCGCGCGCCAGCTCCGCGACGCGCCGGAGATTGCGGAACTCCGGCCAGATTTCGATATTGTCGACACCGACGACAGCCGCCGCTTTGTCAAGCGCGTCATGAAAGCGCAAGGCCTCGGCGAGGAGGGCGGCGACGCCAATGCACGCGACCCGTTGAAGATTATGTGCAACCGCATTTCCAAATTCAAAGACAATCTGATCACGCCGGAGGGCGCCGCCGCCTGGGTGGAAGCCAAAATCGCGAAAGGCGATCACTCCCGCGCGCCCCTCGATGTCCATGGCCTGCGTGCCGCGGTTCGCGTCTACGCTGATTATCAGCGCGCCCTGCGTGAGGCCAACGCCGCCGATTTCGGAGACCTGCTGCTCTGGCCGACGCTCGCCATGCGCAACAACGAGGGCTATCGCTCCCGCTGGTCCGCGCGTTTCGACTGGCTGGCCGCCGACGAATATCAGGACGTCAATTTCGCCCAATACAGCTGGCTGAAGTCTTTTGCGGTCCTACACGGACGCGTCTTCTGCGTCGGCGACGACGATCAGGCGATCTACGGCTGGCGCGGCTCGGACACAGCCTATATTCGCCGCTTCCACCAAGATTTCCCGAGCGCCGTCCAAATTCGTCTCGAAGAAAATTTTCGTTCGACCGGACACATACTCGCCGCCGCCAATGCGGTCATCGCGCGCGACATGAAGCGTCTCGGCAAGACGCTCTACACGAAAAAGGAGCTGGGCGAGAGGATCGAGATCCTCGCCTATCGCGACGCTCAGGCCGAGGCCGCCGGCGTCACCGTGGAGATACTCGCCCGCAACGCCGAGGGAGCCGGCTGGCAGGACATCGCCATCCTCTATCGCAGCTCCTTCCTCTCGCGCGGCTTCGAAGAGGCGCTGATGCGCGCCCGCATTCCGCATGTGATCGTCGGTGACGTCGGCTTCTATCAGCGCGCCGAGATCAAGGACGCGCTCGCGTTTCTGCGCCTCGCCGCGACGCCGGACGACCGCCAATCGGATGAGGCGTTCCGCCGGGTGATCAATGAGCCGCGCCGCGGCTTCGGCGCCAAGGCCATGGAGGCGGTGGAGTCCGAGGCGTCGTGCCGAGGCGTCTCGCTGCTGCGCGCGCTCGACACCGCCGCGTTGCCGGCGAGATGCCGTGCCGCCGGACTTTTGTTCGCGGAGCAGGTCCGCCGCATCGGCGAAGATCGCTCGCATACGCTCGCCGACCAGATCTCGCTGCTGCTCGACGCGAGCGGCTATCGCGCCATGCTGCGAGACAGCAAGGCGGAAACCTCGGAGGATCGGCTCGAAAACCTGCAGGAGCTCATCGCGCTCGCCGGCGAGTTCCACACGGCGCGCGAGCTTCTCGACCATGCCGCGCTGGCCACGAGTCGCCCCGGCGAGGATGAAACCGACCGCGTGCGTCTGATGACGCTTCACAAGGCGAAGGGTCTCGAGTTCCCGCATGTCTTCCTGCCCGCCTGGGAGTCCGGAGTGTTCCCCTCCGACTACGGCGACGCCGATGAAGAGCGCCGGCTCGCCTATGTCGCGCTGACGCGCGGAATGCGGCGCGTCAGCATTTCCTATTGCGGCTTCCGACGCGGCTTCGGGACGCCGTCTCTCTTCATCGACGACATTCCCGACGCGCATTGCGTCAGAGGACGCCTCCGCGGAACCGAGCATCGGCGCGACGCCGCACGCGCGCCGGTCGATGGGCGATGGCTCCCGAATCATTTGCGCAGGCGCTGAGAGGAGGCCGCAAGAAGCGACAAGAAAGCGAACTTGGTCGACAACGCCGGCGCCGTCTGCGCGCCCGGCGCGGCAGCGCGACCGCTCTGCAGCGCAACGCTCTGGACGCCTGCGTTTCCAATATGCGTTGCTACAATGTTCTAGCCGGCTTACCTCTTCCCGGCTGCAATTTCACGAGCAGCGGCCGAACGGGATGGTGAGAACATCCCGCCCGGCCTGACCACAACCCACGCTTCGTAGGAGCCTGGATCATGGCTGATTCTGAAGATAGCACGACTCCGACCGCCGTTAGCTGGCGCGCCATTTTGCGAGGAACCGGAACCCTGCCGTCCGGGAAGAGGACAGAAGGGACGCCATCCGACCCCGCGCTGCAGCTCTGGCGGAACTGGCAAGCCAATCACACTCTGGTCGTCGCGCTGACGCGACAGTGGCAGCGCATCGAGAAGAAGCTCATTCACTCGGTCGGCATCCCCGAGGTCACGATCCGCATTTCCGGCGAGGAGGAGCCGAAAATCGCTCAATCTGTCGACGAGATCGAGGAACTGGTCGCCAATGAGCCGGGCATCGAGAAAGAAGCGCTGATCGCGGCGTTCGACGAGCAGCAAAAGCGATGGGACGAGGCGGCGGCGACGCTCGGCTTTGGCGCCGTCGACGCCGAACTTCGAGCTGCTCTCGGCAAGGAGCGCGATTTTGTGGCGTCGGTCCCGAAGACGAAAGCCGCCAGCCTGCCGGGCGTCGCAGCCAAGCTCGCCATCGTCATTCAGCTCGGCGAGCCGAGTCCGACAGATGCGGAGTTTCCCTGGCCGCAACTGCGCTCGGCGCTCGCAGACATCGCCCGGCTGGCGTCGCCGGAAGCGACTATCTCGCCAATGTGATGCTCGTGCTCGGGTCCATGGTCACTCGGCTATGGACTCGGCTTCTTTCGAATGTGCCGTGTTTGCGCCGGCCCCACACTTTTGCGAGCCGGCTTTGCGCCTTTCATGGGCTGCCCCTTCGTGCCGGCGACTTCAGCCGATGCCGCGGATGACGATTTCGCCTCCGCAGTTTCGCTCGCGGGCCTCAGAAGCTCGAGCGCCGGAATTCCGAGAGCGTCGGCGAGGCGGCCGACGACATCGACCGTCGCCGAATAGACGCAGCGTTCGATCGAGCTGATATAGGTGCGGTCGAGCTCGGCTCGATGGCCGAGCTCCTCCTGCGACAGGCGTTGCGCCCGTCGATATTTCCTCAGATTGCGCGCCAGCGTCTCTCGCATTTCCATGACGAGAACCAGCCAGCTTGAAGAGTATTTATCTACGGAGTATACTCTGCAAATGGTAGCGTCCGGTTCGAGGAAGGGAAGCGCCGGCGCGACGGAGGGGGAGAGTCCGTAAACGACCGAGAGTCCGAATATGCGTGAGAAGCATCTGGGTCACGCCGTCTCTTTGGCGATGATTTTGTCGAGCACGCGCGAGCAGTTCGCTCGCGCGCTGCGTGATGCTGCGCTGGCGAGCATCAGAGCGAGATCGAGAGGCGCGGGTTTCGACCAGCCGATCATCTCCCGCGATTTCCTGGAATCGCATGTCGACGATGCTCTCTATCTGATCGACAGAGATTGACTCGACTCGCTCGAGAGCAATGTCCGCTTTGCGGTCGACGAAATGATACGAGAGGCGTTGGAGAACGTGAGAATGCGGCGCACCGATAATTAGTCGATCGCGTTCTCGGTGCGCCGGCTACGCCGTGCGCGTTGCGCCTGCCCTCCGTTAAGAGCCGAGGATTCCTGACCAGCAGCGCGG
The DNA here is from genome assembly GCF_002752655.1 of Methylosinus trichosporium OB3b. NCBI lineage: Bacteria > Pseudomonadati > Pseudomonadota > Alphaproteobacteria > Hyphomicrobiales > Methylocystaceae > Methylosinus > Methylosinus trichosporium. The sequence continues at coordinate 65,717 of NZ_CP023739.1, read as the reverse complement.
TTGACGTTGATCACATTTCAAGGATTCTACCTGGGAGCATTGTCGTGGAAAGACGAATAACTCTCACTGACATAGACCGCCCTGGAGAGGCGCTCGAAGTCGACATCATCGCCGCCGACGAGACGTCGTTGACGCTGGCGGTGCCGAACACATCCGTGCAATTTCGATTATTCCGCCACAGCCGCCAATCTCCCTATCACGGATCGTTGGGCGGCCGGAGCTACTGCTTTGTTCCCCTTGCTGTCGAGGCCAGGAAGACCGTCACGAAAGGGAGCAAATAGAGCGTCGAGCGAAATTCACTTCGCGCGACAGATCCGGCAACCCCACACCTGCATGCGCGCGGCTGAACGTGGCCGCTTCATGGAAGAAGAAGCGTGGGAAATACCGAGCGCGCGCGATCGGCGATGTCACCGCGCCGAAGAATCCCGGCGAAACTATGCGCGCGCGTTTTGCCGCGATCGACGGCGTGGAGTTGGAGCTTCCCTCGGGCCCGATGCGCGAACCGCCATCGTTCTCCGGAGCGACGCGGTTATCCTGCTCGACACCTTCGGCCCACGCGTTCGGCCGCATCGATTACCTGCAGGGTCGCCGGCGCGCCCGCTCTGCCCGAGATCCGGGCCTCATCAAGAAAGACGGCTGCCTGACCTGCCGTCACTGCGGTTGGTCGAAATGTTCTGGCTGAGGTCTCATCACCGGCCTCGTATGAGGAGGCGTTTTATGAACGACTTGACCCTACGGCCGTCCTCGATCCTCGCCGACCGCGACGGCCAAATCATGCCTGCGCCTCGCAACTCACACCGGTCGCGTCACGATCGCCCCGAACTAATAGAAATTCTTCCAGCCGTCCCCGATCGAGCGCTCAACGCCCATCTTCGGGTTCGACATCCACACGATTGGTACGTCGAGGAGAGCTGGGTCGATCATCGCTTCTTCGAAGAGGAGGGCTTCCAAGGTTCGATCTACGATCCCGCCTGCGGGCTCGGACGCATCGTCGAAGCTGCGCGAGCCGCAGGCTACAATGACGTCTGGGGCGAGGATCTGGTTTCTCGATCCATGTTCTGTGATCGTGCCGTCGACTTCCTATCCGAGGAAGCCGGAAGGCCGGCGCCGGACAACATCTGTTGCAATCCACCATTTCGAAAGTCGCGGGAGTTCGTCACTCGCGCGCGCGAGATCGCGCGACGCAAGGTCGCTATGATCCTGCCCGTCTCCTGGATGTCCGGCGACCGCCGCTCCTGATGGCTGCAGAGAACATTTCCGCGGCGCGTGCTGATCATCACGCCGCGCCCTTCCATGCCCCCGGGACCAGTCATTCTCGCGGGCCTGAAAGCGCGCGGAGGACGAACGGATTTCGCGTGGTATATTTGGGAGAGGGACTATGTCGGTGAACCATCCTTCGGATGGCTGAGGCGAAGGCCATGATCGACCCCGGTGGAAGGAAATGACACTCTCTCACCGCACACGCTGCGACGATCCGCGTCGTCCAGCAGCTCCTGCGAACGGCCGGTCCGAGAAAGTGCGGCGGAGTTCGTCAATCGGAGTTCGATGCACTTCTCATAGAGCTGGACGAGCTACATGATCTCGTGACCTGGCTAGAGTTACATCGAAGTGAATTCGTCGAGTGGCGCGCGGGACGAAAGCGCCGCGACGATGAATAGACGGCGGCGTCCTGTAGGAGCGCCGCGACAAGGGTCGCTGAGCTTTTCCTATTTTCACTTTCCTGTATCAAAGACACATTGGCGCTGAGATACCGGTTGGATTCTCGGCGCCCGTTCATGCATTCGATAAAAGGGCAACAGACAGATGAGATTTTTGCGCCCACTCCTTTACGCCGCTCTTGGCGCGCTCGCGCTTTTTCCGATCGCGCTCGTCGGTCTCGTGCATGCGCTGACGGCCCCCGCGCCGGCGACCGTAAAGGCGCCGGACGATCTGCCGGTGACGCGCTTCACGCTCACCCTGAGCGGCGGCGTGAATGTCCAGGGCTGGTTCATGCCGGGCGCGCCCGAAAGCGGCGGCGTGTTGCTCTTGCATGGCGTGCGCGCCAACCGGCTCGCGATGATCGCCCGAATGCGCTTTTTGAACGAGGCTGGCTATTCCGTCGCCGCGATCGACTTTCGCGCGCATGGCGAGAGCAACGGCGACAAAATCACTTTCGGTCAAGACGAGAGCGCCGACGCAGCCGCGGCGCTCTCCTACATGCGAGAAAAGCTGCCGGGTCGAAAGATCGCCGTGATCGGGCAGTCGCTCGGCGGCGCAGCGGCGCTCCTGGGACAGGGGCCGATCACGGCCGACGCCTTCGTGCTCGAATCCGTCTATCCCGACATCGACCGCGCCATCGACGACCGTTTGACGGCGCCTTTCGGTCCGCTCGGCCATCTCGTGACGCCGGCGCTGCTCGTCGTCGGGCGGACAATGACGGGGCTCGACCCGGCGTTTCTGCGTCCGATCGATCGGATCGACAAGATCCGCGCGCCGGTGTTCGTCATTTCGGGCGTTTGCGACCCCAATACCCATATCAACGAAGCGCGGGAACTTTTCGCCCGCGCTCCAGAGCCGAAGGCCTTCTGGGCCGTGGAAGGGGTTGGCCACGAGGACATTTATTTCCGCACCAACGCCGAATACCGCGAGAGGATCCTGAGCTTTTTCGGCGAGCATCTCTGAATTGCGTTTGTCGGAGCTGCGGCGAGACCGATCTTATCGTCGATGAGGGCGTCAGAGACGCCGCGGGGAGGATCATTGTTTTTTGCGCGGCTCGTCGGGCGAGGCTCTAGGTTCCATAATCGAGATTATCCGAATCGCAGGTTCACAATTCTAATCAATTGGTTGTGCGTCATTCGGCGATCGGTCGCGGGGCATTAGGTCGGCGACCTCTCCCCTACCCTATTACTGTAATTGCAACAGGGTTGTGGAAGTCGAAGTGCAGCAAGAAATGTTCCATATTCTATACCTTTTAGAAAATTGAAGGCGGGCATGGGGAGCTCCAAAATCAAGACGGTCGCAAAGGTCTATCAGTTGACGAGCGGTCACCAGCAACATCCCGACGAACGCGATGCCCACCATGAAAATGGCAACGCCTCACCAGTCATAGCGCTGGCTGTTGCGCCGTGCGCCACTCGATCCACGTCGAATGGCGCACATTGCGGACGAGGCCCGTCGTCGCTTACACTTTTTTCTTGGTCGCCCGTCCACGCTTGGCGGGCCCGCTGGCGGCCGTCTTCGGGTCCGACGCTGCGTTTTTGCGATGCTGGCCGAGCCCGAGAGACTTGGCCATTTCCGATCGCTGCGCCGCGTAATTGGGCGCCACCATCGGATAGTCCGCCGGAAGGTTCCACTTCGCCCGATACTCCTCCGGACTCATGCCGAGAGCCCTCAAATGGCGTCGCAGCGATCTGAAGCTCTTTCCGTCTTCGAGACATATGATGAAATCGGGCGTGATCGACTTGCGGACCGAAACTGCCGGCTCCCGTTTCGCCACCGGCGGCGTCGTATCGATTGGCGTTTTGCCGAGATTTTCCAGCGCTCCGCGCACAGCGTGGATCAGCGTAGGCAGGTCTCCGATCGGCAGGGAATTATTGGCGACGAAGGCCGTGACGACCTCGGCTGCGAGCGTGGTCGAACGAGAAGGTTCTGCCTCGGAGGCCGTCATTCGAATTTTCCTCGAAGTTCATGACGATCAAGATTCCGCAACTATTGGCCGCTCTTTCGACATGGCGCAAGCGCTTTCGGCGACTTTTTCTCAGGACAGATCGAATGGACTGTTCCTCCGACGCCGAGTGTTTTCGGCCGCGCGCCGGTCGGCGCATGCAGAAAATGCCGAAAGCTGAAGCGAAAAAGAGAATGAACAGCGGAAAGCGCCGTTCCCGCATGCGCGTTCGCCGCCGCAAGGGTAAAGGCGCGCGCGCCCGGTCTCGCCGCGAGCGGCGAGCCCGCCCTTGCCCCGGCGGCCGTGATGCGGGGCGTGGGATTTCGTTCCGAGACCTGAAACGGAGACGAATCCCATGAACGGCAAATTGAAGAGCAATGGACGCGCGCCCGCGCGTCGCGATCACTACCGAGACGTGACCGATCGCATCGTCGCTGCGCTTGAACAGGGCGTCGCCCCCTGGCGCAGACCCTGGAACCCCGACACGGCCGCCGGGCCGCTCTCGCCGATCAACGCAACGACCGGACGCCGGTATCACGGGATCAACGTCCTCTTGCTCGGCATGTCGCAATTCTCCTTCGCGAATGGCGATCCTCGCTTTTGCAGCTACAAGCAGGCGAAGGACAGGGGCTGGCAGGTGCGCGCCGGCGAGAAGGGAACCACAATATACTTCTACAAGCAGCTTCAGGTCGAAGATCGCGACGCGCCTTCGGATGGAGAAGAGCACACGCGCAACATCCCGCTGCTTCGCTCTTTCACTGTTTTCAACGGCTCGCAGATAGACGGTATTCCGGCGTTTACGCCGCCCACGATCGAAGAGGCGCCATGGCGTCGATTCGACGCGCCGGACATCATCATGCGGAACAGCCGCGCCATTGTCCATATTGGCGGGGATCAGGCCTTCTACCGCCCGTCTACCGATAGCATTCATTTGCCGCCGAAAAACGCGTTCCGTTCGCCTGAAGCGCTCGCCTCGGTCGAGATTCATGAACTTTGCCACTGGACAGCGGCGCCGAGCCGTCTGAACCGCGATCTGACGGGAGTATTCGGCTCCGCGAAATACGCGTTCGAAGAGTTAGTGGCCGATTTAGCAAGTTGTTTCGTCAACACAGAACTCGGTCTGCCGACTGAAATCGAGAACCACGCGAGTTATGTAGCATTTTGGCTAGAGCGCCTCAAGAGCGACAAGCGCGAAATCTTTCGCGCAGCCGCCGCCGCGCAGAAGGCAGCGGATTTCTGCCTCGCCTTTCATCCAGACTTCGCTGAAAGCCACAGCGACTCGGATGAACAGGACGCTGCCGATAGCGACGCGCCCCTCGTCGAGGCCGCGTGATCGCCATGACACGCGCCATATCGACGAACCTCGCAGGCGACGAGAATCTGCACGCTCGCTCTCGCCCCGAATCCTCCATCGCTCCTGATCTCAGGAGCTACGACTACATATTGATTGCCTCATCTGGAGGCAAAGATTCAGTTGGAACACTCCTTCATCTCATCGATGAAGGCGTCGATCCCACTCGGATCGAGCTGCATCATCACGACGTCGACGGTCGCGGGCCGCCCACGTTCGATTGGCCGATCACGGCAGGCTATTGCCGAGCGCTCGCCGAGTCCTTCGGCGTTCCGCTCTACTTCTCATGGCGCGACGGCGGACTGCGCCGTGAGATGTTGCGTGATAGCGAGCCCACCGCGTCGGTGATGTTCGAGACGCCGGAAGGAGGCGTCACGACGGTCGGCGGTCACGGCGTTCCCGGCACGCGTCTGCGGTTTCCGCAGGTGACGGGAGATTTGCGGCTTCGTTGGTGTAGCCCCGTCGCGAAAATCGACGTGATGCGAAGCATGATCTGCAATTCGCCGCGCTTCCTCGGCAAGCGCACGCTCGTCGTCACCGGCGAACGCGCCGAGGAGAGCCCAGCGAGGGCTCTCTATCTGACGTTCGAGGCGCATCGCACCGACACACGCGGCGGTCCGCGCCGGCGTCGCCATGTCGACCATTGGCGTCCGATCCACGGCTTGGAGGAACGACAAGTCTGGGATCTGCTCCGGCATCACGGCGTTATTCCGCACGTCGCCTATCAGCTCGGCTTCGGCCGCGTCTCCTGCATGCACTGCATCTTCGCGTCGCCCGATCAGTTGGCGACGATCAGATGGATGGCGCCGGAACGCTTCGAGACGATTGCCGAATACGAACGCCGCTTCGGCTGCACCGTCAAACGCGACGCTTCGATCCATGCCGTCGCCGATCGCGGCAGACCCTATCCGGCCGCGCTCGCTCGGTCAGACCTGGTCCAGCTCGCCATGTCCGAGCATTGGTCGCCACCGATACGCACATCCACCGAATCCTGGCGTCTGCCCGCCGGCGCCTTCGGCGACGCCGCCGGTCCCGGCTGACACCCGCAGTTCTCGGCTTCCCTTTTTCACAATCCGTTTCTCGCCTCCCAGAGGAGACATCGCCATGTCCCGCTCCTACACGCATTTTTCCTGCGTTCTTCCACTCGGTCGCGCCGAGTTTCTGCCATCGGCTCTCACTCTCTATGAGCGATATGCCGAGGAGCTCGACGCCAGATATGAGCGCATCTGCTTCACCGTGAAGGCCTGCGACCTCGATCGAGGAAGTCTTCGTATCGTCTCCGGCGAAGATGGCGATCCCGAGCAAGTGATCGCGTTCGTTCAGCGCTGTGCGAGGACGTTCGGACTGACGGGCTTATGGGGCTTCCAATGGAGTCAGGGCTGCGCGTTCCCCTCGTTCGACGCATTCGGTGGCGCAGCCTGTCTGCTCGATCTCGGCGCGCAGCGCGTCGTCGACAGGATCGATTGTCGGCGCTGGCTCTCGGAACGTATTGCGCGTGACAAGACGCCGGCGGCGCGACTCGTTCGGCCCCATTCGTGACGCCGCGCAATTCGTAGGTCCGAAAAGAAGGAAATAGAAAAAGAGGAACGAGAAAAGGAAGGCGTTACCGCGAACGAATGGCCGCCGCAAAGGGTGGGTCGCTCCGGCCGCTTCGCTGGGCCGGATCGATCCCGGCGCACGAGGCGCCGCCTTTGCCCCAGCCATTCGTCCTCGGTTCGGGATCGGGGTCTTCGAGAAGAAGATCGAGAGGAGACTCCGATGCAACAGTTCAGCACGACTGGATCCGAAATTCGCGACGCCGCCACTGCGGCGGCGTTCAGTCTCGACGCGTTCGATCACGAGGCCGCACGCCGCGACGGCTGGGTGATATCCGATTGCGGCAATTATCGCGACGACGCGCCGCACATCGAGCTGCAGAAGTTCGACAACCCGGAGCAAGGTCCGCCGAAATTTCACGACGACAGAGAGGCCTGGGCGCATGTCGTCGCGCGGGCGCGAGCAGGCTCCGCGCTGCATATCCGCGCCCTGGACCTCGTCGATCGACGCGAGCGCTTTGCCATCGAAGCCGCCTTCGGACCCTGGTGAGTCCGTCCCGAAGCTTCCCCTTCGCACATTCGTCCTTCTGCCCACGCCCGGCCGCCCATCGCGCGCCGGGCTTTTTCGTGCTCGCCGAAAGGTTTTCTCGCCATGGCAAAAGACAGCAATCAGTTGACGCTTTCTCTGTTCGATTCCACCAGCCTCTCCGGGGGATTGACGCTCGACGGCGGAAGTTTTCGCCCCTCGACCGATATCCCCGTAGAGAACGAAGCGCCGGCCGTCGCGGAGGCGCCTGCCATTCCCGCGCAGGACTTCGTGCTTCGCGGCGACCGCCAGCTCGCCCACGGCTGGAAGGCCCGCGCCGCCGACAACCTCGCCGCCATCCGGCTGGCGCTCGACATCGAGGCTGAAAAGCGGAATGCGACTTCGGAGGAGCAGGACGTCCTGAGCCGCTTCGTCGGCTTCGGCGCGCGCGACCTCGCCGACATGATGTTCCGCCGCGCCGGCGAGACCTTCGCTGAAGGCTGGGAGGATTTGGGCGAGGAGCTGGAGCGGCTCGTCCCGCGCGAAGAGCTGGCGAGCCTCGCCCGCGCCACGCAATATGCCCATTACACGCCGGAGTTCATCATCCGCGCCATCTGGCGCGCCGTCCAGCGCATGGGCTTTTGCGGCGGCTCGATCCTGGAGCCGGGATGCGGGACAGGGCTCTTCTTCTCCCTCATGCCGGAAGCGCTCGCCGGCAAATCGAGCCTCACCGGCGTCGAGATGGACGCCACCACCGCGCGCATCGCGGCTCAGCTGTTTCCGAACGCCTGGATCCGGCGCGAGGATTTTACGAAGGCGCGCCTCTCCGAGAGCTTCGACCTTGTCATCGGCAATCCGCCGTTCAGTGACCGCCGCGCGCGTCTCGACGGGGCAGAGCGCCTCGACCTTTCGCTGCATGATTATTTCATCGCGCGGTCGGTCGAGCGCCTGAAGCCGGGCGGCCTCGCCGCCTTCGTCACCAGCCGCTGGACCATGGACAAGGTCGACGACAAGGCGCGCGCCCACATCGCCGCCATGGCTGATCTCGTCGGCGCGATCCGGCTTCCCGAGGGAGCCATGAACGCAACTGCGGGAACCGACGTCGTCGTCGACATCCTGTTCCTGCAGAAGCGCGCCGCTGACCAGGAGCCCGGCGGCGCGCTCTGGGACGGCCTCGCCGAAGCGGTCCCCGCCGAGGATGGCGAGGAGGCTCTCTCGATCAATCGGTATTTCATCGATCATCCAGAGATGGTCATGGGGCTCCACGCGCGGACCAGCAGCGCCTATGGCCCGACCTACACCTGCCTGCGAAAGGATCGCGCCGCGCTCGACGAGCAAATCGACGCCGCCGTTTCGCGTCTGCCGCGCGGAATCCATCAGCCGAGCGCGCGATCGGCCGCATCCGCGCCGAACCGCCCTGCCCTTCGCATCGGGACCGCCGCGGAAGGCGCGACGATCAAGGAGGGAAGCTTCGTCATCGTCGACGACGCGCTGATGCAGATTATCGATGGCGCGCCGCGCAAGATCGAGGTGCGCGGCGGCAAGGGAGGCGAAGGCATTCCCGCAAAGCACGCCCGCATCATTCGCACCCTCATCCCGATCCGGGACGCCATCCGCGAGGTCCTGCGCGCCCAGGAAGCCAACGAGCCCTGGGGGCCGGCCCAGACGCGCCTGCGCATCGCCTACAACAGCTTCCTGCGCAATTTCGGAGCGATCAATCTCACCACCATCAGCGAGACCACCGATCCGAAGACCGGCGAGGCGCGCGAGACGCAGCGCCGCCCCAATCTCCAGCCCTTCCTCGACGACCCCGACGTCTGGCTCGTCGCCTCGATCGAAGATTACGACGTCGAGACCGGCGTGGCGAAGAAGGGGCCGATCTTTTCCGAGCGCGTGCTGCATCCGCCGGCGACGCCGACGATCGAGAGCGCGGCGGACGCCCTCGCCGTAACCCTGCACGAGCTCGGCCTTGTCGACATCGACCGGATCGCCGACCTCCTCGGCCGATTGCGCGACGAAGCGCTCGCCGAGCTGGGCGACCGCGTCTTCCTCGATCCTCAGACGACGATCGAGGGCTTCGAAAGCTGGCAGACCGCCGACGCCTATCTGTCCGGCTCGGTGCGCACCAAGCTCACCGCCGCGATCGCCGCGGCCGAACGCGACCCGCGCTATCGGCGCAATGTCGAGGCGCTCGGCCCTGTCCAGCCCGAGGATCTGAAGCCGTCGGATATTTCGGCGCGGCTCGGCGCGCCATGGATCCCGATCGACGTCGTCATGGGGTTCGTCGCCGATGTCATCGGCGTGAAGGCCTCGATCCGCCACACCGTCGAGATCGCCTCCTGGACCGTCGAGCTCTCCGCCTTCTCCGGCCGCGCCGAGGCGACCTCCGAATGGGGCACGGCGCGCCGCAACGCCGGCCTGCTGCTCGCCGACGCGCTCAATTCGTCGATCCCGCAAATCTATGACGTCTGGAAGGAGGACGGCAGAGAACGGCGCGAGCTGAACGCCGCCGAGACCGAAGCGGCCAAGGAGAAGCTCGCCAAGATCAAGACGGCGTTCGAGCGCTGGGTCTGGACCAATGTCGAGCGGGCCGAGCGGCTCACCCGCATCTACAACGACCAGTTCAACAATCTGGTCCCGCGCCACTTCGACGGAGGCCATCTGCAGCTTCCCGGCGCGAGCAGCGTCATCAAATTCTACGACCACCAGAAGCGCGCGATCTGGCGCATCGTCAGCGCCGGCAAAACCTACATCGCCCATTCGGTCGGAGCCGGAAAGACCTTCACCATCGCCGCGGCCATCATGGAGCAGAAGCGGCTCGGCCTCGTCGCCAAGGCGATGCTGGTGGTTCCCGGTCATTGCCTGGCGCAGGCGAGCCGCGAATTCCTCCTGCTCTATCCGAACGCCCGCATTCTGGTCGCCGACGAGACGAATTTCTCCAAGGACAAGCGCCAGCGCTTCCTCGCCCGCGCCGCCACGGCGCAGTGGGACTGCATCATCATCACCCACAGCGCCTTCAAATTCGTGCCGGCTCCTGCCGCCTTCGAGCAGGCGCTCATTCAGAACCACCTCGCCAGCTATTCCGAATTGCTCGAGAAGATCGACGGCGACGACCGCATCTCGCGCAAGCGCATCGAGCGCATGAAGGAGGGGCTGGAAGCCAAGCTCGAGACCTTGCAGAGCCGTAAGGACGACCTCCTGACCATCGGCGAGATGGGCGTCGATCAACTCATCGTCGACGAGGCGCAGGAGTTCCGCAAACTCTCCTTCGCCACCAATATGACGAGCCTGAAGGGCGTCGATCCGGACGGGTCGCAGCGCGCCTGGGATCTCTTCGTCAAATCCCGCTTCATCGACGGAAAGAACCCCGGCCGGGCTCTGCTCCTCGCCTCCGGCACGCCGATCACCAACACGCTCGGCGAAATGTTCACCCTCCAGCGATTCATGCAGCCGGAGACGCTCGAAGAACGCGGCATTCACGAGTTTGACGCCTGGGCGGCGACCTTCGGCGAGACGCGAACCGAGCTGGAGCTTCAGCCGTCCGGCCTCTACAAGCCGGTCACGCGCTTTTCGGAATTCGTCAATGTCGCCGATCTCATGGCCATGTATCGCTCGGTCGCCGACGTCGTGCTCAAATCGGACCTGCGCCATTATCTGCGCCTGCCGAGCGTCAAGGGCGGCAAGCGCCAGATCGTCACGGCCGAGCCGACTGACGCCTTCAAGGCTTATCAGAAAATCCTCGCCCAGCGCATCGCCGTCATCGAGCAGCGCAAGGGCAAGCCCGAGAAGGGCGACGACATTCTCCTCTCCGTCATCACCGACGGCCGCCACGCCGCCATCGATCTGCGCTTCGTCCTCCCCGGCGCCGCAAATGAGGACGGCAACAAGCTCAACTCCCTGATCGACAATGTCTATTCGATCTGGCGCGAGACCTCCGATCGCCGCTACACGCGGGCTGACGGCGTTCCCTACCTTCTGCCCGGGGCGGCGCAGATGATCTTCTCCGATCTCGGCACGCTCAACGTCGAGGCGACCCGCGGCTTCTCGGCCTATCGCTGGATGAAGTCGCGGCTCGTCGCGCTCGGCGTTCCCGCCGAGCAGATCGCCTTCATGCAGGACTACAAGAAGTCGAGCGCCAAGCAGCGCCTGTTCCAGGACATCAACGCCGGCAAGACCCGCATCGTGATCGGATCGTCCGACACGATGGGCACGGGCGTCAACGCCCAGCGCCGCCTCATCGCCCTCCATCACCTCGACGTTCCCTGGCTCCCTTCCCACATCGAGCAGCGCGAAGGCCGTATCGAGCGGCAGGGCAACGAGAATGACGAAATCGGGCTCTACGCCTACGCCACCAAGGGCAGCGTCGACGCGACCGGCTGGCAATTGCTGGAGCGGAAAGCTCGGTTCATCGAGATGGCCATGTCCGGCGACCGCAGCATCCGTCGGCTGGAAGACGCCGGATCGCAGGTCAATCAATTCGCCATGGCGAAGGCCATTGCATCGGGCGACCCGAGGCTCATGCAGAAGGCCGGGCTCGAAGCCGAGATCGCTCGACTGGAACGTCTGCGCGACGCGCATTTCGACGATCAATACGCCGTCCGCCGCACGATCTCCTCGACCGAGGCCTCGCTCCGTCACGCCGAAAAGCGGATCGGCGAGATCGAGCAGGACATCGCCCGGCGAATCCCGACCCGCGGCGACGCCTTCCGAATGGAGGTGAACGGCGAGCGATTCGTCGAACGCAAGGACGCCGGCGCCGCCCTGCTCAAAAACATCCGGGCCAGGGAGTTCGAAGGCAAGGGCGGCGACTGGCGCGTGGCCAACATCGGCGGCTTCGATTTGTCCGTAACGGCGAAATCCGTCGAGCGCCAGAAGCTCGCCGAGGTCGAGCTGACGATGCAACGCGCCGGCCGGCATTTCGATATCGAATATTCGCACGATCTGACGCCGCTCGGCGTCATCTCCCGCCTCGAATATTGCCTCTCGCGCTTCGAAGTGGATCTGGCCGAGCAGAAGCGCGCCATGAGTGACGCCGCCGAACGCCTCCCGGCCTATCGCCGGCGCCTCGATGAAGCTTTCGCCTATGAGGACGAGCTCGACGCGAAACGCGACGAGCTGGCGGCGCTCGACGCGTCGCTCGCCGCGAATGACGACGGAAACGCCGAAGCCAGCTCCGCGGCCTGACACGTCGATCGGCGCCCGCCTCCATCAAATCATGAAATCCCCGAAAGGACACCCCCGTGACGATCCTCGCTCACGCATCTTCCCACGCGTTTCGCGACTCCTTCGGCTCCGATCCAATCATCGTCGCCTATGGGGCCGGCGTCGACAGCACCGCTATGCTGATCGGTCTGCGCGATCGCAACATATCGCCGAACCTCATTCTGTTCGCCGACACCGGATCGGAAAAGCCCGAAACCATCGCCTATCTCGGCGTCATCGGCGCGTGGCTCGCCGCCAATGCGTTTCCGCCGATCACCATCGTCCGTCGGCGAAGCCCACGCGCGGGCGATACCTCATTGCACGAGGAATGCTTGCGCAAAAGCATTCTGCCGTCGCTCGCATACGGCGGCCATTCGTGCTCGTTGAAGTGGAAGGTGGACCCCCAATGGGCGTTTACTCGCGACCAGTTCGGCTGGGATCGGCGCCAGCGCCGATGGAGGCACGGGGCGTTCGTCACGAAGCTCATCGGATATGACGCCGGACCGGCCGACGCCAGGCGCATCGTAAAGGCGTCTGGAAAATGGCCGCCTGGTCATCGCTATCGGTATCCACTCGCCGAATGGGGCTGGACGCGCGAAATCTGCGAACGGGTCATTGCCGACGAAGGCCTGCCGACGCCGCTGAAATCGGCCTGCTTCATGTGTCCGGCTTCCAAGAAGCACGAGGTCGACTGGATCGCAGTGACCCATCCCGAGCTGGCGACGATCTCAATTGAGATGGAGCGGCGCGCACACCGTCGCGGCCTCACGACCACTCGCGGGCTCGGACGGCGATGGTCCTGGTCGGAGCATCTCGGCGCCGGCGATCCGAAGGAGCCCGCATCGCCGCTCGCCCCATTCCAACCAGGAGACCTTCGATGCTCCCGACCGCAATCATTCGATCTCTCCGAACACCACAACTGACGGCCGCCGACTTCACGCCGACCAACTTCCACACGGCCGACGACAAGGCCTGGTTCGCGAACGCCTTGTTGAAATTCCTCGCGGACGATTGCCCGAGGAGCGGCTTCACCGACCGATTATATGTGCGCCTCTCCAATAGTTTTGGGAACATTGCTCACCACGATAGGCGAGGCTTCTTCGAGCACTACTTTCTGGCCTTCGAAACGAAGGCAGAATTCATCGAACAAACGCTGAAATGGCCCTGTTATGGCTCCGCGGAATTTACATTTTGCGACGTGGAGATCGTCGTCCAATCGCGGATCACGACGGCGAGCCTTCTCGCGATCGTAAAGGCGCAGCGCGACAGTGACATCGCCCGTCGAGAGCGCGAGCAGCTCGCGCGTCTGAAAGCCAAATACGAGCCGATCCCCCGACCGGATGCACTCTCCGGTCTGGCGTCGCCGGCGACAGCGCCCGAGCCGCCGACGATGCTGCGCCAAGGATCGCTATTTGATTTCTCCGAATGAACGGCGGGCCTCCTCGCGCCGATCGTCGAGGATAGGCGGTCTAATCCGACAAGGCGTCTACGTCATCCTCTGGCGTCGACGACAACGTCGCCTGATCCACCAACGCTCTCAACACTGCGAAGGCGATCCTCTGTTTGCGCCTCGGCACGTCGCGAAGCATGCCGATGAATATACGTTCCCGCACGTTCAATTCGTTCACCGTCGTCGGCGCCGCACGAGGAGCGCGATCAAACGGAGGAACAGGCGAGACCGAACAGCCGTTCGCGTCGAGCAATCCGAGACGCTTCAGTCGCGCCCTTATCCCTCCGACCTTTCGCTTGTGCTCACAAGCGAGATCATCGACATCGAGGCCGTTCACGAATGCATCATAAAGCCTGCGGTCCTCGTCGCTTCCCCAAGGCTTCCCATGCCTCTCGGTTCTCGGATGAGAAGTCCCATGTTCGTTCACAATAAAGTCCTCGAAATATTTACCGAAGAACGAAAGCTATCACGAGCGATCCGGGACGCAAGGGTCGAGACATGCGCGCCTGCTCGTCCCGAGCGAGCGCGCCCTTGCGTCCCGATCCCTCTCGCGAAGCTCCTATTTTCGATTTCGAAAGGAAATCAAAATCGAAAAGGAGACAGAACATGCACACTTCCTCGAAACACCCAGACGAATCGAATGCCATCATTGCGATGGCGCCTTCGAAGCGCGAAACGGAGCGCCTGATCGAGACATTCGACATCGAACCACTCGATCTCGACCAAATCGAAGACCAAGCGAAGCACTTTGTCGAATTCTTCGCTATGACCTTCGCCGAGACGATGCCCGAACAAGACTTCCATCAATTTCTCGAAGACATCGCGAGTTCCATTTCGCGAGCCGCCGCGACGGCGGCCGAACGCAGCCATCGCGAAATGACGGCGTTCCCGACCGACGATCCCACGGTCTCGTTTCAACGGGCCGTCGCCGCCGTCCTCGCTGGAGGTCTTCGAGTCGCAGCTGAAGCCGCCTCCGCCCGATCACAAGTCTGGCTGCGCTGAATTTCTCGCGCCCGCTGGACCCGAAGTTCAGCGCAGATGGCGTCGGCGCCTTACTCACCGCTACCGACGCTTCTGGCGCTCGCTCATCCCCGTTCGCGCCGAGCGCAGGAATAAGAAACAGGAAATCGAGAAGGCGATTTGCCCCATGCGCGGCCATCGCCGCAAGAGTTCGTCGCTCTGCTCCCGCGCGTGCCCCGCGCTCTTGCCCCGCCGTCCGCGATCGGGGCGTTCGATCCTCGTTTTCGAAAAGAAGACCGGCAATCAGAATTGAACAGGAGATCATCACCATGGCACAGCCTCACATCGATGCTGGCTCTAAAGAGCCCAATTCCAACAAGCGCGGCCGCGTCGCTCCCAGCGAGCCTGCCGATCGCCAAATCGTCGCCGAAGTCGAGGCGGACGGCGGCGACAATCTCGGCACGGCGGCGGAGCACGCCCGCGTCCGTATGGAATTGCGTCACGTCGATCCACGCTCTCTCAAGCCCAATCCCAACAATCCCCGTCGCACCGCTCCCAGCGAACATGCCGACCGGCAAATGATCGCCAATATCAAGGCCACCGGCATTACGCAGCCGCCCGTGGTGCGTCCCGACGGCGACGATCTCGTCATCGTCGCCGGTCATGGCCGCGTGCGCGCCGCCATCGGCGCTGGCTTCACCGAAATCCTGGTCCTCGTCCGCGGCCCCGACGACGGCGCCGACAATCTCCGCGCGCTCTCCGAGAACGTCGTACGCATGCAGATGGCGCCGGTCGACCAGTGGCGCACGATCGAAGCGCTCATTTCCGATCACTGGACGGAAGAGGCGATCGGCGGCGCACTCGCCCTACCCGTGCGGACGATCAAGAAATTGCGCCTGCTCGCCCATATTCATCCGGACATGCTCGACCAGATCGCCAAGGGCGATATGCCGCAGGAAAGTCATCTGCGTACCATCGCCGCCGCTGGCGCCGACGAGCAGGCGTCCGTCTGGAAGAAGCACAAGCCCAAGAAGGGCCAAGAGACGGTCATTTGGCACGAAGTCGCTCGCGCGCTCACCAAGCGGCGTCTCTACGCCAAGATCGCGAAGTTCGGTCCCGACGAAGAGCAGGCTTTCGGCATCGTGTGGGAGGATGATTTGTTCGAGCAGGGCGATCAGGACAACCGCTACACCACCCAGGTCGAAGCGTTCTTCGCCGCGCAGGCCGCATGGATCGAAGCCAATCTGCCGAAAAATGGGGTCATTTTGCAAATTGATGAATACGGCCAGGGCAAGCTGCCGCCGAAGGCCGAGCGGAATTGGGGGCAGCCGAGAAAGAGCGACACGATCGGCCGTTACGTCGACACTCGCGACGGATCGGTGAAGGAAATCGTCTTTCGTGTGCCCAAGGCGGATCCGAAGACCGCAAAGAAGGGAAAGACTGGGGCGGGCGCCGGCGAGTCCGAGACGATTTCCGAACCGACCCGCACCCGCCCCGAGATCACGCAAAAAGGTCTCGCGATCATCGGCGATTTCCGCACCGACGCCCTGGCCAAAGCGCTGGCGGAAAACGAGATCGACGACTTCACGCTTCTCGGTCTGCTCGTCGTCGCCTTCGGCGCCGACAATGTCGATGTGAAAGCCAGCGGCTACTCCTCGGGCCTGCGTCGAGGCCTCGCGCACCGGCTCGCCAATGAGGGACGGATCACCCAGGACGCTGCCCTCGTTCGGAAGGCCGCGCGCGACATGCTGGCCCATGTTCTCAATTGCCGCCCCGGCTATCATTCGAGCGGCGTCGCCGCCCGCCTCGTCGGGGACGCGATCGGCGCGGACGCGCATCTTCCCAATATGGCCACGGACGATTTTCTCTCGTCGCTGTCGAAGGCCGCGCTCGAAAAGGCCGCCGCGGCGCACTCCGTGCTGCCCCGTCCGCGCGCCAAGGAGACGCGCGCCGCCTTCATCGAGCACGTCTCCGGCGCAACATTCGTGCTTCCGGCCGCGCGCTTCGCCCTTTCCGAAGAGGAGATCGCGAGCGAGTTCGCCCGGACGACCGAACGCTCCGAGGACGACGAGGGGAATGTCGACGGCCCCGCTCCGGAGATCGGCGCCTCCGACGAGGACTCCGATCCCGAAGAGGATCACCAAGCGGAGGAATTGGACTGAGCATAGTCACGGCGCGGCCGGCTTCACGCCGGCCGTGTCCTCTGGCGCGTAGGGCGCTCTTCCGCGCTCCAGCCTATGCCTGGTCGCCACGGCGGAACGCGCCGAAGTGGCGACGATGACGGAGGTTCGACCATGTACGCCTTTCAATTCCAGGATGGGAGTTGGCGCATCGACTTCTTGACCAACAGCCGATCGCCTCGGCCTCGTCCAAGAACGGAGGCCTACGATCTCTATGAAGCTTCCTACCTCAGTCGCCACGACGCGAATGCGGCGATGGAGAAAATTCGCACGCTCGTCTCCGACGACTCTCGACGCAAACATGAGGAACCCCGATGAAATCGAAATTCATCACCGAACACGATCTCGCCACGCTCGCCAATATCTGCCGCGTCGCGACCGAGCGCTTCAAGGATCATGAAGCCGAATTTCGCACGCTGGCGGCGGCTCCCCCGTCACCCGCGTCTAAATCGCTGCTCCCGACGGGAGACGCAGCATTGCGGCTCGCCGACCAGTTCGCGCTTCAGGCCAGCGAAGCGTATGCCTTCGTGAGTTTGTTCGAGGGCGGCGAACCGTTCACAATGCGGCATGCCGGCGCCGATGCCGAAGCCTGACCGCAATCGGAGGAGCCCCGACAATGGATGCGATACTGCAAATGGCGTCGCGATGGCGCGCGCCACTTCTGAAACGCGTTCCCAAGACCGAGAGACCAATGAAGGCGCAAGATTGCATTCGCGTCTATAACGAGTCGCCGCGCATCGTCGCCGTGCAATTTCGTTTCACCGACAGCTTCGGACACGCGAGTCTCACCTTCGACGAGACACGAAACCTCGTTCGCATTCTCACAGATGCAACCGAGATCACGGCGCAAAGCCCCGCGCGCTCATAGCCTTTCAACCTATGGAGAGCCCGAATGCCGACCTACCGCATCCTTCTCGTCGAAGAGCAGGTGGAAAGCGACTGCGCAGAATTCAAAGTCGCCGCCTCCACGCCTCGAGACGGCGCAAAAATCCTCGTCGGCGCCCATGCTCGCGCGCGGGAGAAATCGTCCAACTGGGTCTCCCTGCCCGACGGGCAGAGCGCCCGCATCGAACCCGACAATCTCGTTCGAACGCGCGTCTATTGCGTGTTGCTGGACGATGAGGGCAACGAAGTCGAGGAGATCGATCTCGATATACCAGCCTCTCCCGCGCATCCGCCTTCCTAGGCGACACTAGAGCAGAATCGCCCATGATGTGGCGTTGTCACGCCCGTCGTCAAATGCCCCGACGCCCTCTTCTGGGCCGCCGGATTGCGTCCGCGAGCCGACGTGGTGGTCGGTCTCGTTCTCGCAGCCGCGATGTGGACGTCGCGCCCTCGTCCCTTCCGCAGGCCGACCCCAGGAGGACTGAAGATGGCCAGAACGCACGTCGACGTCACCGCGGAGATCTTCGGCAGCGCGACCAGCATCGCGCATCTGGCGCAATTCGCATTCGACCGCGAAGACAGCCGAGAGATGACCGTCGAATACGCCATGAGGTTGATTCAGAGAGATTGGCCCTTCGAAATCGATCATTCCAAAACAGAAATCGAATGCGGCGTCGGTATTCGAGTCGCTTTCAAAGACGGCTCCGTTCTTCATGTCGGCGCTTGGGCGGACTGACATGGAGCCTTCCCACCGGATGCCCTAACTAGGGAGTTGCGACATGATGCGGCAATATTATGCCCAACGCCGTCAGGGCGGCGACAATCCGAAAGGCGTCGGCGTCATCGCGGTCGGCTCCATCTACTACCTGCAGAACGACGGCTATTGGCGTGATCGATTTCGCGGGACGCCTATACGCCGCAATCCTTGGATCGTTCTCGCGTTTTTGAATGGCGTCGTCGCCGCTTCCCGTCGCAGCGCCGCCGCAGGCAAATGGGAAGACGTCTATGTGAGTAGACGCTCCGATCTCGCCCTCGTGCGTTCCCTTCGAGATGGGCGCATCCGCAAGATCGCCGTCCGCACATTGATCCTCCACGACGATCTCGGCATGTGCAAAGAAGCGACGGCATATCCGACTCTTCCGCGGCTCTCCGGTCGCAAATTGCCGCTTCCACTTGTCGCGGCGTAAACGAGGCGGTGGTCGAGCGCACTCGCTCTCGACGCGCATGTGAAGCAGAGGGCGCCGAAGTGTGTCGGCAATACCTCCCCTCGCAACTTTCGCCGATTTCGAGCGCCAGATTACATCCGAGATCATTCCTCGTTCCGGAAAGGCGGGCGTGGCGCCATCCGCGCTCGTCGCGACAGATTCATGCCGACAACATGGAAATCCGAAATCTCGCTTCGCTCGCTCGCGGTTCTTTCGAACAGGCGCGCCAAGTCTTCGCTGACGCGCGGGACAGGATGAATGAAGGACGCATCGACCATACGCCCTCGGATCGCTGTCGGACCGTCCAGCACCAACACGACAATGCTGGCGACGGCTGCGCCCAGCGCGCCAGCCCCGACTGCTATCGACAGAGCGCCTGCGAGGAAGGCCGCGACTGATTTCGAAATCCAGCTTCCACTGGAATAAATATCTGACGACGATTCCTTATTCATGAAGGCCTCCGAAGCTGCACGCGGCGACACCACTATCGACCGCATCGCAACCCTCAGCTCGCTGTGCGCGGATATAAATGGAGGATCGAATGCCTGAGTCGCACCCGATCCTCATTCACAGTTCGATGTTGGCGCTCGCCGCTATTTGCACACCACGCGCCCAGGAGTGTACACGCATCGATCAATCGGACCTTTGAAGACAAACGTTTCGTGCGTTCCATCCTTATATCGGCACACGAGTTTTAGCGGTTGATGCGCCTTTTTGAGATTGTGCCATCCTTGCTCCTTCAGAGAGCCGTCAGCCGTCAGCGATTCTGTGTCCGGCGTGAGTGTCCCCGGCGGGTCCGCTAATCCCGAAATGATCGTGATCCCCGATAGGTTATTCTTGCAAGGTTCGACGGCGAAGGCCGCCGAAGGAACCATCAGCATCAGTATGGTGAGCGCCTTAGTGCGATACGACATAAAATTTATCTCCCGCTTCATATTGATTGTTCCCAGTCCAATATATCGTCCGGTAATGGGCCGGCTGATTCAACCACTGGTCCATTACCTGTATACCCTGATCGTTCTGACCGAGGTAAATCGCCGTGTGACTCTGGCCCGGCGTGTTCGTGTATGTCCCGTCATCGCCAAAAGTCGCGATCACAGTTCCCGTTGCAATGTCGCTAGCGCCCTCGACACGTTCGCCCGGAACCCAGGTCGACGTCAGGCCGACGTCGGATGTCGCCTGCGCCAGCGCGACGCATTGCCCGCTTCCGACGCTCTGTCCGTTGTATTGACTGTAGTCCGTTGCGATCGTTCCGGCGCCAATGCCGCCATCGCCATTATACCCATGGCCTCCACCATTTCCTCCGCCTCCGTTCCCGCCACCGGTATCCGTTCCGCCGGTCGGATAGCTGAAATTCGGCGCGCCTTTCTCGCGATACGTCGGAATCACGGTGGCCGGCAGTCCGCGTTCGACGACAGGGGTCGGATCGGCTATCCCCGGGGTCGGCGCCCACAACGCCCACCCCGCGCCCACGGCGAGAGCCACCGCAATCAATCGACATGAGACGA
Source organism: Methylosinus trichosporium OB3b (assembly GCF_002752655.1). Lineage (NCBI taxonomy): Bacteria > Pseudomonadati > Pseudomonadota > Alphaproteobacteria > Hyphomicrobiales > Methylocystaceae > Methylosinus > Methylosinus trichosporium. Next base: position 45,272 of record NZ_CP023739.1, on the reverse strand, counting down.
CGAGTCGCCCTCGTCTTCCACCTTGCCCTCCTCCGCCGCCGTCATGACGGGACATATCCATATTGCGCAACATGAGACCTCCATTTTCAGAAGGCGCCCAACATTGCGCTCCTCGGTGCGTATGTGAATCTCCTGTCAATCACAGAATTCGCAGTCGCTGATTTCGTCGCGGTCGCCGACGCGACACGCGCCGATCGTTCATGTCGATGGGCGACCGGTCCACCACGCACGTCACCGTCGCGTCGAACTACTCCTACAAGGACGAGAGCGGAGAGTGGCGGGACGACCCGCATTGGAACGAGGTCGTCGTAGTGACCCTCAATCTGCAACTCTTCCTTCTTTTTCCGTAGGATGCAGACGGTTACATAATCAACCTATATACTCCCTTTCGATCGCGGCCTTTGTCGCAGTCGTCTGAGGTCCGGGCAAAGATTGGCGATATGACAGAAGCGCGCCGTGCGACATCCGGAACAAAGTAAGGTCGAACGACAGGATATAGGCAATAGCTGACATTCCAACGACGGGCTCGGCGAGCAACATACGGCGATATCTTTCGCTAAACGAAATCAGTCGTGCTCTCAATGAGCAGAACTCGACGTTGGATGTCTTGCGTAATAGCGGTCTCTGGCGCTAGATATTTCGCAGAAATTAGGGGATGGCAGATGAATGCTGATTTGAAGGAATTTGTTCGTCGCGCCTTGGACAGGAAGGCCGGACGCGACGAGATTGAGCAAACATTGCGCGCAGCCGGATGGACACGACCGCACATCGCCACAGCCATGAACGCCTTTGCAGATGTAGATTTTGTCACCCCCGTGCCAAAACCCAAGCCATTCCTCTCGGCGCGCGAGGTTTTTATTTATCTCGTCATGTTTATTGCGCTTTATAAAACCGTCTACGACATAGGGTCGGTGGGCTTCGACTATGTGACACATTTTTTCCCAGATCCTGCGGTCGACCGGAGTTTCATTTTTTCCGACGGTCTGCGTTGGAGCATCTCCTCGCTCATCGTGGTGTCCCCCGTGTTTTTCTACACGTTCCACCTCGTCAACAAATCGATCGCCGCCGATCCTGTCCGGCGCGACTCACGAACGCGAAAAGCGCTCACCTATCTCACGCTGCTCATTGCGACCATCACTCTGATTTGCGACGTGAGCTATCTCATTTACAGCGGACTCGGCGGCGAAATGTCCATTCGTATCGCGCTCAAGACTTTGATCGTCGCCATTCTCGCTGGCGGCAATTTTTTCTATTTTCTGTCCGAGATGCGGCAGGGAGAGCGCGTATGAAAGCCCGACCCTCCCTCTTTGCCGGCTTTATCGCGGTCTGCGTGGTTCTGGCGATCACTGGCGGATTGTCGATCATGGATTCTCCAGAAATTGCACGTTTCAAAAAGCTAGACGAAAAAAGACTGCGTGATTTACAGGGCCTTTCCAGCGCCATTAACGCTTTTCGTGGCAAGACCCATAGACTCCCAGAAACGCTTGAGCAATTGGTGCAGGATCAGAACTGGGTGACGCTCAAACTGCACGACGATGCGCAGCACCCCTATGAATATCTGCTCAAGGACGATGCCTCGTACGAATTATGCGCGCATTTCGATACGGCCTCGGAAGGCGGCGGATTCAACTATGGCGGCGTGGGAAGCGGCAAACATCCGGCCGGCCGATATTGTTTCAGCTTCAGCACGGGGCGTTGATCGAGACATCGGCGCCCCGGGCGGCGAACCTATGCCCAGCGATCCCGCCGCCATCTATCGAACGACGGCCTGAGAGGCCGTTTCGAAAGTGGTAGAACAGCCGATGTCGATATGATTCCGGGAGTTTGCGGACATCTCGGAGACAAGAATCTGGACCCCGCCTACTCGAGCGCAGCATACGCGCGTGGCGAAACGATACCAGACGGATTTGAACGACGTGGAGTGGCGGTTGATCGTGGCATTCCTGCCGCTGCCCGGCTCGACGGCCGGCGGCGTGAATGGCCGATGCGCGAGATCGTGAATGCCATCTTCTACGTTCTGCGCGGTGGGATCGCGTGTGCAAATCGTCAATCGACATTGTGCGTTGTCCTAAACCTCGCGAGTATAGGGGCTGGGGATCACTTTCGTCGTTTTCTCGACCGCCACGGCGCGGTACATCGAAAAATATATCGGCAAAGGCGATCTCGTTCACGCGCGCGGCCGCGTCCGCCAGAACAGCTACGAGCGCGACGATGGCGAGCGTGTCTTCACCGTCGATCTCATCTGCAATGATTTCTCGCGCCTCGCGCGGGCCGCCGACAATCGTGATGGAGAGTATCGCGACGCTGAGGGGCGAAACGACTCCATCGGGCGCGGGCAAAGGAGCGCGTCTTCCGCCACGGATGACGCCATTCCCTATTGATCGATTGGCCGCAGGGGAGGCTCTCGACTCCTCCCCTCGTCCCTATTTCGGTGCGCCCTTGATCGTGAGCGTTTCAACGATTCGACGATCTCGCCGCGACTTCGTCGATGCACATCGCGAGCGCTTCCGTGTGCAAGTCGAACGGCGTCCATGTGTCGCCGCGCTTCGCGATCTCGATCGCGCGCGACGCGCCCGCCGCGCGCTGACACGCCACATGGGCGTCGACCAGCAATCGCGCGGCGTAGAAGGTCCGCGCCGACGCCCGCTCGCTGAGTGGCGTCAGCCAATAGCCGCCTTCCGACTGCGCCTCGACCACCAGGCGCTGCGCCTTCACCGCCGCTAATGACGCGTCATGCGCCTCACGGCACAGCGACACCGCGCGTTCGACAAGCGACTGCAGCAGCCGGTCGAGCTCCGCCCATCCCTTCGAGCCCGACTGGCGAGCCCTCTTCTGCGCAATGTAATCCGCCATGTCCTGGTCGGCCGCATCGCGAATGCCATCGATGTCGTCGTCGAATCGGAACGACTCGATCACCAATGAGACTTCTCGCGAATCCGGCGCGATCTCACGAACCACATCCATCGACGGCTTCGCCCGCCGCTCGATCGGAAAGCGCACGACATTCGTCAGGCCGGGCGTCAACTCAATATGCATCGGAAATCTCCTGTCTCGGACCGCTTCATCGAACCTGCGCGCCTTCGGAATGCGACGTAGCGCATTGAACGCGCGCAATAAACTACGCCGCCGCCTTTGTCGTCTTCGGCTTACCCTTCGCGCCGACGCATGTCGTCGGCGCGCTCGGATCGAAGCGGAAATAGCGGCCGCCGATCGCTCCTTCGAAAGCGGCGCCGTCACGCGACCGCCGCAACTGGAATTCCATGATCGTGCCCGGAACCGCCACGATCATCGTGCGCGCCTTCGATTCCACGACCTCGACCTCCAGTGGTTCGCGCGGGCGATCGATATCCGTCAATGTAATGCGGGCGTTCATCGGCACGTCTCTCCAAATACTTACTATCGCTACGACAATGGCCTCTGCTCAAAGGATGTGTGCAACTCGTTCGCCGTCAACAGCTCACGGCCGTCATTTCTTCGGGGCTCAGTCCGGTCGCGCCGCCGTCGATTTCGACCAGTCGGATCCCGTCGACCAACACCAGCTTCGACCGCGCCGCGCGCGTCGCCCGCAACATCCATTCCTTCTGCCGCGCGCTCAAGCCTTTGGCGTCATTCACGACCAGCACGTCCGTCGGAGCCAGTCGATCCTGCTTCTTCTGCCACCGCCCGAGAAGCCCGTGGACCCCGACGCTCTTGATGCCCGACTTTTTCTCAAACGCCTTCGCCGTCTCATATGTCAAGCCCACTCCACGAAGCCGCAGGCCAGCGCGCTCCCATTGCGAAATCGCCTCCGCCAGCGTCCGCTTCGCTTCCGCCGCGTCGAGGCCGCCGGGAGCCGCAGCAACGGCGCCGTTTTCGCCGGATGCGCATTGCACTGTCGCGGCGAGGCTACGCGTGCTGAAACTCTCGCCGTCGGCGAGCCGGACCAGCTCGACCGAACATTCCACGCGCGCTCGCGCCGTCTCGAATTGCTCTTTGCCTGCAGTATTTTTACTCACGAACGCGATCATTTCGCCGTACGTGAATGTCGCGCCGGCATGCGTCAACGCCCTCAGCGCCAACTCGGGTTCTCCGAGCAGGCGCTCGCCATTGCGCCACGCGATTTCATAGTTCTCCGCCTGGCGCTCCCTTTCGGCGTCGTCGAAAAGTGGTTCGAGCTCTCGGCCGGGCGCCGCGTCCGCGCCCGCCCGGATCAACCGATCCCGGCCCGCGGCGAGAAGATATTTGTTCGAGAGCATCGCCCAGCGCTCGCGCCATTGCATGAGGAGCTTCGGCCCATGCCAATCGTCCAGCTTCTTCCCGAAACCGTCCGATCCGATCTCCCTCATCGACAACAGCGCATGAAGATACACGCGCGGATGTCCATCGGCGCCGACGGCGCGATGCAGATTGACGTCCACCACCCTTCCGCGCTCGACGAAGAGCGGCGTCACGAATTCCCTGCAGAGGCCCACCTCGTCGCCAGCAGGAAGAGCTTCGGGCAGCGCCGCCTCGATTTCCAGCGCGAGCTGCGCATTGCTGCGCGTCTCGACCGCTTCGACCTCGTTCCAGAGAATCTCTCGTTCCGCCCACCGAGCGTCTGCGCCGTGGGGCAGCAAAATCTCTGAATGAATGAGGTCGTTCGCGGCGGAAAAGTCCACCTCGTGAAGTGTCTTCGCGTCCTTCAGCCTCGATCGCGAGCAATACGCCGCCGCCGAAATCACGCTTCGCCCCTCGGACCGCCGAACCGAGCCGACGTTCAGAAAATGTATCGCCATTGCAAATCCTCGCCGCGCGTCGCTCCAGCCCGTGCCGGAATTCCGACGCGCGTCCGAGAGGCTCCGCGAAATCGGCGCGGATCTCGAAGCAAAAAATCGAAATTCGAACTCGGTCGATCGGCGCCGCCGACCTCGACTCCTGCTGCGGCCGCTCGTCCGCTCGCTACGCCGAGAACAATCGCCGAGCGCGAAAGGACGTAATCATCTGAAGAAAAAAGGTGAAAGCTCGATTGCCACCATCGGCGCGCGGCCGCAAGGGCAAGTCGAGGCGCGCTATGCGCGCCCCTTGCCCCCGCGCCCCGACGGCGGCGCAGCGGGAAAATGTTCGAGGAATAGTCCCGAACGAAACAGGGGACGCTTCGATCTTCGACAAGCTCTCTCCTCAACCGCCGGAGCCCATCATGACCGTCAGCTTCTATCCCTACATCTTCGACGCAGGAGCCGAGGAGTACCTCATCGTGGAAACCGCGAACGAAATCTTCGATCTCTCCAATGCGAACGCGAGCGATCTTCTCTCCGTCTTGGGCTTTGAAGCCTTGTGGTCCGCGCCCCCGCAGCCGATCCTCGGCTTTCTGGACCGCGTCACCGCCGCTCTGCGTAAGTCGATCGACCAGCCCTCCGCCGAAATTCCCATGACGATCGACCGAGCGCCCGGGCGAATGACCGTCGTCGATTGCGGCCGCGCAGAAGGCTACCTCAATCGAAGGCTCCACGAGCTCTCCACCCTCGTTCGACAAGGCAAGGACGCCGGGGCCACCCATGTCGGCTGGGGATAACCCCCACGACATCGCGGCCTCTGCGGCGTGAACTCCCTCACGCCCGGCCCTCGACTCCCCTCCCCTTCTCCCGTCTCCAACTTCATGATAGGATTTAAACCATGAGCGCTGCTGCTATTCTCAAACTCCAGGCCTCCGGCTTCTCCGTCGAGCAAGTCTCTGCGCTCGCCGAATTGGTTGACACTCAGGCCGCGACCAAAGCCGATGTCGAAGCCGCCAGCCATAAGCTCGATCAGAAAATCGACGCCGTCAGAACAGGTCTCGATCAGAAGATCGACGGTGCAGAGCACCGCCTCGAGCTCAAGGTCGCCGAATTGAAGTCCGACCTCGAAGCCACAGAGCATCGTCTCGAAGCTAAAATTGCCGACGTCAGAACCGGTCTCGATCAGAAGATCGACGGTGTCGAGCACCGCCTCGAGCTCAAAATCGGCGAGTTGAAAGCCGGCCTCGAGCTCAAAGTCGAAGGCCTCGATCGAAAAATCACCGAAGTAAACGCCAACACCCTCAAATGGGTCATCAGCGCAATCGGTTTCCAAACCCTCCTCATGATCGGAACCGTCGTCGGAGCCGTAGCGGCCCTCATGAAAGCCATCCCACAGACCCCTCTCACCCATCCTTGAGGCGAATTCCGATAAATCGGAGCTGCGCTCGTCTCGCGCCGCGCGCGGCGCCCAACGAGCCGTCGCAAGAAGAGGCGGGTGTGCGGAGAGGCAGGCGCCTTTCATTCCCGCCGCTCGGGCCGGGCGCCCGTTCGGCAGCGCGTCGGATTTGCGCTCGCCGTGATCTCGCGGCGCCGGGGCAGCCAATCTCGCCGTTCTGATCGGCGAGACGCTCCCACGGCAGGCGGCAGGCGTTGCCCTGCATGGCTCGGCGCGAAGGTGAGCGCTGGTCCCAGGTCTCTCGCACGGCGGGGCGCGCCCTCGTCGCTGTCGATGGCGAGCGCGCTGTCGGGATTCAGAGCCCGGTCGCTGTCTCAGAGAAGCTGGCTCCCGGCAGTGCGCGCCTCGGTCCGTCCGATGCGCTGTTGTGCCGGGGCGGAGTCGTCGAGCGCCGGGCGGTTCGGTCTTGGCGCGCGTCATGGGCCGCGGGAGATCGTCGGAGGCGATCGAGGTCGAGGCCGCGCCAATCGACGGTTCGTCGCGCGCTGCGGCAGTCGTCGGCGCGCTCCCGGTCGATCGCAGGGCGCGGGATGCGTCTCGCAGTCGCGGAGTTCGGGGAAACACGCTCGGTCTCGAAGATCGCTCGATTTCTCTGGGGGGCGTTTCGCCGCGCGAGCCCGATGTCTCGGTTTGCCCCCTCGGTTGTGTGCGTCCCTAAGCCTGGCCGACCGGACCAGCAAGGGCCGACGCCAATTTTTTTCCGCAGATGCCGGGGCGCTTCTTTTGTGCCCGGCGCAAGCGCCGGTCTCTTTTCCTCGCCCCGGACATCTTTGCATCGCCAAACAAAAAATTGGCGTCGGCCCTCCTCCGCTTTGCTACGGCCCGCGCCGACGCCCTACGGGCGACGGTCGCGGGTGCAGGTCCGCTCTCAGGGCCAGGCTTTCAGGGATCGCACCGAGGGGAACAAACCGGCATCGGGCCGGCGAAACCCCCGGCCCAGAAAATCAGGATCACGATCATGACCAAGCGTCCCCAAACGTCCGCTGCGAAACGCAATAAGCCCGCTCGCCCCCAGATCTCCCTCGAGAGCGCGCGCCTCCTCTGCCCAGACGACGCGATCGCGACGAACGTCGCCGCAGCCTTCGCCCTCTCCGTGCCCGACTTCTCCGGAATCCGCGAGGCCCACGACACGCTGCTCCGCAAGACCTGGACCGCCTTCGACGAGGCGCTCAACGAAACCGCCACCAAAATGCACTATCAGCGCATCGTCGGAACCTACGTCGCTTCCGCCCAGGGAGCCGGACGCTTCTACTCCGAAAAGCTGACCGAGGCCCGAACCCTCACCGCAAAGCTCGCCAACGAGCCCCGCGACGAGGATCGCGACGCCCCCGCCGGCTTCGAGTCCAAGGCCCAGCGCGCTCGCCAGTTCGCCGCCGATCTCGCCATCCAGGCCTACGCCCTCCTCGCCGCCGCCGAGGGAGCCGTCCAGGCCTATCTCGAAATCACCGGCGAAGATTGGAAGCCCTACGTCGCCCCCAGCGAGACCGAAAACGTCGAGCGTAAGTCCGCCGCCGCCGAATTGGGAGCCTTCGGCTGAGCCGGAGCGGCGGGGATCGAAAGATCCCCGCCGCCCGCTCTCTCGAGGGGGATGAGGATCACGAGAGCGGCTCGACGGGCGCCGCTCTATGCGGCGTTCGGGTCAGTCGGCGATTGCTCCGACGAGAGCATCTGTTCCGCCTGCTTGATCACATCCGTATAGGGAACATAGACGTTCTGACCCGAGGCCTTCGCGGCCGCATAATCCTTGAGGTAGGTTTCGAGATCGTCCACCGTGACCTTGCGACCCTCCTGCAGGCTCGTGTCGCCTTGAGGGCCGCCACTGTCTCTCATCTCGGAAAGAGCGAAGGCCAGATCTGCTGCCGCCGTAGTTTCGCCTGCATCAGGTTCCAGCAGGTTCCCCTTGCTGTCGTAGTGAATGCCGACTTGGTTCCCCTCACTATCATAGTAGCTGCCGTCTTTTACCGTAACGCCCGTCGTGCGTTGGATCAGATCGATGTCTGACGCAGTCAGATACGAAAGCGTGTTGATGACGTATTTTCCAGTCTCTGCGACCGAATCCAACGTGTTCCGAGAACGTCCAAAAAAGCCCGTTTGCAAATCGTGCTGGGTTGGCCCGCCGCCTAAAAGCGCCGCGAACGAATCTTGATTATTGTCTCCTGATGAATTGCCACTCTTCGTCGAAGAGTCCTGTTTAAGAAAAGGATTTAGATTATTCGAGCTGGAGACCTGCATCGTATTCCAAAAGCTCCGGGCCGGCATAAGAAAGCATGACTGTACGAAGGCGTTCTTGCTCGAGCCTGATGTTCCGTCGGGCGCCTTATCCGCGGTTGATGGGAGCCGCAGAACAGGTTGTCTCCTCGTTCCGAGAGCGTTGACGAGCGGCCAGTGAATAATCGGAAGGGCGCTGCGCTCGACAATAGAATAACGGGCGAATTCCGATAAATCGGAACCGCGCTCTACTCGCGCCGCGAGCGGCGCTCACCGAGCCGTCGCGAGCGACGTCTCGGCCGTCCCGGTCACGATCGCTTTTCGCGAGAGCCGGCCGTCCCAGCGAATAATCACCGCATGCCAAGAAGCCTGACGACGTTTTTCCCCAGCGCGCTCCCGCGCACGGATGAGTTTCCCCGCATGCCTCCGCATGCCGGTCCCGAGAGACGCTGCGCCTCTCTCATAAAGAAGAAATCTCTTTTCCAGCCGACGCCGGGACTCCGCCCGGCCTCGGCCGTCTCTCTGGCGCGCCCAGCCTCGCCGTCAAGAACGCTCGCCATGCTCGTCGTCGGCGCTTCGAAGCGCCGCCGCCTGTGCGTGGCTCCGCGCCGCAGAGCGGTCGCGCGAAGGCGCGCGATTCTTTGACCGCTCGGCTTAGGGCGCGCGGCATCGGCACCCATGCCAATGCCAAGGCGCGGCCCTGAAGGGCCGAGCCTCGGCACTGGCAAGGGGCCAGTCCATTTGGAAAAAAGGAAATTCGTCATGGCTAATCGCTCTCAGAAGTCCGCCGCCGTCGCCGCCAAAGCCAACAAGAACGCGCGCCCCCCTCGTCCGCAAATCTCTTTCGAGGCCGCCCGCCTCCTCTGCCCCACCGACGCACAGGCCGTCAGCATCGCAACCGCCTTCGGCCTCTCCACCCCGGACTATCTCGGCATTCGCGCGTCTCATGAAAAGCTCCTTCGTGAAACCGCGCTCGCCTTCGACGACGCCCTCAATGAGAAGGCCGCTCAAATGCACTTCCAGCGCGTCGTCGGAATCTATGTCGCCTCCGCCCAGGGAGCCGGGCGCTTCTATTCCGACAAGCTGACCGAAGCCCGCGCCCTCACCGCCAAGCTCGCCAACGATAGCCGCGACGAGGACCGCGACGCCCCCGCCGGCTTCGAGAGCAAGGCCCAGCGCGCCCGCCAGTTCGCCGCTGATCTCGCTATGCAGTCCTACGCCTTGCTCGCCGCCGCCCACGGCGCCATCGACGCATACCTCGAAATCACCGGCGAGGATTGGAAGCCCTACGTCGCCCCGAGCGAAGCCGAGACCGTCGAGCGCAAGTCCGCCGCCGCCGAATTGGGCGCCTTCGGCTGAAGCCGCCTGGCGGGGAGCGAAAGCGCCCCGCCTCCCTCTCTCGCGATCTCGATGGAGAACGTCATGTTCGACTTCAGCAAGCTCCGCCGCCCGAACGCCGCCGAGCAGCGCGAGCAGGAACAGCGCCGCCGCGCCGACGCCATCGCCGCCGACCACACCCGTCGCCTCCTGCGATCCCGCGACGCCCTCCGCGTCACCCTCGCCGATCACCCGGACGCCCGCTTCACCATCGCCGGCGACCGCACCCTCCATTTCTATGGCGACCAGCCGAACGGCCGCGAGGCCCGCGCCGTCTGGTACGCCCCTGATCATATGAGCCGCGACGAATTCGACGCGATCGTCGCCGGATATGCGATCGGCGCAACGTTGGACATGCGCGGATATTGGAAGCCGTTCAACGGCAATTCGGGAACGAGCTTCACATTCGTCGCCCAGTTCGTGAAAGCCGCCGATCGGGCCGAGCCCGCAGAGCGCAAGTCTCCCCAGGCCGAAATCGACGCCTTCGGCGCTTGACGAAAAACGTGCGGGAGCCGCAAGGCTTCCGCATTTTATCGACGTTCCCCCCGACGAGGAAAGCGCCCCATCCAGCTCACGGCTCGCGTCGCTACCCCGAAAGTCATCGCTATGCCTCTCACCCGCCGGCCCATCGCCCGCCCGATCAACCAGGCCGCCCGCGCCCTGCGCCGACGCGCCGCCAACGCCGGTGCCGAGATCGCTCTCGACGCCCGCCCCAAAATCGTCGCGCCGAAAAAGGGCAAGGCCTCCTATCGCCGCGCCAGACAGAAGCCCCCCGACCCCGAATGACCGAGCGCTCTCAGCGCTTCGGATTCGCCACTCTGACAGGAGACACGCGAATGAACGCCGTCCATTCGCGCAGCGCGCCAGCGATTGCAGCGCCGGCTCGTCCTGCAACACGCGAATCTGATACGGAATCCACGCGCTTGCAGGCCTTGGAGAACCAGCAGCAGCTTGCCGTCCAGTCGCTATCGATCGCGAACAACAACGATATCGTCCTGCGGCTCTTCTAGTGATCGTCACTCGGCGGGTTCCGCCATTCTTCCGAAAGCCCACATTCGGATCGTCGCGTATTTCCGGGCGGCGCCGGCCGATCCCATTCCGACTATGGACGCGCCGATCGTCGCCAATCCCGCCGTCATCAAGGTAATCACGCTGAGAATGCGGTCGGCAGGCGTCGGAGCGATGCGGTATCCGCGATCTCGAGGCGCTTCCGGCTCCAGCAACAGCGCACTGACGTAATTCGGCCAGATCGCCATCGGAACGACCGCCAGGCTGTAACCGACCGCGACGGCGACGGAGAACACGATTTCATCCATCCATTTGATGACGTTCATTTTTCTATGTCTTCAGGTCCTTTTTGCGCCGGTCGACCTCGGCGGCGAACGCGTCCTCGATGATGGGCAGACACGCGTCGCGCATCTGCCCATCATCCGTAATCAGAACCGCCGGCGCGGCCTCAGCCCGAAAATGGCCACCACGTCAGCCATCGATGCTTCAGTTCGTCCGGCAAATCGCGCCACTCCCGCGGAGCCAGCGTCTCCAGCTTGCACACCCAGTCGCCCGTCGGCTGGCCCTGTATCGCCACACGCATCGGCGTCTTCGCGCAACGCGCCAGCGATTGCAGCGCCGGTTCGTCCTGCAACACGCGAATCTGATAGCCGGACCAAAAGCTCACACTCAGCAGCGCCACCGCCGCCGCGCTCATCTTCATCGCGAAAATGCGCGTGCGGCGACGATGGATATTGTTCTCCGCCAGAACCAGCCATTGCTGCGATTCGCTCGTCAGATTCTTCACTAGGTCCTTGCAGACATTGCTGACGATCGTCTCCTGAACAACTTCCGCCTGCCGGATCGCCAGAGCAGCCATTCGGTTCGCCTCACGAAGCCGCGCGATCTCCGCATCCGTCGCGCTCTGCGCGCCGCGAACGATCTCTCGCATTTCCGCCACCGATCCCGCAACGAGCGACCCGAGCGCCCGCAGCGCCGCCATGAACACCGCTATGAACCGACCCTCTGGATGGTTCGTTCGAACGCCCCAGCCGTGAGCCGCCTGCTCGACCTCGCGGATCGCTCCTTCGAGCGGCTCCGTGATCGTCGCCGTCTCGAACGCCTGCGCGCCACTCGGCCGATTGGTCTGATCCAACATGATCATGCCTCCTTCGTCGCAGGAGTCCACGCCAGCGGAATCCCGCTCAACGCCTCGGGAAGCTCCTCCTCCAAGAAAATCTCCGTCCGAGCCCGATTGAACAACGACAGCAGTTCTTCGCCCGTCTCGAAATTCCCATCCGCCGCGTCGCGGAACGAAATCCCCAGATCCATGATATCCGACATGCAGGGAAGCGCCGGCATGGTGATCACCACCGCGCCCCTCGAAACAGCGTCCAGAATGACGCCGTCCGTCATAATTTCCGCAAACGCCTGATCGACCGACTGACCCGACTGCACGAGGCCCCCGTTCAAAACGATGAGCGTCGCCTCCGGCATGAACACATCCGCCGCCGCCATGTGGCGCAGATAATCGAGATCGGCCTTTTCCGGCCCGACGACGTGGACCGCCACCGGCCGGATGCCCATCCGCTTCAACAAACGAATGAGGCGCGTCTCCTGCGCCAGCTTCAACACGGTCGAATCCCCGCCGGGAAAGTCGATCAAGGCGTGAAATCGCGCCCGACTCTGATCCTGAATCCTTTCCTCCAGCCAGCGCTTTCGGTCCTCGAAAGTGCTCCCCGGGCGCGGTTCCAGCGCGTCCATATGAAAACGCGACAGGCTGTGCGTCTCGTTTTGTTGGTCCGCATTCCAGACCTGCAATTGCCCGCCCGCCGACCGATAATATTGAATGAGCGTCGTCGCCGTCGCCGTCTTCCCGACTCGACCCCGGCCCAGCATCATGATCAGCACGGGAAGCGCGGCGCCTTCGCCCGCCTTCGGCGCGCCAGTGACCGCGGTTCCCGTGTCTTCGATTTGGTTTTCGACCTTTGCCATCGTCATAGCCTCCGCTTCTCGACCGCCGCCGTCTTGGCCGCGCCGACGCCGCAAACGTCGCCCCAGCCTGTGCGAATATGAATTCGGATTTTTGTGTCCCTTCGTCATGGCCGCCTCGCCGTTTCGAACTCGACCAGAAGCACCTCGTCCTCGAGGACGAGCAGTCCCTGCGCTATGCCCGTCCACTTGTCCGCTCGGCGCGCCTGCATCCCGCTCCACGCCATTGTCAGTTCGATCGCGCGCGGCGTCAGACGCCCGTCCTCCCCGGTCTCGCTCATGCGTGTGCGAATGTCCGCCTCGGCCGCGACGCGCTGCTGCACCGCCCGCTGGGGCTCGATCGGATGTCGCACCAGTCCCTCGCGAACGCCGGGCGCGCCGGCTTTCGGCAGAGCGAGCACGCGCCGGCCCCCCGGGCCGCTCGCGACCGAGCTCCCCGCGCCATTCGTCGCCGCCAGCGGCCGCAAGTCCGCCGGCTGCCGTGACGGGTAGCTCTTTCGCACCTCGGCGGCGGCCGCCCGCGCCGCCTCGCTCGCTCGCGCCGCTTCGTCGCGCCGCTGCTTTTCGCGCCGCGCCCGGAACCAGGTCTTTCGCGCGTTGGCCTCCGACATGGGCTTGCCCGTCGTGTCGCCCATTCCCATCGCCGCGAATTCCGCGCACAACCCCCGCCAGTCCATCCGCGTTCCGCGCGACGCCTCGGCGATCCGATCGTGGTTTTCGAGCATCCACCAAAACAGCGCAGATCGGTTCGCCGGCCGGGCGATCAGCCCGAGAACCCGTTCCGTCTTCTTCTGCATCGCGCTCTGACCCCCGCGGGTTGCAAATTCGCTCTTGACGGGTCACCGTGAGTCGCATCTGCGCGAATGAGAAGCCGCGCGTCCCGCGCTCCGGCCGCCATAGCGGCCCGCTTCTTGCTTACGCCCCCGCCGAGCGGGACGCTTCCGCGACACCTCCGAGACAGACCCGGGACAGCAACGGGACGGCAAAAACAACCATTATGGACCATTGCACCGTTGGTGCCGGACGCCCCTCCGGGGCGGGCAGAGCCGAGCCGGCGAAGTACGCGCGCAAAGCGCGCTGATGCGCGTCGAATTGCGCAAAAGTTGAATTTGGAAGGGCCGCCGGCGCGGCGATGGCTGCGCGCGGCGCGGGTGACGAATTTTTTTGAGCCCGCTTGCGTGATCAGTGGAAATCCCGGCTTCTCACTCTTATCGAGCCTCTGGGCAAATCGGGACGACCGGAAACGCCGCGGCGAAGCTGGTCGCCGCGTCCATGTGGGAGAGGAAACGCCGCTTCCCTGCTGCCCACACTGGCGAGGTCGGCCGATAAGTCCGTGATGCGCTGCGCGACCAGATGAACAACGTCGCCCTCGCGCTGGACGCGTCCGTGCGCCGCCATCATGCCGGCCGACAGGATTGCGCGCCGGTTCGCCTCGAGCACCTTCGCCCAGATCACGAGGTTGGCGATGCCGGTCTCGTCCTCCAAGGTGACGAACATGACCCCCTTGGCGCTGCCCGGACGCTGGCGGACGAGGACGATGCCGGCGGCTTCCAGCCAGAGGCCGTCGCGCGCCACCATCGACTCGGCGCAAGTGACGATGCGCCGGCGCCGGAGATCCTCGCGTAGGAAGCTGAGCGGGTGCGCCCTCAACGTCAGCCCGACATGGCCGTAGTCCTCGACGACCTCGCCGCCCGCTGTCATCGGCCGCAATGTCACCGCCGGCTCGCTCACCTCGGGGACGAATTCGGCCTCCCGCGCGGAGGCGGCGGCGAAGAGAGGAAGCGGCTCGTCCCGCAGCGCCTTGATCGCCCATAACGCTTCGCGGCGGGCGAGCCCCAGGGCCGGACGGAAGGCGTCGGCTTCGGCGAGATGGACCAGAACCGCGGATGGGACGCCGGCGCGGCGCCAGAGATCGTCGACCGAGGCGAAGGGCCGGTCGGCGCGTGCGGCGACGATGGCGCCGCCATGGGCGTTGGCGAGACCTTTGACCATGCGCAGGCCGAGGCGCACAGCGAAGCGGCTGTCGTCCTCGGTCGGCTCCAGCGCGCAATCCCAGCGCGAGGCGTTGACGCAGACTGGCCGCACATCGACTCGATGCGCGACCGCGTCCCTGACGATCTGGGCCGGCGCATAGAAGCCCATGGGCTGAGCGTTCAGCAGCGCCGCGCAGAACACATCGGGATGCCAGCATTTCAGCCAGGCGCTGGCATAGGCGATGAGCGCGAAAGAGGCCGCGTGCGATTCCGGAAAGCCGTAAGAGCCGAAGCCTTCGAGCTGGCGGAAAGTCTGCTCGGCGAAGTCGCGCTCATAGCCGCGGTCGACCATCCCTTCGATCAGCTTCTGCTTGAATCCGGAGACTCCGCCGGTGAATTTGAACGTGGCCATGGATTTGCGCAGCATATCGGCTTCGCCGGGCGTGAAGCCGGCGCATTCGATCGCCACGCGCATGGCCTGTTCCTGAAAGAGCGGAACGCCCAAGGTCTTGCCGAGCACTTTTTCGAGCTCCGGCTTCGGGAAGACGACGGGCTCCAGCCCTTCCCGGCGGCGCAGATAGGGGTGGACCATGTCGCCCTGGATCGGTCCCGGCCTGACGATCGCGACCTGCACGACGAGATCGTAGAAGGTCCGCGGCTTCAGCCGCGGCAACATCGACATCTGCGCGCGGGACTCGATCTGAAAGGTTCCGAGCGTGTCGGCGCGCCGGATCATCGCGTAGGTGCGCGGATCCTCCGCCGGGATGGCGGCGAGATCGAGATGGATTCCCTTGTGATCGGCGAGCATGTCGAGGCCGCGCTTCATGCAGCTCAGCATCCCCAGAGCCAGCACGTCGACCTTCATGAACTTCATGGCGTCGATGTCGTCCTTGTCCCATTCGATCACCTGCCGGGCGTCCATCGCGGCCGGCTCGATCGGGACAAGCTCGTCGAGCCTGTCCTGGGTGAGCACGAATCCGCCGGGATGCTGCGACAGATGCCGGGGCGTCCCCATGAGCTGACGCGCGAGGTCGAGCGCCAAGCGCAAGCGCCGGTCGCCGAGCGCTCCGCCGTGTTCGTCCTCGGCGCCCTCCGATTGTTCCCAGACCCGGCTCGACAGCGTCTCGACGATATCCTGAGTGAGGCCGAGCGCCTTGCCGACGTCGCGCATCGCGCCCTTGGCTCGATAGCGGATCACCGTCGAGCAAAGCGCCGCGCGGTCGCGGCCATAGGTGTCGAATACCCACTGCATGACGATCTCGCGCCGTTCGTGCTCGAAATCGACATCGATGTCCGGCGGCTCGCGGCGCTCCTCGCTGACGAACCTCTCGAACAGAAGGTCGTTGCGGCCGGGATCGATCGAGGTGACGCCGAGCACGTAGCAGACGGCGGAATTGGCGGCCGACCCACGACCCTGGCAGAGGATATCCCGGGAGCGGGCGAAGCGGACGATGCTGTTCACCGTGAGAAAATACGGCGCGTATCGAAGCTTCTCGATCAGGCCCAGCTCGTGCCGCAGGGACGCCCGGACGCTCTCCGGCACGCCTTCGGGATAGCGCGTTTCTGCGCCTTCCCAGACGAGCTTTTCCAGCGTCTCCTGCGGAGTGAGCGTCGGATCGTCGCGCTCTTCCGGATATTGGTAGGAAAGCTCCCCGAGGTCGAAGCGGCAACGCGCCGCGATCTCGATCGTGCGCGCGACCGCCTCGGGATTGCGCGGGAACAGCCGGCGCATTTCCTCGGGCGGCTTCATGTAGCGGTCGCCGTGCTCGCGTCGATCGCCGAGCTCGTCGATGGTGACGCCGTGGCGAATGCAGGTCACGACATCCTGCAGCATTCGCCGGTCGGGCGCGTGATAGAGCACGTCATTGGTGACGACGCTCGGCACGCGCATCCGCGCGGCCATGGTCGACAGCTCGTGGATGCGAAGCTGGTCGTTCGGGCGCCGGCGAAGCGTCAATGCGAGATAGGCGCGGTCGCCGAAGGCGTCGCGCAGCCGGCGCAATCGCAGGCCGCAGGTCTCATCGGCCTCGTCAGGAACGAGGATGCCGATCAGGCCCTCGCTGAAGGCGACGAGATCGGCCCATTCCAGGAGGCATTTCGCCTTGCCGCCGCGCCTCTTGCCGAGCGACAGCAGCCGGCAAAGGCGGCCATAGGCGGCGCGGTCGGTCGGATAGACCAGCACCGACATGCCATCGATGAGATCGAGGCGACAGCCGACGATGAGGCGCACGCCGGTCGTCTTGGCGGCCTCGAATGCGCGCACGACGCCGGCCAGCGAGTTGCGGTCGACCACGGCGACCGCTTCGACGCCCTGCAGCGCCGCCTGGGCGAAAATCTCGTCGCAGGATGACGCGCCGCGCAGAAACGAAAAATGCGATGTGACCTGCAGCTCGGCGTAGCGGAATGGGCCGCTCATCCGAACACTCCGTGCAGGAACCAGCGCTGCGAGCCGCTGTTGGGATCCTCGCCGTCCCCGGAGCGGAAGATCCAGTAGCGTTCGCCGGCGTCGTCCTCGACGCGGAAATAGTCACGCACGGCGGTCAGCTCTGCGTCGCGCCGCCACCACTCGCCGCGGATGCGCTCGGGTCCGTCGGCCCGGCGGACGCGCCGCCTCACGCCACGCCAGGTGAAGGCGACCGGCGGATGATCCGGCAGGGCGGCCAGCGTCTCGATCGGTTCGGGCGACGCCAACAGCCGCGACGGCCGCGGCCAGCGCCCCTGCCATGTCTCGCCGGTGTCGGGCGCCATGGCCGGAATTCGGAGCACCGAGCGCTCGGGCGTCTCGGTGGCGACCGGCGCAGCTCGGTAGAGGCTACGCTCACCGACGCGGTTGACGAGGGTGTCGACGAGATCGGAGACGTCCGGCGTTCCGTCATCGACCATCGTGGTCAGGATCTGCCTTTCCGCGAGCGGCTCGGCCAGTGTCGCGGCGAGGCTGAGGGTTTCGATGCCGAAACCGGGCTCGATCGTCTCGATCTTGTCGATCAGGAGCCGCGTGAGGCGCTTCACGTCGCGCACCGGCATGGCGACCCCGACACGCACCGCCTGCAGGCGATCGTCCACCCGGTGACAAATGAGGTCGAGGCGCTTGGCTCCCAGCCCTTCGGCCTCCAGCCCGGCGCAGAGCTGGGCGACCAGCTCGCCGATATGACGAGCTATGGTCTCGGCCGCGCCGATGGGCTCCGCGAAGTTGCGCCTCACCTCGATCAGCTCGTCCGGTCGGATCGGCACGATCGGTTCGCTGAGAATTCCGAGGGCCTGATCGATGCGGCGCCCGAGCTGCGGCCCGAAGCGCAGAGTGAGCGGCGCGCGTGGTTGCGCGAGGAGATCGCCGATCCGCTCGAAGCCGAGAACATGGAGCGCCGCAACCATGTCGGCAGGCAGGCGAAGCGCGGCGAGCGGAAGGCCCGTCAGCACGGATCCGCTATGACCGAGCGGCGCGATCAGCACAGGCCGCGCGGCGTAGCGAGCCAAGGCGTGCGCCGCGCCCCAGCTGTCGGCGATCGCCGCACGCGCACGCACGCCGGACGATGCAAGCCTGTCGATCAGGCCGGCGAGCATGGGTTCTTCGCCGCCGTGGAGATGATCGGCTCCGGTAGAGTCGATCACCAAGCCATCCGGGGGATCGGCGGCGACGATCGGCGCGTAGCGTCGGAGCGCCCACAGTGCGAGACGGTCGAGGCCCTGGGCGTCGGCCGCGGGGTCGTGATCTCGAACGACGAGACCCTGCACGAGAATCCGCGCCTTGGCGGCTGGCATTCCGACGCGCGCGCCCGCAGCCATGGCCGCCGCGTCCGCAGCCCGCACCACCTGCCTCCTCCCGTCGTGACCGATCAGGACGAGCGGCGTCTCAGCCGGCGGCGCCGCGTCGCCAGCCTGCCGTCGAAGCCGGTCCGCGGGCCAGCTCGGCAGGAACAGCGAGACGACCCGAACCATCACACGCCTCCACTTCGAAATCCGCGCTTTCACCGGCGCGGACGCGGATCAGCTCCAGGAGCCAGCGGTGGCGGCCGACGCCGGGAACCGGCAGCGCCGCCGAGGGCATGACCGAGACGCGCCATCTGGTCGCCGCGGCAGTCGGCTGACCGAAGTCTACGGCTTCGGATTGCCGGCGCCAGCGCCGCAACGCGAGTCCGATCGAGCCGCTTCCCTCGGCGCAGAGCTGGAGACGCCGGGACGCTGTCATGTCGAGACGCGCGACTTCTCCGACGACCGCGCCGAGACCGCCGTGCCGCAAGCCTTCCTCGACACATGCCAGCACGGTCTTGTCATTGCCGGCCTCGACATAGATCACGCGATCGGGCGCCAAGCCCGCCTGCGCCAGCGCCGGGGCGAAGAGGTCGGATCGCGTGATGACCCAGAGAACCTTGCCTTTTGTACGCGTCGCGATCCCGGCGGCGAACAGCGCCGCGGCCGCGCCGTCCACTGCGCCATTGCCGCCGCCAGCGATCTCATGGAGCGCGCCCAGGGGGAGACCACCGCCCGGAAGGCGCGCGTCGATGTCGGCGATTCCGAACGGAAGGACCGATTTGACGCGCCGCGTTTGGCCTTCGATCTTCTCGATCTGCGCGCGCAACGACTCTATGGCGGGCTGGTGCCGCAATCGCCTTCTCGACCTCTGGGTGTGGGCTCAACGTCATGTTCTCTAAATGTTCTTCTCTTCGAGGTCGGGAGTCAAGAGGACGGGCTTGCGGATATTTCTCTGCGCGTAAGGCCACGATTCAGGAACGTGAACGTGCGGCGCGAGCTCGCCGTTCGTGAACGGGAAAGAGTAACCGGGACCAGTCTTGCGAGCGGGCGACGACCGACGCCCGATAGGTTAGGATGCGCCATGACGATCAAGATCTACATCGACGGCGACGCGTGCCCCGTGAAAGATGAAA
The DNA here is from genome assembly GCF_002752655.1 of Methylosinus trichosporium OB3b. NCBI lineage: Bacteria > Pseudomonadati > Pseudomonadota > Alphaproteobacteria > Hyphomicrobiales > Methylocystaceae > Methylosinus > Methylosinus trichosporium. The sequence goes on along the minus strand of NZ_CP023739.1, from coordinate 25,663 downwards.
CTTACAAAGTTGCCTCTCGCTATGGCTTGCAGACTTTCGTCGTATCTAACAGTTTTATACAAATCCCGCGGTCGCCGCTGATCGCCAGGATAATCGTGGATGCCGGAGCCGACGTGGCCGACGATTGGATCGTAGAGCAGGTCGTTGCTGGAGATGTGGTCGTCACCAGCGATATTCCTTTGGCCGGACGAGTATTGGCAAAGGACGCGCATGCTATCGCACCCTATGGTCGCGCCTTTACACAGGACTCGATCGGTCTGGCTCTCGCGCAACGCTCGCTCATGGAGCATATCCGCTCGACGGGCGAAATCACCGGCGGCCCTCCGCCATTTTCTTCAGCTAACCGGTCGCAGTTCCTTCGAGCGTTGGACCAAGCCATTATCCGAGAGCAAAAACGGCGGCTATGAGCCGATCGGCGCTTTCCGCTCCGGCTGCTCGACGATATCTGGTGAAGAGGTGGCGCCTACTTTTGACCCTTCTCAGACCTTGTGAACGTCTGCTTCCTGGTGCTGGCCGTAGCGATGTTCGCCCAGGCCCAGGCTGCGCGTGGGCGGCTGAGGCGTTGTCATTCGATCTCCCGGCGGCGCGTAATGGGCGCCGTATTCTCCTTTCATCTTTGCTTGGCCGGCCGCCGGAGATCGCCCCAGTCGTTCGGCTGTAAGTGGAAAATGTGTGAGACTACCCCTTCGGCCAAGGCGCGGTCTAAGGCGGCGCTAAAGCTGACGATGGTCTTGGTGATCTCCGGCGCGCGGAGGATTTGCCGCCAGTCCTGCGCCCTGTCTGCCCCACGCTCCCAAGCCAGCAGCTGGACCAATGCCATATGTGCGAACTGCATGCCCTCGTCGCCGACTACGAAATGTCGGTCAATGTGGTCGGGATGGTGATCGTCATGCACCTCCAGGTCCCAAGCCACCAACAACTGTCGGGTTTCGGGGTGAAGGTTAGCGGCGGGCAAACCGCCCCCCTTCGTGAAGCCGACCTTTGCGATGTGCATGCGCCAAGTCTCGACCTTTCGAGTGTCCGTCTCCTCGACCTGTTCGAGCGCATCCTTGCTCATCTCGAAATGGACGCCGGCACCAGGCGCGAGTTTGAATACGCAGTCACCCGCCAGCACGCCGAGAAGGCTCTGGCGCATGGCCTCGCTGTGTTTAATGTTGAAGTTGGTCTTGGCCAGCTTGAGATGGCGCGCGTCGAACAGCGTCCAAAGGCCATGGAACGTCCAGGCGATCAGCAGAGGCTTACTGACCAACGTGGCATAGGCCTTCAGCCTAGCCAGATAGTCGGCACGGAGCGACAGGGTTTGCTTGCCGAATACCTTGACCTCGATCAGGAAGGCGCCCTGCTCTTGGAAGTGCGCCAACAGATCGGGCACCTGGTAGGTCTGGCGCGAGGCGAGCGGAGCCTGTACCTGATCGAGCTTGTGGATCAGGTCGCATTTTCCCAGCCACGCGCAGATCACCTGGAACTGGTCCTCGGCGGGCAGGCCCAAGTTCAGCAGCTTGACCTTGTGTGCGATCTTGGCGGAGTCGGCTTTGATCCCGAGCTCGGCGAGCGCATCCTGGATCAGCCGCTCAAGGTCGTGGGGCAATTCCATGGCGCGTTTACCCCGTCTTTGGTCAGGTCTGCCGCCGGAGCGCCGGAAACAGCGTACTGGCGGGTTGAGAAGGCGTTGCGGTTGAAAAGGTCAAGGCAGACTTGGTCGGACGCGTACGGCCTTCCAGGATCGGCCTTTAAGGCCATCAGCACGCCGTCACCTCCGTAGAGGCGGACCTTAGCGCAAGCGTCAGGCCACTTCGCCGTTCTCGTTGGGCCAATCGCCAGGCACCAGCGCCGGCGGTTTCGTCCATGGCCGCTCGACCAGCGCGGCCTGGAACCAGCCGTCCCGCAGGTTGGCATGTTCGGTGACGATGATCTGGAATCCTGGCGCGTCTACCTCCGTGAAGCGACGCAGGAGTTCGAACAGGCGACGAACGGCTTCGAGATCGGCGTCAGTTTCGGTCGTCTCGACAGAACCGTCGGCGGCCTTGTAGACCGTCTCCGACGGGAAGTAGACCTGGGTCGGCTGGTCAATGAGCAGGAACCGGGGGATCGGCTGGTTGTTGTTGGCCGCATAGCGATGCAGGGCCAGCAGGGCCGCTAGGTGGTAGGCGAGATGGTTTTCGCCGCCCCCGGTCCGGGGCATGTAGATCGGCCGGCCTGGACGATCGATCGCCACGGTTAGGTTGTGCAAATCCAGACGCGCGGGAAATTGGCCAAATTCGCCGCCCAGCGCGGAAATGTAGCCCGACATGTGCATGGCGATGCTGTTAAGCGTGGACACCAGCCGTTCTCTGGAGTCATCAGTGCCGATCTTGCGCTCTAGGTCTTCGGCCTTGGCCTTAAGACGCCGGTCCTCGCGCTCAAGCCGGGCAAGTTCTTCATCGGGCACAAGGCCTTCTAGGAACAGGCTGACTCGACCTACCACGCGGGAGGCCGCATTGTTGCGGTTGCCCATCTGAGCGATGATCTCGCTGCTGGCGATAGCGCCCGATAGCTCCACCTCCTTGTTGCGGATCTGGTCACCGATATCCTGGATGTCCTGGCGCTGGCCGGCGAGGTATTCATCCAGGGCCGGGCGTTCGCCGACCACAGCCGCCATTTCGCGTTCGAGTGATTCAAGCTCGGCGAGCAGGGCGGCGGCCAATGGGGTCTCCATGCCCAGATTGGCTTCGGCGAATGGCCACTGCCACGCTCCGGTCGCGGGGTTTTTGGGCAGGAGCTTGATCGAGGTCAGCCGATCTTTCTGCTCCTCGGCCTCGGTCTCGAAACCCTCCGAGCGCTTTGCGTACTGGATCGCCGCGTCGATGCGCTGCTGAATTTCCCGGCGACGTTCGCGCAGCAACACCAGGTCGTTTTCGATGGCCGAAACGCGCAGGCCATCATCCTCCGGCACAGGCGCGGGCTTCCAGGCCAGAACGCTCCGAAGGAGATCCACCCAAGAACGGGTCTCACCGACATCCAAAAGAGCAATGCCGACGGCCCTGGCCTCGGACAGAAGGCCGAGCGCCTTCTCATCAGAGGTCGCAATCGCGTTGCGGGCCTGTTCCAGCAGTTTTCCGTTGAGACGAATGTCGCGTTGTACGCCGCGAAGACGCGATTCCAGCTCATACTTGTCGCGGGAGGAGATACCGAGTAAAATTGGCAGCGTATCCTTGATCGCTTGCGGTTGGAACTGCTCGTTCTGTCGATAGAATAGCTGGTCCTTGTTGGCGACGATGCCCTGCTTTTGAAACAGGTAGTAGTGCGTGTGCTTGATGTTGGCTTGGTAGCTTTCTCGGGTGCTACTCAGTGGCACATCCGTGACGTTCTCTGGGATGCCCAGGAGGCGTGACAGCAGCGTCTCCACCCCATCGTCATCGTCGTTGACGGTTAGCTCGGCAAAGACCGGCACGTTCAACTGGGCGCCGCGCCTTAACATGGCGAGGCTGCAACTCGCGCGGCCACTGTCGGGCGTGGGTTTGGCGACCAGGACCTGCTCGCCGTCGAACTGGTAGATCACTGCAAACCACGCCACGCGATCGCGGATCACCCCCTCGGGGATGTTGAATGTGGAGCGGCCCATCAAATATTCGAGGATGTCGGACAGCGCAGACTTACCCGTCGAAGACCGGCCCGTGATGACGTTCAGGCCATTTAGGTGAAACATCACGTCGCGGCGGCGGCCATCGTGGCTGTAGATGTGGATGGATTTGATCTTCATGGCCGAACGCCCATCGTTGCGTAGATCGTCACCCGATCACCGATGCGAGCAAACTCCTTCCCCAGATACTTAGCGACCTTCTGGATCGATTGAGTCTCCTCCGAGCCCGTTATCGACTTGCGCACCCCTTGCGGGTTGCCTTTCAAGCGCCCGTCGGACCGCACTTGGGATCGCTCCAAGGTGGTGCAGCAGTCCCAGCGCCTCGAACGTGAAAGGCAGCATGTCCTGGGCGCGACCGCCGAACCCCACGAGCAATTGCGGATGATTGGCGACGAGCTTGAGGAAATAGCTGCGCGTACTCGGGGCAAGGATTTCTCGTGACTGCTTGTGCAGGCAAATTGGCAAAATGAGCGGCACGAGCGAGAACGGAAGACCGCGCTCGTCCTCTTCCTCGAAGGCCACCATGGCCCTGAATAGCACCAGGCCACAGAAGGCTGGGTTGAAGAGGTTTCGGATTTCGATTGGCCGCCGGTCCCAAACCCTCATGCCGCTTTCCCCAGAATTCGGGCCAGTTCCGCTAGAAAGCGTGGGTGCCAGTGAATGTGCGGCTGGGGTCTCGCATTGGCCAAGATGTGGAAGGCGCCGCGGACGACATAGGGCTCTGTCACGCGCTCGCGAATGCGAAGGGAAGTCGTTTCCAACTCGGCCCAGCGGTAGAGTTCACGTCCCGCGGACAGACACGCGGCATCATCGCTCTTATCGGTGATGGTCTCGAAGATGACTTCCTTGTAGCGGGTCCATTCGTCGATGAGCCGGTCTTCGTATTCTTCGATTTCGTTGGAGACGAGCAGGTTTTCTCGGGCCCAACTGGAACGCTGCTCAAACGCCCGGTAGTAGTCGATGATCGCATTCCGCAAGCGGGTCGTGGACAGGTCCAAAGCGCGAAGCTGTTCGATGAACAGACGCGGATCGTTGGCGATGTCGATCTGGTCGGGCTGCCGTTGCCGGAAAGTGATGGGCAGGTTGTCGTTACGATATTCCTCCGCCATCGAGGAGAGCTTGTCGGACACCTCAATCCCGGTGATCGGTGCTTTGCGCTCGCCGGCCAGAAGCTGGATCGCTTGGTCCATCCACCAACCTTCAAGCCGTTCGAATAGAAGTGGTCGCGACTCCCTGCGGATGGTTCGCAGGTGCTGATTAATGATGACGCCGGGAATTTCGGTAATTCGAAGCTCCGCGTCGGCGATTGTGATCCGAGAGTAAAAGTCGTCCAGCTCGGCCGTCGTCAGCGTCGCCAGTTCGTCGCGTACGGCGGCGATCAATACGCTCTTGGATTTCGCTAGCGGCTTTTGGACAGCCTGGGCCCGTGCTTCGCCATCGGCATCATGGTCTGTGAACTTCGTGAGGACGGACTCCGCGCTGACCGTCGCCGTGGTGAACAGCATGAAGCGCGCATCACAGCCGATCCGGCCATTGGCCTTGTAATGCGTGAGCCAGATGCGCACCGATTTCCAAAAGTCGGTCGCAAGGTCTGTGAGGGTGTCGCCGACGGCCTTGTGCTTAAGGGACATCAGGCTCTTCCGGCCTGAGGTGTCGTCGAAATCGACGTCGTCCTCCTTCTCAAGGAGAAGCGAGCTGTCTTCTGGTAGCTCCAGGATCTTCAAAAGCGCGAACCGGGCTTGGTATGTATAGCCAAGACCTTGCTCCGCGGCTGAATACGGTGAGCGTGCGTTGCCGCTCATGCGGGCGCGCCATCGTCGAGGGTGACTCTCCACCGCATCTGAACCCCCTAGCTTTGCTAGCTATCTCAAGCTTTACTGGAACTCATCCTAGTCGAATCTTGGCAACAGACAACCCAAGGATGGCGGCCCGACTTTCACGTGCATGGCGGATGTACGTAGGGGCGGTCCGGGCGTTCGACCGGTAACCTGAACGTCCGCTATCTGGAGGCGAGTGAAAGGCAGCTATTGGCACCTCACGGAAATTCGAACTGGGCCGCTGGCTTCGCTTTCACCTCTCCCGAAGAAACGGTCATTGCGAACAAAACAAGAATTATGGTTCAGTCTGCGGGCCCACTCACCCTGCCGATTCGCCCATGACCGCCGTCGCCTATCTCGAAAAGCTCAACGCCGAACAACGCCGCGCCGTCGAGCACGGCCTGCATGACTGCTCGTCAGCTCCCGCCGGCGGCCCGCTGCTGATCATCGCGGGCGCCGGCTCGGGAAAGACGAACACGCTCGCCCATCGGGTCGCGCATCTCATCGTCCAGGGCGCCGATCCGCATCGCATGTTGCTGATGACCTTCTCCCGCCGCGCCGCCGCCGAGATGGCGCGGCGGGTCGAGCGCATCTGCGCCGAGGCGCTGGGCGCCACAGGCGGCGGCGATGTCCTCGCCTGGGCCGGCACGTTTCACGCGATCGGCGCCAGGCTGCTGCGCGAATATGCCGGCGCCATCGGGCTCGATCCCACCTTCACCATTCATGATCGCGAAGACTCGGCCGATCTGATGAATCTCATTCGCCACGAGCTCGGCTTCTCCAAGACCGAGAGCCGCTTCCCCACCAAGGGCACATGCCTTGCGATCTACTCCCGCGCCGTGAACGCCGAAATCCCGCTCGAGCAGGCGCTGCTCGGCGCCTTCCCCTGGTGCGCGCGCTGGCATGAGGAGCTGCGACGCTTGTTCGCCGCCTATGTCGAGGCGAAGCAGGCGCAGAACGTGCTCGATTACGATGATCTCCTGCTCTACTGGGCGCAGATGGTGCAGGAGGAAGCGCTCGCCGAGGAAATCGGCGGCCGCTTCGATCACATTCTCGTCGACGAATATCAGGACACCAATCGCCTCCAGGCCTCCATCCTTCTCGCCTTGAAGCCAAAGGGCCAGGGGCTCACCGTCGTCGGCGATGACGCCCAATCCATCTATTCCTTCCGCGCCGCCACTGTGCGCAACATTCTCGAGTTTCCGAAGAGCTTCACGCCGCCGGCGGAGGTCATTACGCTCGACCGCAATTATCGCTCGACCGAGCCGATCCTCGCCGCGGCCAACGCCGTCATCTCGCTCGCCGACGAGCGTTACGCCAAGAACCTCTGGACCGAGCGTCGCTCATCAGAGCGGCCGCAGCTCGTCACCGTGCGCGACGAGAGCGATCAGGCGCGTTTCATCGCCGAGCGCGTGCTGGAGGCACGCGAGTCCGGCATGACGTTGAAGCAACAGGCGGCGCTGTTCCGCGCCTCGCATCACAGCGCCATGTTGGAGCTGGAACTCGCGCGCCGCAACATTCCCTTCGTGAAATTCGGCGGGCTGAAGTTCCTCGACAGCGCGCACGTGAAGGATGTTCTCGCCCTGCTACGCTTCGCGCAGAACCCGCGCGATCGCGTCGCCGGCTTTCGCATTCTGCAAATCCTGCCCGGCGTCGGCCCCTCATCCGCACAGAAGATTCTCGACTTCCTCATCGAGCGCCCGGACCCGCTCACCTGCCTCGCCGAGGCGCCGACGCCTCCGCGCGCCGGGGAGGAATGGCGCGGACTCATCGCGACGCTGCAAATGCTGCATGCGCGAGAGGGTTGGCCGGCGGAGATGGAAGCGGCGCGCCGCTGGTATGAGCCGCATCTCGAGCGCCTGCACGAGGACGCGCCGAGCCGCCTCGCCGATCTCGTCCAGCTCGAGCAGATCGCCGCCTGCTATCCCTCGCGCGAGCGCTTCCTCACCGAGCTGACGCTCGACCCTCCGGACGCGACCAGCGACGAGGCCGGCCCGCCTCTGCGCGACGAGGATTATCTGATCCTCTCGACGATCCATTCGGCCAAGGGGCAGGAGTGGCGCTCCGTTTTCGTGCTGAACGCCGTCGACGGCTGCATCCCCTCCGATCTCGCGACGGGCACGGCGGCGGAAATCGAGGAGGAGCGCCGGCTGCTCTATGTCGCGATGACGCGCGCGAAGGACAGCCTGCGCCTTGTGACGCCGCAGCGCTTTTTCACCCATGGCCAGCCGGCGCAGGGTGACCGGCACATCTATGCGGCGCGCACGCGTTTCATTCCGGCGGATATGCTGCGGTTTTTCGAATGCGTCAGTTGGCCAGCCGCCGGGGCCGTGGGCGAGCGTCTCGCAGGGGGTGGGCTGCGGGTCGATGTGCGGGGAAAGATGCGGGGGATGTGGGGATGAACGATGAACCAACGAAGCCGAAGGTGAAACGCGTGGTCTATGCCGCGCGCCATCCACTCCTGAATGAAGCTCGGTTCGGGGAATGACAAGCCCGAAGGGAGTCAGAATATGTCTGTCTTTGATCCAAAGCGGTCACGTACCTTCGCTGACCTGTAAAGTCTCAGATGGGGATGAGAAGCGGAGGCCTATGCTCGGCTACCCTGGAACCAGGGCGTAGACACTATGAATTTTTCCGCATCTGCTGGCGAGGCGAACGGACCAACCAACCTACCGAAATGCCTGTTCTTGAATGTGGTCCCTTCGACCCATTCCTGCTCGTCGAGATATGTTTCGCCGTTGCGGAACTCCAGCACGTCGGCAGCTCTTTTCCCGTCCTCGCTGTAGAGCTTGAACGCGCTTCGGCATTCCTGCGCGTGTATCGGGGACTCACTCATTCGCCGCCTCTCTGCGTCGGGTCGATCCGAGTCGTTCGACGGTTTGCCTCGGAATGCGCGCTCCTGGCGAGACGTCCCCGTTCGTCAGCGCGTAACTCTAAATTTAACAAGAATGTGTCTCTGTCACGTGTCCCATGATCAATAAGCCTCGATCTGTGAGCTGGACCGGATATTTTCCAAGCTTATCGATCACACTCATAATTGCCTCGACGTCTTGCTCGATTTCTCCATCTGGAACGCCGGGATTGCCCCGCTTATATTTCGCTATACGAGGAATAAGCATCCATTCGATGGACCGCAAAGTTATCGGGCCGAAGCCAAAGGTGTCGACCCAAGGACGCGGGGGAGATAAGCCTATCGGGAAATAGACCAGTTTTTCTTCGGTAACGTCGATAAATTTCACGATGCAATATTCCAATTGCCACTCGGGCTTGTTGAGTTCCGAAAGCACTTTCCGCCATTTCGTATCCGACATGAGCGAGGCGTGCGCGCGCGCCTGGACCCTGCGGCCAACGCGCTGAAGTTCCTCACGCCCATGTATCACCATACCAGCACTCCTCCGCTCTGAAAAATGCCTGCATAAAATTGCCTCGGCACGGCGCGAATTTGTTCGGCGGCACCTTTAAGAATAGCGATTATGACGGTAGGATGCCGGTAATCAATAGGGCTCCGAAAACTCGGACCGCACCGCCTGACACTACTTACGCCCCATTTGCTGGATTGGGAAGGCATTGTTGCTCGATGTACAAATCGGAAAAAGTGTGCCTCGTCGTGATCCGAACGTTTGAGTGCAGACTGGAAGTCCTTGCTTTTGTGCATCCTTCCGCTGGAAAGCAGTTCGTGAAGGGAACGATCGAAACGGGAGAGACGCCGGACGAAGCTGCCGAGCGCGAGTTACGAGAAGAAAGCGGGCTGACCATTCAGTCACCATTGGTGTACCTCGGACAACACCAGATCGGAGCTGAGCGTCAGCTATGGCATTTCTTCCATTTTTGCTCTTCTGGCCTACCCGACACTTGGCAACATCAGGCTGAGGACGACCACGGTCATACTTTCTCATTCTTCTGGCATCCGATCGATTTGCCGCTTGATCGAAACTGGCATCCACTCTTTCACGAGGCCTTCGAGTTCTTTGCGCCTCTCGTACCTCACTAATGTCCACACATGGCGCGACGCGGGAACCGCCAAGCGCAACCCAATGCCGAACACTATGGATGAAACGTGATGGAAATTACAGTGATACAGACGATCGATAGGATGCGCGCGGCGAACCGCCAGGAGCTGTTGACGCTCCTTGCGACGGCGATCACGGAAATGACCATTTTTGCTCGCGCCCACTATGATGGTGACGATTCTGTCAGCCATCTACGTCAAACGAATGAAGCGATTCACCGCCTAGCCGGCCATCTACGCGATCTCTGCGACCCAGACGAAACATTCAGTGAAAGCCGTGAGGCGGGGATCGGCGGACAATTCGCTCTCCTTCCTCCCTCCGCCATTATTCGAATTTTAAATTCGGCTTAGCTATGAAGGCGATCTGGCTCGGGCTCCATGTCGATCGAGGACAGAGCGGGAGAGACACGAGAAGTGTCCTGTCTGCCCGTCTGGAATGTCCGATTCTGGCGCATCCTCCTCGCTCGGCGGTGAACGCGGAATTATGACGGAAAGCGAACGCCGCAGACACAGCCACGTTCAGCGTCTAGTAATCAGGTAGCGTCGCACCCGCAAGCCAAGACCGCCGCCTGCCACGCTGATCGAAGGTAGCGGGACTCCGCAACGACTTTCGGAAGTTCCCGGCCAGACTGTTTCGTGCCCATCAGGTGCATGCAGAAAATTGGATCCGCAATGTCAGTCACGGCTCCATAAATCACGGCTCCAACTTCACCCGCTTCGAGAGCCGCGAGAATGTGATCGATCACGTTCTTATCATTGCGGCGTGCAAGCCCCGATATCGCTTCCAACCGTGTGTCGACGTCGACGTCCGTCAACCTGGCACTCAGCGCCTCTCTTATTTCCGAATTGTCCGCCTCGATTTGTTGGCCGAGGGCAAAGGTAGCCCAGTCGCGCACGTGCGGTTCCTCGTCATTCGACAGTTCGATCAGCCATGTGATCGCAACAGGGTCGTCTTGCGCCGAAAAAGCATAGGCGACAGCAAAGCGCACGGACGAGAAAGGATGGCGGGCAAGAGGAACGACCGCGGAAACGCCGCGCGGATCCTTCAGATGACCGAACGCGAAGCAGATCGCCACGAGCATTTCTGGATCGGCGCCTCCCGACATTTCCCGTTCGAGCATTTCCTTCAGGAGGCCGAAACGCTGGTCGCGCAGGAGCTCCAGGGAATATCCCAATTGGCCGAGGATCGCGGCTCCCACAGATCGCTCCCTCGGATCGGCGCTTCTACAAAGAACGCTGCAGACCTCGAAGACCGACTGGTCCCCATTGCGCTGCAACGTCGCTATCGCATCGCAAGCCGGCGACAGGGCAAAGGCATCTCCTCGATCTGGATCATCGATATGCGCGACTGCGGTCTCGACAAGGTCGCGGATTTCGCGTTCCATCAGCGATCTTTTGATCTCAACAGCCATCGACTACTGCCTTGCAAACGTGGCGCCGGCATAGGGAAACTCGACGCTAGCGGCTGCTTCGTTTAGAAATTTCCGCAGTCCTCGGCTCCGCGTCAAACGCGCATTCCTTCAACATCCACCTCGGGACGCGATCGTACTCAAGCAGTTTCCTCACGACTTCCTCGCGACATAGCGAACAGGGGATGTTTTCGTAAAGACTGAGCAACATGTCACGGCTCTCGATCGGGGGAATGGTGGCGGCGTCGATAAGGGCAAGAACCGCCAACCCGACGCTATGCCATCCGTTGTCGTCGAGCGGATCAGCCTCGTGTATCGCACGCTCGATAATCATCAAATCCCCAGGCTGATAGTTGCTGCAGAGCAGTCGAATGGCGCTGGGGATATCCAGACCATCGAGGAGTTCGAATGCAAGGCCCCTGATCCGGTGGCGGTGGAGCCTCCCCAGGGCCCTGGTCGCTTGCCATGCGTTTCGTGAATTCGCGCCCTTGACGATGGCGAATAGTGGCTCGGGGTTCAAAGGGAAATCGCGCGCGGTGAAAATCCGTAGATATGCCCGGATTTTCATTGCATCGGTCTCGAGAACGAGATCAGAAGCCGCCGCGAACAGGTCATCGGCAGAAGCGGACTTGATCCAAAATAGGGAAAAGCCCTTCTTCGGATCGAGTCCAACTTTGGCCGCGGCATAGTCGATCGCATCGTTGGGCTGCTCGACGAAGGTGCGAGCGACCGATGCGGTATCGACATCGAGCGATATCAACAAGTCCAATTCGGGGGAGCTCGATCTCGCCCTCTCCAACGCGGCGGCGGTGCTCTGGACTCCATCTCTCACGCTCAACGCTTCGCCCCATGAGCGGTAGGCCCAGCCGCTTTGCGCCTCGAAGTTATCCAGCAGCTCAGCGTGATAGAGATGGATCAGCTCGAGAAAGGCGGCCAATCCGTCGAGCCGAATGAGGTGTTCGCCGCACGGATGTCCGACATGTTCGAATTCCGCCTTTCGAATGGCTTCGCTCGCGAGAAATTCTCGCAAGGAACGATGGTCGTGGTCGATCCGACCGCTCGCAAGGAGGCAAAGGATGCCGAATATTTGAGCTATGTTCCCCTTACTCGATGGGTCGACGTTGTCCAAACAGCGCAATAGCTCTGTCCAGAAAAAATCGCTCCGCCCGGTCAGAGTGATGAGGCGGTACAGAAACGGCGCGCGTTCTGCCTCGCACTGAGGATCGTAAGTCAGGTTCGTCTTGCATGCCGATAGGAGCACAGACTGCAACTCTTCGTTCGTCGGGTCGGCTTCGAGCAGGAGCGCAGCACGTCCCGATCCTCTTCGCAAAGAGGACTTGAACCCCGCCGCCTTCTCGGAAGCGGTAACTCCGGACTGGGCCGGTCTCTCTTGAAATATCATGAGATCAATATCCCAAAGTCGTAGACGGACTATACCGGTTTGAATTCAACTCCCTCGAATCGCAGCGCGGCGGCGCCTCGTCGCACATCGCGATGCAATCCGTGGATCAGCCGTTCTTCCCCCGCCTCCCGCAGGCGAGCGCGCAAGTCGAGCAACGCTTCGAGCCGCCCCAATGCCAGCGCCCTATTGCGATGCTGAGAGCGCTCCTCCCGGGCAGTCGCGCTGACGCCGGTCGGAACGTGTATCGCGCGCACTGCGCTCTCAGTCTTGTTCTGATGTTGGCCGCCCGGTCCGCCAGCGCGGAACGACTCGAACCGTACGTCCGCGAGCGAGACGGCGGGAGGCGGTGGCTGCGGCGGGAGCTCGAAGGCATCGACGAACCAATTCTTTCGTGGGTGGCGCGGGCGCAACGGGCTTTTGCATACCCACACTATTCCCCCTGTCCAACGCCGAGCGAGTTGTTCCGCACCGTCGCCCGACAGAACCACGACCGCGGAGCCTGGGCCAGCGCCGTCGGGGTGCTCGACCGCGGCTATGTCGCATTCACAGCCCGTTGCTCCGGACTCGGCGTGGAGGCGACGCAACACCTGAGCTAGCGCCATGCGGCATTCCGCTGGCCCATGACCAGACGTGAAGAGCAGTCGGATCATCGGCGGCCCTCCTTGCGCGACTCCGGTTCGACGACTTTCTTCAACGTCACCAGCGGTCGGAAGCTGGCGACGATCCGCACCAAGCCGAACGTTTCCAGATCGTCGATGACGCTCCTGATCGACTTGTAGGCCTCCGGCGCCTCCTCGATCAAAAGCGCGCGATCTTCACACACGACCCGTCCACCATAAGGATTGCGCGTCAAACGCTCCCGATCTGATTTGGTCGCACCGATACGTCCCGCCATCGAGGCGCGGTCGAATTTTCGACCCGCGCCGTGCGCAATCGACGCCAAGGCGCCTTTAGGCGCGCCGACTAGCGGCTCGACGAGATAGGACAAGGCGCCCCGGGAACCCGGAACGACGACGCGCCCCCGGTCAGCCGGCGCCGCGCCCTTGCGATGAAGGGCGCCAGCGCCGCATAGTCCCGCGCAATTGTGGGAGCAGTCGCAGATCAGCTCCGCCTCGCACCGCAAGGCGTGCGCGGCCCGTTCGGCGATGAGCCGCCGGTTCGCCGTCGCCCATCGCAAAGCGTGATCATGGGCCTGCATATATGCTCGACCTTTCGCGCTGTCTGGATCGAGAGGCGCTAATCCGGCCGACAATTCTCGCTCCAGTAATGCGTAGCCGAGGCCGCGAGAGCCTGAATGAACGAGAACGTAGGCTTGGTCACGGTCGAGACCGGCTTCCGGGATGAACACCTCCTCCACGGCTTGAAGCTCGCAGAAATGATTTCCTCCACCGATCGTGCCGAGCGCGGCGTCGAAATTCGAAACCGGAAGCCCTGCTTTATGGATCTTGTCGGCGACGTCTCCATCAAAGGGGCTTTCGATGGCGCGCAATCGCTCGGCAGCCTTGTCTACGCGTATTTTGCGAGCCGGAAAGTCGAGCGCAAAGAGCGACATTCCGCAGCCGACATCTGCCCCGACGAATGCGGGATGGATTTTGTCGGCGAGAATGGCGCAGCCGACCGGTCCATATTTGCCCGGATGCAGATCGGGCATGGCGGCGACAGCGATTACACCCGGCTTCCTCGCGACGTCTTCGAGTTGGCGCACGGCGGCGCCCTCGATCCAGTTCTTGGACGAGTAGTAGCTGTGGATCGGCGCGCAGCCGTCCACGGACAAAAGATTGCCCATGCAGATCTCTTGATTGGGGAACGTCCGAAGCGACGCGTCACGAAAGCGACGCGCGTCGATGCGCCAATCCCTGCGTCTCGCAAGGACTTAGGCGGTCGGGCTCCTTAGGGAGCGGCTGATGATAGCTTTCATCGGTCGTCCTCGCATTCGGCGGAGCGAATGCTCGACACCTTACTACAGATAGAGCACAATACGCGAAGGGTTTCAAGATCCCGGCGCAACAGATCAGGGCTCTGAATCCGGGTTAACGGGCTGAGGCTTCCAAGGCGATGGCGAGATAATCCTCGCGCCAGCTGGCGATTTTTCTGCGGAGCTTGATGCTGGTGCGTGTGGGCTTTGTGGCCTTGCGCTGCGGTTTCATGGGCTTGTTCTCGGGCTCGGGGGCGGTGCGGATCATATTGATGGCGAAATGCCTGACGACGGCCATGTTTCTCGCGCCATGGCCCTTGCGCAAGCGGGATTGGTCTTCGGCGAAGACGACGTCGAGCACCCAATGCAGCTGGTTCTCTATGCCCCAATGGCCGCGCACGGCCTCGCCCGCCCGCTTCGCTGGGAGAAGGGCCGAGGAGATGTAATAGCGCGTCTCGAAGCGGCCGCGGTCGGCAAGTTCGGCCTGCGATTTGACGCGAATGATCGTCGCGGCGTTCGGCAGGCGCAGCTCGCCCGGAAAGCGGCGCTCGCCGTTCAGCCAGTCGATCTCGGTGATGACGCTCACGCTGCGCTGCTCGATGCGGCCATGGCCCTTGTCGAAATCGACGCATGTGTCGATCCGCGTCGCGGCGGAAAAAGCGCTCTCGATCTCGGCGCGCAGGGTCGGCTGATTGGCTTTGACCGCCAGCAGATAATCGGCGCCCTTGTCCACGATCGCCTGGGCGATCCTGGCGTTGGTGGCGATGGCGTCGATGGAGACGAGCGCGCCTTTCAGCGAGCCGCCTTCGGAAAGGCGATCGAGCAGGACGGGAATGGCCGATAGTTCATTGCTCTTGCCCTCGACCGCCTCCTGGCCGAGCACGAGGCGGCTCGTGGTGGCGAAGGCGGAAACGAGATGCAGCGGGGCTTTGTCCTCGGCGCGATCATGGCTGCGACGCGAGGTCTTCCCGTCGATGGCGATGAGCTCGGGTCGCTCCGGCCAGGTCTCGCGCACCCAGCCAGTGAAGGCCGCCGAGAACAGCGCCGGATCGACGCGGTTCATGAGCAGGGTGAGCCAGCGTCCGCCCGGCACGCCGTGCTCATAAGGCAAATAGCGGCGCAGGAAGCCGATGTTGGCCTTGCCCCAAGATGCAATAGCGTCGAAGTGATCGCAATCGGCCATGGAGGCGCAGACGACGAGCAGCAGCACCTCGCGAAGCGGATGCGCGACGCGCCAGGGCTCGCGCGGGTCGTCAATGATCGAGAAATGGTCGAGAAGCGCTTTCAGACGCGACTTCTCTTTGAAAACTGCGAAGGCGAGGCTCATCACGGCGGCTCCAGAATCACTCCGCCGATAGGGAATCACGCCTGAGCCCATCCGTTAACCGCCGTTAACCCGAATTCGGAGCCCTGCGCAACAGATCCCGACGCAGGCAACGCGCGTCATTATCGAAAGCAGACGATATGTCTGGCCAGACTGGGGACCGCAAACCCCCTGCTCGAGGCTCGGATCGATATCCGCCCCTGCTTAAGGGATCAGTTCCCCTGATCGAATAAATACGGCGAAGAGGCTCGATCCGGGATTTCGGCCACCGTTGATCGCGATAATCGATGGCATGAAGGCGCAAGGGTCGGCTGGCGTCTCGACCCAACCCGTCTCTATGTCGACGTGGCCAGCGCCGCCACCGCGAGGTTGCCCGAAGTCGAACATCGCCGCACGTGGCTGGCGCCTAAAGTCTGCTTGGTAAAAGCAGTATGTAGCGCTGCGAATCCCCTCAGACGGGGCTTTCACACGGCCTGGACCCAGAGCGCGCGTGAAAAGGCTCTCGGAGGGGATTGCGCGACCGAGCATCCGCGCGGCGGACGGCAACGATGATTCTGTCGCGTGGCGATGCACCTTTCCGAGCCGATCGTTTTCATACGCGCAGACTCCGGCGACGCTTCGCTTTCTTAGCGGAGGCGCAATCATGCCCAAGGAATTGAAAGAAGGGCTCGCTCGCGTCGAGCAGGAAACCCACCAGATCGTCGAAGCGATCGGCCTTCAGAACGAGCAGATCCGCATCACCATCGCCCGCCTCGACGAGATCATCGCCCTGCTCACGCCCAAGGACGACGCCGGCGAGCCGACACTGAGCGATTTGCTCGCCCATTTGATCGCGCAGAACCGCGAGCAGCTCATCCTCTCGCGGAAAACCTTCGAGTTCCTCGTCGACATGCAGCAGAGCCTCCCGGACAAGACCGTCGAGGCACTGGAAAAGCGCTTCTCTTCCCTCGCGAAACCTTGACCGATGATCACTTTCCGCAAATTCGCCGCCGCCTCCGATGGCAAGCTCGTCCGCATGTATTTCACCGAGGCGCGGCTCGGCCCGCAGCCGGCCGAGCAGACATCAGAGGCGCTCGGCCAGCAGCAGCTGGAGCCGGGGTCGCGTCTCACCAGCTATTACACCGGCCGCGACGCGGGGCCGGCTTGGCGGCCGGACATGCCGCTCTCCATCGCCCGAGCGCTCGGCATCAATTCTCACCGCGCGCCCAAGGACGAGGAGCTCGATCGGCTGTTCGAAGGCAAGCGTGCGGATAGGGGAGAGGCCTGGTCCAAGCACAAGAGAGAAATCAGCGGTTACGACTTCACCTTCTCGCCGCACAAATCCGTGACGCTCGCCGCCGAATTCGCGCAGGATCCAGCGGAAGCGGCCGCCATCCGCAACGCCATCTATCGCGCCAATGACGCGGCGATGCGCTACGTCGCCCGTGAAATCGGCTGGGCGCGGCGCGGGCGCGCGGGGGAGAACGGCGCGGATCCCGGCGCCGTCGGCTGGGTCAGCTTCCGACATTACATCGCCCGCCCGACCCTGCCGGTCCAGGACGGACGCGCGGGCGCGACCTATCTCCTCGAAGCGCCGATCGCCGGCGATCCGCACGACCACATCCACAATGCGCTGTTCAATCTCGTCGTTACCGGCGAAGGCCATATCGGATCGCTCGACACACAGCGCCTCCACGCCCGCGTCCATGAGTTCGGCGCCTTCGCCCAGGCCGTCCTCGCCGATGAGCTGCGCACGCTCGGCATCCGCGTCGCCTATGACGAGAAGGAGCAAGCCGCCGTCATCCTCGCCATCCCGCAATTCGCCAATGAGGCCTTCAGCAAGAGCGCGCATCAGGTTCTGCGCAACGCCAAGGCCTTCGCGGCCGGCCAGGGGCTCGATTGGGACGACATATCTGCGGAAAAGAAAGCCGAGATTCTCCGCGAGGCGGCGGCGGCCGCGCGCCTCGCCAAGCATGGCGAGAAGACCGACCACAAAATCTGGCGGGATCAGGCGGAGGCGATGGGCTGGGAACACGCCACCGTCATGGAAGGCGTGAAGATCGACGCGCTGCCGAGCGAGGAGCGGATCGAGCGGGCATATGCCTTCGCGGCGAAGCATATCGCCGAGGAATTCCACACGGCCGCCGTCATCGACCATGACCGCCTTCGTATCCACGCGGCGCGCGGATTGATCGGCGTGGGCGTCGCCGGCGGCGTCAAGGATATCGACCGGGTCGTCGAGCGGATCGAGCGCAAGGGCATCGAGCTTCACGGCGAGCATGTCGATCTCGTCTCCGCCTGGGCGAAGCGCGAGAATGCCGAGGACGAGCCGCGACAGGTGCTCCGCGTCACCAATTCCGCCCAAATCCGTGTCGAGGAGAGCCTCCGCGGCCATGCCGCGCGCGCGGCGCTCGACACGTCCGGCGCGCTGGCGGCCGCCGACATCCGCCGCGCCATAGAGGCTTCAGGCCTCGATTTCGACAGCGAGCCGGAGCATGGAGCCGCTCAAAAGGCCGCGATCTATGCGCTCGGCCAGGGCGGCGCGCTCTCGCTCCTCACCGGCGTCGCCGGCGCGGGCAAATCCACGCTGTTGCGGCCCCTCGTCGCCGCCTGGAAGGCCGACACGCGTTACGAGGCCGCGGGCCGCGAGCTCGTCGGCGTCTCGACCGCGTGGCGACAGGCCGACCAGCTGCAGGACGCCGGCATCGCGCAGACCCGGGCGCTCGAACCTTTCCTCAAATCCGTCGACGCGGGCGAATTCGTCCCGACCCGCAACACGATCCTCGTCATCGACGAGATCAGCCAGATCGCGCCACGGCCGATGCTGCGGCTGCTCGAGCTGCAGGCCGAGACCGGCATGACCATAAAGGCGCTGGGCGACCGCGAGCAGGCGCAGGCGATCGAAGCGGGTGACACGATCGAAATCCTGCGTCGCGCCCTGCCGAAATCGGCGCAGCCGGAACTGCTCACCGCCGTCCGTCAGGTCGATCGGCGCGGCCGCAAGATCGCCGGCATGTTCCGTGACTCCGAGGCCGGGACCGCCCTTGCTATGAAGCGCGTCGACGGAACGGCCATGCTGGTCGGCGGAGACTTCGATCAGGTCGCCGCAAAGATCGCCGATTTCTATGTGAGCCGGCGCGACAATCTGAACGCCGCCGGCTCGAAGCGCGGGATCACCATTTCCGCTCCGACCAATGAGGACGCCGCCGCGATCAGCATGGCGATCCGGACGCGGCTCAAAGGGCGCGGGGAGATCGGCGCCGACGAGACGATTTACAAGGCGATCGCGCCGCGCGGCGCGAAGGAGCCGCACGCCTTCGATCTGCCGATCGCCACCGGCGACCATCTGCGGCTCTATCGCTACACATGGTCGAAGATCGACGGCAAGGACGGCCCGATCGGCTATAACGGCCATGTCGTGAAGGTGATGGGCAAGACCGCCGGCGGCCTCCTCCTGAAAAACGCCAAGGGCCAGGTCGGCGAGGTCGAGTGGCGCCGTCTGATCGACCCTGTGAGCAAAAGGCTGATGCTCGGCTTCGGCCACGCGCTCACGATCGACGCGGCGCAAGGCGTCACCTCGGACGAGCATATCGATGCGCTGCCGCGCGGCAGCGCCGGCATCACGGCCTTCAAAGCCTATGTCGCGGAAAGCCGCGCCAGGGGCACGACCTGGACGATGATTTCCGAAGCGGCCGTCCATGAGGCCGAGAGGAGAAGCCGAGCGCTCGGCGACGCCAAGCCGATCAGCGCCGAAGACCTTTGGAAACGAGTTGCCGCCGATATGGCCTCCAAGCCCTATAAGTCGCTCGCCCTCGATCTTGTCGAGGCCTGCCGGCGCACGCGAGAGCGGTCGATCGATTCTTTCATCGAGCAGGGCCGCACGTTTCACAGGCGCCCCGACGATGCCAAAGATCCCGGCCGAAAAGCGCGGGAACGCGTGCGCTCGAAGATCGCAGCCGACGAAGTTGCGCCTCACATCGCCGCAATCGCGGAAGTCGCGAAAGGAAACGCGGCGATTCTCGACGACGCGGTGGCGAGCGTCGAGACGGCGCTCCGCGGCAAACATTCCCAGCGGCTCCCCGATTATCGCTCGATCGAAGAAACGGCGCCGGCCAATGCTCCGGCGCGTCCGTCATCTCCGTCGCCCGGCGCGTGAGCGATCCGCCCCCGAGCCGCGCCTCAACGTTCGGCGGCATGCCTCCATCCGGCGGCGATCGCCTCTTGCTCCGAGCAGAACCACCGTTCTCCGGCGCTCTGGTCGACCTTGACGCGGTCGTAAAGCGTTTCGCCCGGCTTATGAAATATCCGCTCGCCATTGCGATTGATGTTCCCTTTGATCTCGCAGTTCGCCGGCGCCGTTGCCTTCGCCGTATTCGAAGCGATGGACCGCGATGCGAAAACCGGCCTGGGCGCGCCCACCGGCTTCGCCGCCGCCCAGATCTGCTCGAAGCGCGCCGCGAAGGCTTGCACGGCCGCTCGATCGCGGATGACGAGGAGATCATTGTCCTGCTGTTTGAGGCCCGACGCCGTCAAATTCGCCGAGCCCGAACGCAGCAACGCGCCATCGACCGAATAGGATTTCAGATGCATGAATGGACCGGGCGGGCTGACGCGAAGGTTCTGCGAAACCTCTCGCAGGCGGTCGAGATCGCTCCCTTGGCTGGGGTCGAGAACGACCCTGATCGCGACGCCACGCCGATGGGCGTCGATCAACGCGTCGATGACGGGCCAGTCCGTCAGCACATAGGCGGCCAGATCGATGGTCGAGCGCGCTGCGCGTAGCAGCGCCACATCGAAGCGCTCCAGGTTTTCGGCAGGGGCGAAATGTATCTCGACCGGTTCGGCCGCCATCGCGGGGCCGAGCGCCGCCAAAGCGAAGACGCCGGCGTAAAGCGACTGTCGGAAGGGCATTCGATATTGCTCCCCTGAATTTTGACGCGCCCTGATGAGTGGACGTCTCATCCTCGCTCGATCGATCTGAGATCGGGTCGGGCCATTCTAACGACGCCGGCCTCTCGCAGCATAGGTTCGAGCATCGCCACGGAGTAAGCGCGCCGCGCCCTCGCCCGCAGTAGCGGAATTCCGATCTCCCCGAATACCGCGTCGACGAATATGTCGCGCTCCCTGCGATGCGGGAGCGCATGAGTCCTGTCGTCCAATTCGATGGCTGCAACGGGTTCCAAGGTGGTGGAATTGCAGATGACGAAATCGATGCTCTTTCCGAACACCTTGTTCATCGCCGCACGCCTTTTCGAATTTCTCACCCGAAGATCGACGTCGACCAGCTCGGCGAGCCGCACCTGTGCGAACACGCGAAAGCCCTCCCCGACCGCCTCGTCCAAGACGCTCAGGAACCGTTTTTCATTGGCCGTGAGAAATCGCCCACGCCGATAGGCAGGCCGACGGTCGACCAAGGCGATGAACGCGAGAAGCGCCAGAAGGAGGACGCTGAGCGCGACCAGAAGGGCGCCATTGCCGCCCGATATCCCCTCGATAAAATTGCTGATCCCCGCGCCGCGGTCGCCGTTCATCGCGTCTCCTTTCGGCGCGCCCATTGTCGAGCCTGCGGGAATCTCTCCTTGTCGTCGCAGCCGGCGAGCGCGCTCGATAGGACGTAGAGCGGCGCCAGCGCCGCGACACACTCGAGGTCGACAAGCCGCGCCGGCGCCCTCAAGGGGAAATCTCCGCCCGCCGCCGCGCCGCCGGATTTTCCGCTGCCTCGGCTCCTCCAACGATCACCGCCGTGACCGTGGCCAAGTCCGCCTGCAGCTTCTCCCGATTTTCCCGCGTGGGCAACGTCCCCTCGGACTCCTGCAATGCCACCTCGATCTTGCCCAGAAGAGCCGAGGCCCTCTCCCTAGCCGCTGGTCCATCCTCGCCGATCGCCGCCTCGATTTCGAGCACCTTCTCGAAGAGCGCCTTGTCGAATGGTTCGACAGGCCAAACCTCCCCCGTGGCCTCGCCTTTCGTTCCGCGCAGCGCCGACTTCAGCATGAGAGAAAAGCGCGCCCCCGCGCCCTGTCGCTCCTCGCGCGCGACAAACGGAACCTCGCCCGCCGCGCGGATCGCCGCTTCGACGCAGGCGTCTCGATCGCCTCCATTCGCCTTCGCGAGCCGAAAGGCGTCGAATATCGCCCTCAACGTCGGCGCCATGGGCTCGCGGCCTCCGGCGGCGACGATCCCATTCTCGATTCTGGCCGCGATTTCGCGGATCGTGTCGAGCCTCGCCTCCAGCTCGGCGTGGGCCGGCGGTGCGAGGGATATCCGCCTGACGAGGCGCTTGGGGCCCGAATTGTCGACATTCGCGTGAAAAACCTTGGCGTAGATGCGGCGGCCGCCGAACAGCATGATCGCCTCGCCCTCGATAAGGCTCTGCAGGTCGCGCCAGTTCACCCGCGACACTTGACGCACATCGGCCTGCCGCGTGTCGTGATAGACGCCGATGTCGCCGCCGCGAAAGCTCGTCGCCTGCGCCACATCCGTCATGCCCGAGGTCTCCTCGATCCATTCGCGGGTGCGATTGGCGTCCTGCTGGCGCATCGCCGCGGTCAGATTGGCGTTGCCGAGCAGCGTATAGGTCTTCTCGCCTAGCCGCGCGAAGATCCCCGAAACCTCCTGAAAGCCGAGCCAGAAGGCGATGTTGAGGCTGCGCCCCTGCGCCATCATCCGGTCGAGATCGCTCGTCGCATAATAGGCGAGCTCGTCCAGAACGATATGATAGGGCGCTTCCATCCCGAGCATCTCTTTCGGCATGCCGAGCATTTGCGCCATCATGCCGCGGAGCGACGTCACCACGATCTTGCCGAGGCCCGCCAATGTGTCGGAGGAGTTCTCCAGCGCCGGCAGGGAGACGACGAGAATGCGCCGGTTCAAGACCACGTCGCGCATGTCGATGTCGCCCTGCTCGACCTTGAATATATGCCCGAGCGACACGCCGAGCTGCGTGAACATCTCGGTGAAATAAAACCGCGCATAGCCGTGCTGCTTGGACGGATCGTCGGATTTCTGCTTGTTGTAATCGAGGTCCGTGTCATAGCCGGGAAGCTCGCCGAGATAGGCGAGCAGCGGATAGACCACGTCCTGCGGCAGATCGAGCGGAATGTCCTTCGCCTTCCCGGTCGCGGGGTCGCGCAATTCATAGTGACCCTTGACGGCGAGCTTCCAGATCACGCGTAATTCGAGCGCGTCGCGGATCTTCTCGATGTCGATCGGAACGCCGGCGTGGTCTCGGATCCAAGTCAGGACGGGGATCACCGCCCCGATCAAGGCGACGGCGCGGCTACGGAAGACGCCGTTCGAATCATTGGCGGCTTGCTCGCCGAGCTGGCTCACCACCATCTCGCGGATCGCGTCGGCGTTGCCCGTGGCGAAGGGATTGAAGCTATTGCTCTCCTTGTTCCCGCTGGCGACCAGGAGATTGAGATGCAGCACATCGTCCTCGCGACCGAACCGCCGCGCGAGCGCCATCACCTCGCCGAACAATGTGTGGTCGGCCTTGCCATCGACGAGAACGAAGCCGCTCGCATGGGTCAGCGAATTGGAGACGAAGCCCAAAATCGCGGTCGTCTTGCCGGCGCCGGTCGTCCCTGGAATGGTCGCATGCTGCCGCCCGTCCTCGGCGGTGATCCACAATTCCCGGCCGGCGATGTCGCGGCCGAGATAGATGATGCCCGCCGCCATGCGCGGCGCGCGATTCTTGGGATCGGGATAGTTCCAG
Organism: Methylosinus trichosporium OB3b; assembly: GCF_002752655.1. NCBI lineage: Bacteria > Pseudomonadati > Pseudomonadota > Alphaproteobacteria > Hyphomicrobiales > Methylocystaceae > Methylosinus > Methylosinus trichosporium. The sequence continues at coordinate 2,472 of NZ_CP023739.1, read as the reverse complement.
TCCGCGACACCGGCGCTCTTTGGAAGCCGCATCGGCAGCTCGACGCGCCGCGTCAGGACGAGGGCCGCGTAGCCGATCGCCGCCGGGAGAATCAGATCGACCGAAGCGGGCTCCAGCAGCATGAGTCCGGCCCCGACGCAGAGAACGGCGCCGGAAAACTCGCTCATCAGCGAGCCCCAGAGGCGCGTCGACATCGGCCGCAGATCGCGCAGCGCTTGCGCGCCCGATCGTTCGAACCTTTCCTGCGGACCGGAAATCTCGCGCGGGATCATGCCGCTCTCCGCGACGATGGGGCTCCCGTCATTGTTGCAGCCCGAAGGCGGCGGGACCGGATCGGCCGGCATCGGCCGATGCGCCCGGAGCGGGCGTGATCTGCGGGGGCCGCTGCAGGTCGCGCGCAAGCGCCTCCGGCAATGGCGTCGACGCCGGCGCGGCCGGCTCCAGCGAAACCGCCGCCTGGTTCATGCCGAAGAACTTTTGCTGAGACGGGACGCTTCCCGCCCGAAAGCCCACATAGCCGACGGCCGACACGCCGAATCCGACGAGCAGCGTCGTGAGCAATGACCGCCTCGTCGGCGAGGGGGGCGCGCTGCGACGTTCGATCTCGGCGCCGAGGGCGTCACGCTGGCCGGCCGAGGTCGCGACGATCGCGCCGTCCAGATGCACATGAACGTCGATGTGAATATGCGGCGGCTCCGACACGGCCTTGGTCTCTTGCGTGGGAACGGATTCGTCCATCAGGGCCTCCTCGATCTTTCCTGAACCTCATGTTCGTACCGAGCCGCGCGAAAGAGAAGGCGCTTCAGACCTTCCGCACCGCCGCGAGCGCATGGTCGATCGCAGCCGCGCGCAAGGGCGCGCCCGCGAGCAATTCGGAAGCCCAATGGTCGCGCGCCGCGATCGCTTCGACGAGCGGCGTCGGGTGAAGAAGAGGGTCGAACATATCCGCCGGATAGCCCAAGGAGTGCAGCGCGTACCACAGCCGTCGATCGACGAGCTTCAGGAATCCGAATTGCGCCGGCGGGAGAACGCCCCCTTCCGCCCGCGCCGCGAGGAGAGCGCTCATGGCGGCCGGTGTGGTGAACCCATGCGCCGCCATCGTCTCGACCAGAGGCTGGCGTAAATCTCGTTCGCCCATCCAATGATCGGCCCGCTCGATCACGGCGGACGGGAATGCGAGCGCCCGATCGGGGCCTGCTCGCCCTTCCTTGCCGGTCATCCCCAGCGCCGACGAGAGATCGCCGAGATAGCGCTGCGCTTCGTCGCGGCGTCGGGCGCGATGCAGGGCAAAAGCCGCCAATATGCACCGGACATGCGGCGGCGCATCTTCCGGCTCGCGCCTCGCCCAGCCGAGCTGACGCGTGAGCTCCGCCCGCGCCGCGCCCTCGATGAAGGCGCCCTTGTCGTCTGTGGCCCAGCGCTCGATCCATTCGGTGCGGGTCAAAGCGCGATCGGCGGGACGCGGCTTGGCCTGGTCGATATCGACCAGCCCCAACCGCCTGCGCACGAAGGCGGAGGGCGTCCGAAAGGATCGAAGTTGCTCGCGCATCAAGGCTTCGAGATCGAGCGGCCGGGAAAAGCGCTTCGCCCCGGCGCGGCTCGCGCACATGGCGGCGAGAGCCAGAGTGACGCCGATCGAGGGCAGGAGAAAGAAGCGCCCGACCTCGCGGGCGAGCCGCAGCAGCTGCGGAAATTTCACCGTCGCGGGATTGGTCGCGAGCAGCTGCGCGTCGGCGACGTCGTAGCGATCGGTGAACAGATGGATGAATCTCATTTGGCCGTGCAGGCCCTGCATGACGATCGCGCTGATCGCGGCGTGCTGCTCGTCCCAGAGATACCAGCCGCCGACGCCGACGCCGACAATGAAGACGGCGACGCTCATCAAAAAGGCGGCGCCATCGCTCACATTCTCCTGCGAAGAGTGCGAAACAGACATCACCTCGCTCCAATGGTGACAGCGGCGCGTCGTTCGGCCACGCCCGCCTCGGCGACGGCCTGCCGCTGCAGACGCCTACCCTGCGCCAGGACCAGGCGGAGGTAGGCGGTCTTGTGTCGTTGATTGTGCGAATGATAGAGCCCGATACCCTCCCAGAGATCTCCATCCGCCTCGTCGAGCGCCTGTCGAAGAATCCAGGCCCCGCCTTCGACATTGGCGCAGAACTCGTCGCGCAAAGCGCGATAGGCAGCCTCTCGCGACGCGCGCCAATGTTCCGCGAGCTTCGGCAACCAGATCTGGTTGACCTGCATCGGCCCGATGTCGACGGTGTCGTTCTTGTTCTGGCTCACCGCACCGAGCCGCCCATTCTCGACATTCAGAAGGATTAGCAGAACCTCGGCAGGGATCGAGTGGGCGTGCGCGGCCGTGTCGATGCACGCCTTGACGAAGGTTCCTTTCGCCAGATCGTCGGCGGCGCGCGCCGGTTCGTAGGCCGCGACGAGGGAGACAGCGAGAATGGCGAGGGCGCGTTTCAT